>NZ_JBNNVG010000023.1:0-85459 GCF_050280425.1 Lysinibacillus sp. NPDC093190 | reverse complement strand
CTATATCAACAACCGACCAAGAAAATGTCTTGGTTGGAAAACTGCAAACGAGGCTTTTAATGAGCAATTGTTGCACTTAATTTGACAAATCATCAAAATAATAAAAAATGTTACTAATCTAGGTAACTAAATATATTGTAGTAGACTTATCTACATTCTCCATGTCTCCCATACATAGTTTCTAAAGAATGTGTGGGAGACAGTCTACACAATTAATAAAGTAATAAACTTTAATTTAATTCCAATAAAATAAGAGGGTGAATTTATTATGTCTCAAGTAAATTTAAAAAATAATGGACAAGAAATAGTTGTCCGCAATATTTTAAAAGAGGATCTTGCTGAAGTTGCTGCACTTTCTATGAAGTGTTTTGGACCTGATATGGCATTAAAATATGAGCATTTTGAAAGTCAGATTGAGTTGTTCCCAGAAGGTCAAATTTGTCTAGAATATAACGGTAAAATTGTAGGAACCGCTTTAAGTCTAATTGTAAATTTTGAAGATTACGGAGATAGTCACTCATATTTTCAAATCTGTGATTTAGGATTTATTCGAAATCATAACCCTAATGGTAGAAACCTATATGGTATTGAAATTGGAGTACACGAAGATTTTAGAGGGTTACAATTGGGACGTCATTTGTATGATGGCCGAAAAAGAATATGTGAGAAACTTAACTTAGAAAGTATCTTAGTAGGTGGTCGTATACCTTTTTACTATAAATATGCTGAGCAGATGAGTGCAGATGAGTATGCACTAGAGGTAGTGAAAGGAAAAATATATGATCCTGTATTAACATTCCAAATGAAAAACGGATACGTATTAAATAAAGTAATGCCAGGCTATTTACCTGGGGATGTTGAGTCATTAGAATATGCAACACTTTTGGAATGGAAAAATCCAGTTTACAAGCTTAAATTAGTATGAGTCTTTTGTCCGTTATGTTCGCCTATTTTAATAGGCGAACAGTGGATGCCCATTGTTTATTGCGATTATTTAACTTCTTTAGTTATGTAAGCGCTTTCAATAGATTGTTATGAGTTCCATTAGAAGTAAATCTTAGGTAAAGAGAGGAGTTATAAATGGTTATCGCTGATAAAGTTATTTCGAGTGAAGCAGTATTTACAGGTTTAGAAAATGAAGCAAAGCCAGCTGCTATTGCGATTAAAGGTAACAAAATCATTGCAGTAGGTTCGATGGAGGAAATAAAACCATTTATAGGTTTAGACACGAAGGAATATCATTATGGCAACCAACTCATTATGCCAGGATTTCATGATGCGCACCTTCATCTCATGTTTGGTAGTCTTTTCACGCATGCAAGTATCAATTTATCGGATGCTCATTCGGAAGAAGAAGTTGCTAGTTTAGTAAAGCAATTCTCGGAAAACGTGCATGCTGATGAGTGGATTATAGGCTATGGATGGGATCATACAAATTGGGCAGAGAAATGCTTGCCGACACGTTTTTCTTTAGACAAAGTAGTTCCTAATCGCCCGATTATTCTTTTCCACGCAGAAGGTCATTATTCGTGGGTTAATAGTTTAGCACTTGAAAATGCTAAGGTTACAAATGAAACTGAAGACCCTCCTAATGGTACGATTCAAAAAGATGAAAATAATGAAATCACAGGAATTCTTCTTGAAACAGCAATGAATTTAGTTGTGGATATTGCTCTCGCATTTCCGGATAAACGGAAAGAAGAATTGTTTGAAGAGTTTTTAAAAAAATCAGCTCAATTAGGCATTACATCAGTAAATGATTTGTTTGCAAGTAGTTTTGATAAGTTAAATAGTTTCGATATGTATAAGGCATATGATGAAGCTGGAAAACTTACGACTCGAATTCATCTTTACCCTGAGTTAAATGATGATATAGATAGAGCGATAAGCTTGCGTGAAAAGTACAATTCCGAAAAATTACAGCTTGCAGGACTTAAGCAGTTTATTGATGGCGTTGTAACTGGACATACTGCATACATGTTAGATCCTTACTTAGACAAACCTATAACACGAGGGAGTACTGCTTTTCCTGTAGAAATGATCAAAAACTGGGTGACAAAAGCGGACAAAGAAGGATTTCAAATTCGCTTCCATACAATTGGTGATGGCGCAGTTAGGCTTGCTCTAGATATATTTGAAGCAGCAAGGATGGATAATGGTGTGAGAGATTCACGACATACGCTAGAGCATATTGAAGTGATTCATCCGACAGATATTAAGAGATTTAAAGAATTGGGGGTTGTTCCATCTGTACAGCCTTCTCATCTAGCATTGATGCCAAAAGAAAGTCATACTTTGCGTGTCGGTAAAGAGAAAGACCCTTATACGTATTTATGTAAAACGTTATACGACGCAGTCGAGTATATTGCTCTTGGTACAGACTATCCAATAGTAACATTAGATCCTTTTAAAGAAATTTTCCATGCGATTACGAGACTAGACTTTACTGGTGATTATGAGTGGAATAGCCAAGAGCAGATAACACTCGCAGAAGCGTTGAAAGCGTATACAAAAGGTTCAGCATACAGCACATTCAGAGAAAAAGATTTGGGTACATTAGAAGTCGGAAAATTAGCAGATATTATTGTACTAGATAAAAACCTCTTTGAAGTAGAAAATAAAGAAATTCTTCAAACGAAAGTTTTGTTAACAATTATGGATGGTGAAGTTGTTTATAGTGAATCAGTCTACTATCCTACTATTTTAGTTAATTGATCATTTTACCGGGAAGATTTTTTTATCTTTATTCAGCAGAAAACTCCCCCTCTATAGGTGGTGAGATGAATGCGATTTTGGTACCTTATCAGTGGGTGTCCAAACACCTACTGAAATAGAGGAACTCAGTCTAAGAACGCCACGTCCTGTGGCAACGACTGAGTGACCAACATCTTGTTGGCCCAAAGCCTCCGGCGGATGTCACGGATTTTCAAAGGAATGAATTGTGGTGGCACAATTCAAAATCCGGACGCAATTACGCCAAGGCGTAATTGATTACTATTCGAGGAGTGAAAAAAATGAAACATCCAGTTAATTTGTCTAGATCGCTTTCTTTAACGTCTGTTGTTGTTACTGGGATGGCCTTTATGGCTTTAACTACAGTGTTTAGCACATACGGCATAGCCTCTAAAATATCTCATGGTATGGTCGCTGGATCGTATGTAATTGCATTAATTGTGATGATGTTTACGGCTCATAGTTATGGTCAAATGGCAAAAGCGTACCCCATTGCGGGATCTGCCTATACCTATGCGCAAAAAGCTATTAATTCTCATGTTGGTTTCTTAGTGGGATGGGCAATTTTAATGGATTATCTCTTGATCCCAATGGTTAACTTTTTACTATTTGGTATTTTCTTCTCAGCTGCTATACCTGAAGTTCCACAGTATGTTTGGATACTTACATTAGTAGTTCTTGTGACGTTTGTAAATGTTAGAGGTGTAAAGTTAAGCGCAAATATCAACATGATTGTAATAGGCTTATCGGTATTATTTATAATTGTCTTTAGCATCTTATCAGTTAAATCAATAGTAACTGGAACCGGGACTGGCATTTTATTTAACCTTGATCCCTTTATTAATACCGAGGAGTCATTTAAGTATATAGTTGCTGGTGCTGCACTATTATGTTTCTCTTTCCTCGGTTTTGATGCAGTTTCTACTTTTTCAGAAGAAGTGAAAAATCCGGAGAAAAACATACCGCGTGCAATATCTTTAGTAACAATAATTGGTGGATTATGTTTTGTAGTCGTATCTTATTTTGCACATAATGTTTGGCCAGATTATACGAGTTTTAAAGATGCTGATTCTGCTTCCTATGAAATTATTTTCCTAGTAGGCGGGAATGCCTTACAAGCAGCATTCCTAGCAAAAACTGCAGTGGTTGTATTTGGTTCCGCGTCCGCATCTCAAGCAAGTGCTGCACGTGTATTATACGCAATGGGAAGAGATGGACAATTACCTAAAAATTTTTTTGGAAAACTAAATAAAAGAACGAGAACCCCGGTTAACAACATTTTATTAATTGGTCTTTTATCATTATCTGCAATGTTTTTAAGTCTAACCTTTGTCGCGTCTTTCATTAACTTTGGCGCCCTACTTGCATTTACTGCTGTGAATCTATCCGTTGTTTTTTTATATTACGGTAAGCGAAAAGAACGCTCCTTAAAGGGGATTATCTTCTATTTGATTTTTCCATTAATCGGAGCAGTACTTACAACTTGTTTGCTTTTCAACCTAGATGTTTATTCGATTGCTCTTGGTAGTATTTGGTTAGGGATTGGTGTTATTTATTTATTATTTATGACAAAAGGTCTTAAGCATAAACCACCAGTGCTCAATACAGATCAGATTGATTAGTCGCAGTTTAAAACATTAATGAAGCAGCTAAAAATATGTAAAGGGGATGGATGAATGACAGATAACACTACGCTCAAAAGGTCATTAGGTGTTTGGTCAATTGTTGCACTGGGATTAGGATATATGACGCCTACAGTGGTCTTTGATACGTTTGGAATTGTATCAAAATTAACAAATGGTGTAGTACCAATGGCGTATTTTGTCGCCTTGTTAGTAATGGTATTGACAGCGATTAGTTATGGAAAGATGGTACAGGTATTCCCGGCTGCTGGTTCAGCATATACATACACCCGGGAAACAATGGGGTCTCACCTAGGATTCCTCGTAGGATGGGCATCGTTATTAGATTATTTATTATTACCTTTAGTTAATGCATTAATTATTCGAATATATATGGAATCTCTGTTTCCTAATGTACCTGTTTGGATTTGGGTTTTTGCTTATGTCATTGTAGTTACTGCAATTAATGCTTATAGTATGGAATCAACATCCAGCTTAAACTTTATACTCGTTGTTTTCACGATTTGTTTAATAGGTATCTTCATAATACTTGCTTCTGTACAACTTTATCACGGTATGGGAAATGGTACTTTATTCACGATTCATCCACTATCACATGAAAATGTGAAATTAATAGCCGTTTTAACTGGGGCAACAGTAGTAGCTTTCTCGTTTATCGGTTTCGACGCAATAACAATGTATACGGAAGAAGCAAAGGATACATCAACAGTTCCTAGAGCAATCCTTCTAACTGTTTTAATCGGTGGGGGTATTTTCTTTATTGCTTCTTATTTTACACAAGCATTATTCCCGGATGTTTCTGTGTTCGAAAATGTAGATGATACATTGCCAGAAATTGGTTTATATGTAGGAGGGAAGTTATTCCAACTGCTTTTCATTGCAGGAGCTTTCGCTGCTACTGTAGCTTCAGGACTTGCATCTCATGCAAGTGCATCTCGTTTGCTGTTTGTTATGGGCAGAAATGGTGTACTTCCTAAAAAAACTTTCGGATACTTACACCCTAAATTTAGAACGCCTGTTTTTACGGTTGTTTTGACGGGAATCGTATCATTATTTGCAATAGGACCAAATTTAGAATTAATTGCTTCAGTCATTAACTTTGGGGCATTAATTGCATTCACATTCGTTAACCTATCTGTTATTGTTCATTTCTATATTCGTCAGAAAAGGAGATCAGGCAGTGAAACCTTTAAGTACTTAATTATGCCTTCTTTCGGAGCATTAGCTACTGGAGTTCTTTGGTATCATTTACACGCTGATGCATTTATAGGTGGAATCGTTTGGCTTATAATCGGAATCATTTACATGCTGTTTATAACAAGATTCTTTAAAAAAGAACTTGGAAGCATGGACTCTATTGATGACTTGGAGTCATTAGATAAAGAGATTTTTAATGAAGATAAGATTAAAGTCTTGAATTAACTATTTAGAGGATGAGAATCTCTTAGATAATCTTCCTCTTTTTAATGACACAAGAAGTAAATAAAGGAGTGATTGCTTTGAAAGAAAAAATTCGACTGTATATAGAAGAAAATAAAGAAGAATTATTTAAAACAATTCAAGATGTCGTACGTATAAAAAGCGTTGTTGGTAATGAACAAGAGATGCAATTATACATGAAAAAAAAATATGAAGAACTTAACTTGATTTTGCATGAGATTGAACCAAAATATGAGAAGGTTTCAGCTCATGAAGCGTTTATTGATTCAGGTATTCCGTTTGAAGACCGAAAAAATATTATCGGAATACATAAAGGTGTCTCCAATGGTAAGTCATTAACGATTCATGGGCATGTAGATGTTGTTTCTCCAGAACCATATTCAAACTGGACGATGGACCCATGGAGTGGAGATATTATTGGAAACAAGTTATACGGTCGAGGCTCTGCCGATATGAAAGCAGGACTTATTTCAAATTGGTTCGCATTGAAAACATTAATTGATTTAGGTTATCCAATTGCTGGAGATGTTCAGCTACATTCAGTAATAGAAGAAGAAGCTGGTGGTGGAGGCGGAGCTTTAGCATGTTTGGAGGAAGGCTTCGTAACAGATGGGTACATTTCGACAGAGCCACATAATTTGAATATGACAATAAGTCATGGGGGGATTATGTATTTCCGAGTGTACGTAAAGGGAAGAACAGCGCATGCTGGTTTAGCGCATGAAGGCATAAATGCTATTTCAAAAATGATGAAAATCCTTAGTGCGCTGGATGAATTAAGTGAATGGCGTGCTAAAAATGTTAAGTTTGATTTATTTGAAAAGGGGTCTGGACAGTCCGTTCACTTAAACTTAGGTGTACTAAAAGCTGGGGACTGGGTATCGACAGTTCCAGGGGAAGCGATCCTCGAAGGAAGAATTGGTTTTATCCCAGGGGAAACTCGCGAAGAAATTAAGCAACTAGTACAAGACACGATTATGAAATCTGTCTTAGGCGATGAGTGGATGGATAAAAATCCACCTGTTATAGAGTGGTTTGGATGGTCAACGGAGCCATGGTACCAAGATCCTGAGAACCCTTTTGTAAAATTATTCATCGAAAATGCAGAAGATGTTATGGGACATAAAGTAATAATGGTTGGAAGAGCTGGAGGAAATGATGCACGATTTACTCAGTATTACGGAAAACAAGGATTGTGCTTTGGGCCAATTGGAGAAAATATGCATGGACCAGATGAATGTGTTCATTTAGATAGCGTAGTAGAAGTAACTAATGTTTTGGCAAATTATATTATTAAGTGGAGCGAGAGTTAATCATCGTTAACTTTTGGGAATATCCATTTCAAACTAATATAGTGTCTCTCATAATGCTTCTAGCTTAGGTAGCTGAATGATTAGGAATGTTATGGAAAAAGGGGGTAGGCTTATTTGATAAAACAAATCTCTCTTAACAATTAAATCGACGAAACAATTCCCGTATTCAAAATTAATTGAAAATTAAATTAATTCATTTCCGAGATGTAAGTAAATCACATTTTAGTAGTTGGCAAGCTTATTGTTTGTCTTCATTCAGCAGAAGACTCCCACCTCTATAGGTGGTGAGATGAATGCGATTTTGATTACTTTTTCAGTGGGTGTCCAAACACCTACTGAATGAAGATAAAGCCTCCGGCGGATGTCACGGATTTTGAAAGGAATGAATTGTGCGAGCACAATTCAAAATCCGGACGCAATTACGCCAAGGCGAAATTGATAAATTGTGAGTGTATTGTTTAAAAACATTTAAAAGAGAGGATGTATTTTTATGAAAAGAAATTATTCTGTTGAAGAACTTAAAGTGTTAGACCAAAAGCATTTTCTACACCCTACTTCGCCAGTAAAGACGGAAAATGGACCGGCATTTATTTTTACAGAAGGAAAAGGTGTTTATCTGTATGATATTACAGGTAAAAAAGTTATTGATGGTATGTCTTCACTTTGGAATGTGAATATCGGACATGGTAGAACAGAACTTGGTGAAGTAGCGAAGGAACAAATGGATAAATTAGCCTTCAGTTCTTGTTTTGCAACGTTTAGTAATGAGCCTGCTATTCTATTAGCAAAAAAGTTAGCAGAATTAGCACCTGGTGATTTAAATACTACATTTTTTACGTCCGGTGGTTCCGAATCCAATGATAGCGCCTATAAATTGGCTCGTCATTATTGGATATTAAAAGGGGAAACTTCTCGAAGAAAAATTATCTCAAGATCGAGATCTTATCACGGGGTGGCAATCGGTGCTACAAGTGCGACGGGTTTAAAAGGATTTCGTGATTTTACAAATTCTAATGCACCGGATTTTCTATTCGTAGATCATTTCTCCATACAGGCTTTACGTGATTTGATTGAAACTGAAGGTCCAGAAACAATAGCTGCTTTCATCACCGAGCCAGTACAAGGTGCAGGAGGGGTGCATGTTGCACCGGATAATTATTTCAAAGAAATTCGTGAAATTTGCAATGAGTACGGTATCTTGATGATAACTGATGAAGTTATCACAGGATTTGGTAGGACGGGTAAGTTCTTTGCGATGGAACATTTTAATGTAGTACCGGATATGATGTGCTTTGCAAAAGGTGTTACTAGTGGATATGCACAATTAGGTGGTGTAATGATCTCAGAGAAAATACACCAAGAATTTTCTGAGTTATCAGAAGGAACTATATTGCATGGATACACTTATAGTGGTCATCCAATGGCATGTGCAGTTGGGTTGAAAAACATTGAAATTATAGAGAAAGATAATTTAGTAGCAAATGCAGAAATTCGTGGTCAAGAGCTATTAGCAGGGTTAAAAGTATTACAAGCGAAGTATCCATTTATTGTAGATGCAAGAGGTTTAGGTTTAATGGCAGGTATAGAAATCTCTTATGAAGGAAGACTCCTCGCTCCGCAAATAGTGACAGAGGCAGCAAAGTTGGGATTAATATGTCGCTCTGTTGTACTAGATGCTCAAGATATTGTTGTATTTTCACCACCATTATCAATAAGCCAAAAGGAGTTAAGAGATTTATTAGATATTCTAGAAAAAGCGATTCAAGAAGTAGAGAATCAGGTATTGGCAAATAAGTTGTTATACGAAAGGTGAGGTAATTATAATGAGGAAAAATTTATTTATCAATGGGGATTGGGTGGAAGCAGCAGAGTATACAGAATTATACTCTCCATATAGTAGCGAGATCATTGCAGAAATACCGAAGGCAAATGTCGAGGAAGTAGAAGCAGCTTTAGTAGCTGCCGATGCTGCACGTAAAACGATGGCGAATATGCCTTTGTATAAGCGTGCGATTATTCTTGAAAAATTAGCTTCTTTATTAGAAGCACGTGCTGAAGAAGCAGCAGAGCTAATAGCACTAGAAGCAGCCAAGCCTATTTCAACCGCCAAAGCTGAAGTTCAGCGTACAATTCAAACGTATAAATTTGCTGCTGAAGAAGCAAAGCGAATACACGGAGAAACAATTCCTGTGGATGCTGCCCCCGGTGGAGACGGGCGCATTGCCTATACGGTTCGTGAACCATTAGGCATCGTGGCAGCTATTACACCTTTTAATTTCCCAATGAATCTAGTAGCTCATAAAGTAGGGCCAGCAATAGCATCAGGTAACACGGTTGTATTAAAACCTGCAAGTCAAACACCATTAACTTCCTATTTTATTGGTGAATTATTAGTAGAGGCAGGATTACCGAAGGGTGCGTTAAATATCGTTACTGGTGCAGGTTCTTTAATTGGTAACAAATTAGTCACGGATAATCGCGTGAAAAAGATTTCTTTTACAGGTAGCCCCGCTGTAGGTATTGGCATACGCAATCAAGCAGGTCTTAAGAAAGTAACGCTTGAATTGGGTTCTAATGCGGCTGTTATTATCGATGAAAATGTTAATATTGATAAATTGATTCCACGTGTCGTTTCCGGTGCATTTGCATTCCAAGGGCAGGTATGTATTTCAGTTCAACGAATCTATGTTCACGAAAAAATGTATGATTTGTTTGTAGATCAATTTGTAGCAGCTACAAAAGAGTTGAAACTTGGTGATCCCCTAGATCCTACAACGGATGTTTCAGCCTTAATTAGTCCACAAGATGTAAAACGAACATTAAGTTGGATTGAAGAAGCAAAGGGGCAAGGGGCAATTATTGCAACTGGTGGAGAATCTGAAGGGAATATCTTACAACCTACCGTACTATTAAATGTAAAACCGGAGCAGAAGGTTTCCTGTCAGGAGGTATTCGCACCAATCGTATCTATTATGAAGTTTACATCTATTCAAGAGGCATTTGATCAAGTAAATGACTCCAAATATGGTTTGCAAGCTGGTATTTATACAGATAATATCCATGTTGCTTTACAGGCAACGCAAAAACTCCATGTAGGTGGTGTCATTATAAATGATATTCCTACATTCCGTTTAGATCATCTACCATATGGTGGCGTAAAGGAAAGTGGTATGGGAAGAGAAGGGCTGAAGTATGCAATTGAGGAAATGACAGAAATGAAACTTGTAGTTATAAACCAAAACTAATAAAAAAATAGGTAGGAGGAAATATAATGATAATTGGTGTACCTAAAGAAATAAAAAATAATGAAAATCGAGTAGGAATTACTCCAGCAGGTGTTGTGGCTTACAAAAAAGGTGGTCATGAAGTAATAATTGAATCGAGTGCAGGGCTAGGTAGTGGATTTACAGACCAAGATTATTTAGATGTAGGCGCTCAAATTACTAAATCGACTAAGGAAGCTTGGGATGTTGATATGGTGATTAAAGTGAAGGAGCCGATTCAGGAGGAGTATAAATATTTTAAAGAGAATCTAATTCTCTACACATACCTACATTTAGCTCCAGAGCCAGAATTAACGAAAGCTTTGCTTGAAAGTAAAGTTACTGGAATTGCTTATGAAACAATTCAATTAGATTCAGGTGCCTTACCGTTGTTAACGCCAATGAGTGAAGTTGCAGGCCGAATGTCTGTACAAATTGGTGCACAGTTTTTAGAAAATTCCAAAGGAGGAAAAGGAGTTCTCTTAGGTGGTATTCCTGGTGTTGCACCTGGAAATGTAGTGATTGTAGGTGCTGGAGTTGTCGGGACGAATGCTGCGAAAATGGCAGTAGGATTAGGTGCAAACGTAACAATTTTAGACGTTAATATTACACGCTTAAGTCAAATAGATGATATGTTCCAAGGACGTGTTCGTACACTTGCATCAAATACCTACAATATCGCTGAAGCAGTGAAAACAGCAGATTTGTTAATTGGTGCTGTGCTAATTCCAGGTTCACGTGCACCACAATTAGTTTCAAAAGAAATGATTCAAACGATGCAAAAGGGGTCTGTTGTAGTGGATGTAGCGGTAGATCAAGGGGGTTCTATTGAAACAATTGATCGAATTACTACTCATAGTAATCCTACTTATGAAGTATACGGTGTTGTGCATTACGCAGTTGCGAATATGCCAGGTGCTTGCGCGCGTACCTCAACAATGGGCTTGTCAAATGTAACTGTTCCATACGGTTTGCAAATAGCTAATAAAGGCTATCGCCAAGCTGCTTTAGATAATCCTGTTTTAGCGAAGGGGATAAACGTAGTAAATGGAAAAATAGTATATAAAGCGGTAGCTGATGCACATGGATTACCATATACGGATCTACCAGTAGAATTAGCAGCAGATTCAACTTCGGCGTTAGCAGTTAAATAGAATAAGAGAAATAATGTTATTTGAAATGAAAAGAAGGTGAAAATTGGTAGGGAACGTAATCTACCAAGCTTTCACCTTCTTTTCTATTTTTAAATTTCGACCTATTAATATAGTGGTGAATAGATATTAATATTTAGCCTCTTGGTGGATAAGGGTCGTTTCCATAACTATTTTTTTCGCGGATTCGACCTTGTTTATTGTGTACAAGCAATTCAGATTTTTGGTTTATGGCGATATCTCGACCATATTGAATAGCTTCATATTGTGTGTTGAATATTTTGGTAGCTTTCGAATTGCCTGCTCCTTTAACCTGATAACCGCCATTTGGATGCGGTGTAATATGTTGATTTTTCCCCACTCCTGTTGTTGAAGCACCATCTCAGAAAAAGGAAAAGCGCCTTAAACCCTTGATCAACTTTATTCTTTAGAAGATTTTTAGATACAGAAAACCTATTTGCGATGAAGTATTCCAAATTATAAATAATATTCAAGTATGGTAATTGTATTAAATAATTACCCTTCGATAGAAGACTAAATCATTTATCGAAGGGTATACTGAATGGACCGCCCAAAGTACTTAGCTAATTTGTTGCATACCGCCCTCTATTTCTTATCCGTCATTTATCAAACAAATGCTATGCAATCGCACTACTTTTCAGTTCATTTGCCTGATTATATTGTTGCTTCGATATATAGCCATTTTGCAACGCCACATCCAACCAATAGATTAATTCGTTATTGAGAACTAAAAGCATTTTCAACCAAACTCAAACCATAAAACTACTTTGAAAAATAGGTTTTTAACGTTACCTATAATTCATATATATAGAGTAAAAGCTAATAGGAGTAGAAATCATTGGACAAACAAAATAGTAGATATAGATGGGTAGTATTTGTTTCTGTATTATTTACTTATTTGTTAATGGCGAGTCAACGAACCGCCCCTGGACTGATTACTGACCAATTGATGCGAGATTTTAATGTAACAGCATCAACAATTGGATTATTGACGAGTATACAATTTTTTGTCTATACGAGTTTGCAAATTCCGATGGGGATTTTGGCTGATCGATTTGGGTCAAATTTTTTTCTAATTATTGGTGCTACTCTTACAGGTTTAGGAACAATTATTTATAGTCTGGGTACACATGAATTCGTCCTGTTTTTTGCCAGAATACTAACTGGGGTAGGGGATGCGACCATATGGGTTAACATGGTGCTAATTTTGGCCCAATGGTTTCAACCAAAGGAATTTGTTCGATTAATTGGCCTGGCGGGCATGACAGGAAGTCTTGGTTTTTTATTGGCGACAGTACCTTACTCCACGTGGATACTTTTATTTGGTTGGAGGGTAACATTTTTCTCAGTAGGACTACTATTATGTTTATGTGGCATTATCCTTTATTTTGTACTTGTAAAAAAAACAAAACAAATTTTGGGGGATGAGCAAGTAATTGATACAGCAGAAGTGCAACGTGAAAAAACATCAGTTTTACTACGAAGGATATTTTCAAATCCGCAAGCATGGGCTCTATTCTTTTGCCATTTTGGGGTAGTCGGCGGTTATGTAGGCTTTATCAGTTCATGGGCAGTACCATATGGGATGAATATGTATGAAATGACTCGCTCAGATGCGAGCCAGCTGATTATGATCGGTCTTATCGGGGCACTTATTGGAGCACCTCTAGCTAGTTGGATTTCAAGTCGGTTAGGAACAATTAAAAAACCGTATGTTGTCGTTCATATCATTGTTTTATTAGGGTGGTTTTCTTTCCTTTTATGTAATGGGCATCCTTCCTTTTTTTTTCTAATTATTATTTTCTTTATCATTGGCTTTGGATATGGGGCAAGTGCATTAACCTTTGCAGCTGTACGTCAATCTTTTAAACTTGAAGAATCAGGAATTGTTTCAGGGATTGCGAATACGGGCGGCTTTCTAAGTGCTGTATTGCTACCCATCATTTTTGGATATATATTGGATCATTTTCAATCAACTTCAGGAAATCTATTTGATGGATATTACTATGGTTTCATCACGCCAGTTATCTTCTCCATCGTTGGTTTGATTGGAGTGATTTTATTTAAGGAAAACGTAAATAAGAATAACAAGCAGGGGTGAAGAGCATGGAAGCAAAGCAACCGTTCTCTGCTCCTGTTTTTTATTCCTTTATCATATAAAATCAGTAAGATGTTAGGTATAATTATTATTTAAGAAAAGAAAAATTATGATTAGATTAAATCTAGTATAGAAGGGGAAGAAAACTTAAATTGACAAATAATAAAACGGTTGTCCGTTCAATGGATATTTTAAATCTATTTATCGATCATACTGAACTGTCATTCCAAGAAGTAATTGAGTTGTCAGGAATCCCTAAAACCTCTGCTTTCCGCATGTTGAAATCTTTCGAGGAAATGGAGTTTTTAGAAAAGGGGGCTGATGCAAAATATAGGTTAGGCATTCTCTTCCTTAAATTTGGACATTTAGTATCAATGCGCCTAGATGTGCGGAAAATTGCAGATCCAATTATGAATGAGTTACATAATGATGTAAAAGAAGCGATTAATTTAATCGTTCGTGATGGTGACGATGCTGTTTATATCGAGAAAATTGATACGCAGCAAAAAGTTCGACTCTACACAGCAATTGGTAGAAAAAGTCCTCTTTATGCAGGGGCATGCCCTCGTGCTGTATTATCCTTTTTACCGGATGCAGACATTAAGGAATATCTTGAATCGGTAGAACTTAAATCATTTGCAATGGGGACAATTACAGAAAAGGAAAAGCTTTTTGAAACGATTGTGCAGGCTAGAGAACTTGGTTATACAATCAGCCATTCAGAATTAGAAAATTATACTTCTGCTGTTGCAGCACCGATTTACGATCATAAAGGAGAAGTCGTTGCAGCAATGAGTATTGCGGGACTAGAAACCAATTATCGAGGGGAAAACGTTGAAATCTTCGTCGATAAACTTAAGAAGGCTACCGCAGCGATTTCTAAACAATTGGGGTATGAACAGCTTTAAAAAATGGGTAGTCTCAAAAGTCATTTGAGATTACCCATTTTGCGCTGGAGTTGCTAATTTTTTGGGGAATATTACTATCTAAATAATCGAATTTTGGACGATTGAATAGCCTCTATCGCTTCTATAACCTTTTAAACGAAGCCCAAATGCTAATTCATTTCGTTTTCTTTCTTGCTGTATTAACGCCAATTGAGCTTCTTCAAGAGTGACCTCTTTAAAATAGACTCGACCATTTGCTTGCATTTGTGCTAATGATGGTAAATCGGCAGAAATCACTTGAGCTATTTTAGGATATCCACCAGTTGTTTGACGATCTGCCATTAAAATAATAGGTTGCCCATTGGAGGGCACTTGAATCGTTCCAAATGTAACCCCTTCGGATAATAATTCAAATGGCTCTTTTAATTGAATAGCTTCTCCTTCTAATCGATAGCCCATTCGGTCTGACTGTGTTGTGATGGTGTAAGGCGTTGAAAGGAATTTTTTTAAACTCTCCTCATCGAAATGCTCATATTCAGAGCCTCTTATGAAGCGGATTGTTTGCGTTTTTTTAAATGTAACAAAGGGTGTGTAATCAGCTAACCAAGAAAGATACGTTGGTTCTTTTTTTAATTGTTTAAAAAGATCCTCTCCTAACTCTGATCGTCTATCTAATTCAAAAACATCATTCTTCAGCAATTTTCTTCCTCGAAATCCTCCAATTCCAGCACGTATGTAGGTGCTTTTACTGCTCATCACTTTGGGTACTTGAATTCCGCCACTAAACGATACGTAGGCTCGGCAACCACTAATCGCAGTATTAAATTTTAAAACAGAGCCTTTTTTAATAAAAAGTGGCCGCCACATTGGTGCTTCTATTCTGTCTATTGTAGGTTGTAAATTGCCACCTGTAATTGCGATCAGTTCGTCAGTTTCAAATAAAAGGGTTGTTCCATAAAGTGTTACCTCAAGAGCGCCTTCTCCTTCCGAATTTCCAACAAGTAAATTAGCAATTCGTAAGGAAATTGAATCCATTGCTCCTCCGACGATAACACCAAACTTTTGTAGTCCATATCTTCCTAGGTCTTGAATGGTTGCCAGCATACCTGGCTGTAATACCTTTATGCCCATGTTTTCATCTCCCCATCGCTCTTATATTCATCTAACGAAATTGGTACAAATTGAATTCGATCACCCGGTTGTAATAAGGTTGGAGGAGATTGTTCAGGTAGAAACAAACGAGAAGGTGTTCGTCCGATGATTTGCCATCCACCTGGTGTTTCTAATGGGTAAATCCCTGTTTGATTTCCCGCAATTCCAACAGATCCCGGAGTAATCGATAACCGTGGAGTTTCTTTACGAGGTGTTGCAATTTGTCTGTCCATTCCTCCCATAAACGGAAAACCTGGAGCAAAGCCTATCATGTAAACAAGATATTCTACAGAAGAATGAATTTTAATGACTTCATTAGGTGTTAAACCATGATAAGTGGCTACAAATTCTAAATCTGGTCCCATTTCACCACCATATACTACAGGGATTTTTACGACACGTTCCTTCGTTGTTTCAACTATGTGAGATTGGTTCATTAAAGAAAGAATTGTTGCTTTCACCTTTTCGTAAGGCATTTCGCCTCCTTTTTCTATAGTTGAAAAGTATACTTCAACCGGATTGTAATAAACTGTCACATTATTATAGGCTGGCACAACCTCGATGAATCCTTCAAATGGATTTCTCTCTAATAAATTCAATATATTTTTAACTTTGTAGTGAATTGCCTCACTGATTCCTTCACCTACATGTATAACTAGTGCAGAATCGCTCAAAGGTCTTATTTGTACATTCTCTTTTAAATTCAGCATAAAAACCAACTCCTGAAGTTTCGTAATTCGGTATATCAGTTTTAAATAACGGATTATTAAATATTATATTTAAAGAATAAACAAAAACAAGTTTAATTTAAATGAAAATTTCAAAAAAAATATTCTTTCTCAAAATTTTAAATTTATACTTTTCAGAAATTATAAAATATGTTAAGATTTTTTTAAATTTCAAAACTTAAGTTCCGAATATCGGTACAAAATATTTGTAAACGTATTCATTATAACTACTTAAGTGGGAAGAAAACGGGGAGAAGAAGATGTTTCGAGTTGATTTAAACTGTGATTTAGGGGAAAGTTTTGGTCGTTATCGACTTGGAGAGCAAGAAGAAATCTTAAAATATGTAACCTCTGCTAATATTGCTTGTGGATTCCATGCTGGAGATCCAACAGTCATGCGAGAGACAGTTAAGCTAGCCATTGCTAATGGTGTGAAAATCGGAGCACATCCAGGATTACCAGATTTAAATGGTTTTGGACGACGTGAGATGAACATCACACCACAGGAAGCCTATGATATGGTTATTTATCAAGTTGGTGCATTGCAAGGTTTTCTAACGACTTACAATGAAACGATGCAGCATGTTAAGCCACATGGAGCACTTTATAATATGGCTGCTAAAAATCCAGCGATTGCTGAGGCAATCGCACAAGCTATTTATGATATTTCACCTTCACTTGTGTTATTCGGTCTCTCAGGTAGTGAATTAACAAAAGCCGGAGAAAAAGTAGGGCTTCAAACAGCCCATGAAGTGTTTGCAGATCGTACCTATCAGAAGGATGGTTCTTTAACATCTCGTCAACAACCTGATGCATTGATTACCGATAAGGAACAAGCTGTGAATCAGGTTGTGAGAATGGTGAAAGAGGGAATTGTGCTGTCACAACAGCAAATCGAAATTCCATTACAGGCAAATACTATTTGTATTCATGGGGACGGGGAACATGCTGTAGAGTTTGCAAAGTATATTCATTCAAGATTAGCAGAACATCAAATATCAGTACGTGCAATTAGGGAGGGGTAAGCCAATGGGAGCAAAAATAACGGAAGTTAGTGAAGCAGTAATCGAGCAAGAGAAAAAAGGTAAATTTGTTAAAAAAACAGCAAGTAAAAGTGTGTTAATAGGAGCAGCCTTTTTAATGGCTACCTCATCTATCGGACCAGGTTTTTTAACACAAACGACAGTATTTACACAGCAATTAGCGGCTAGCTTTGGATTTGTCATTTTAATTTCATTAATTCTAGATATTGTCGCACAGGTAAACGTTTGGCGAATCATTGCTGTTTCTGGCTTGCGAGGGCAAGAAATTGCCAATAAGGTGTTACCTGGATTAGGTGTTCTCCTTGCAATAATGATTGTTATAGGTGGTTTAGCATTCAATATTGGTAACGTTGCCGGAGCTGGATTAGGGTTAAATGCAATGCTTGGCGTAGATCCAATTATGGGTGCCATTGTAAGTGCACTTTTTGCTATTTTTATATTTATTTATAAAGAAGCAGGGAAGGCAATGGACAAGGTTGCGCAAATTGCTGGCGGTGTTATGATTCTACTCATGCTATTTGTTGCTTTTAAGACTTCACCACCTGTAGGAGAAGCGATTGTGAGCACCGTTTGGCCTAAAGAAATTAGCTGGTTTGCGATTGTAACTTTGGTTGGTGGATCAGTTGGAGGTTACATTACTTTTGCTGGTGGTCACCGCCTTTTGGACGCTGGCATCAAAGGACAAGAATCCTTGCCAGAAGTAACAAAAAGCTCTGTGACAGGTATTTTGATTACTGGCGTAATGCGTATTGCTTTATTTTTAGCGGTTCTTGGTGTTGTTTCAAAAGGTTTAGTCATTGACCCTGCCAATCCACCTGCATCTGTTTTCCAACTAGCTGCGGGTAATATTGGTTATCGTATGTTTGGTATGATTATGTGGGCTGCAGCGATTACTTCTGTTGTAGGTGCAGCTTATACATCCGTTTCATTTATTCGTTCATTCCACCCTAGCATTGAGAAATATCATAATTGGGTGATTATAGCATTTATCGTCATTTCAACAACAACTTTTGCCTTGGTTGGAAAGCCTGTTAATGTGTTAATTTTGGTAGGTGCATTAAATGCAATGATTTTACCATTAGCACTTGGCATTATATTAGTTGCTGCACACAAAAAAGAAATTGTTGGTACCTATAAGCATCCACGTTGGTTAACTGTAACTGGAGCAATTGTAGTTGTCCTTATGGGATATCTCAGCATTAATACATTTATTGAAGAAATTCCAAAAATTTTTAGTTAATCTAACAACCATCCATGAGCATCTTTTCATGGATGGTTAATTTATAAGGGGTGAAGAATTGATGATGACAACATATAGTGCTTTAGAACCGAATGAAATCCGTAAACTTATTCGCAATCAAGAAATCTCTGGACCAACTTCTGGCATGTCGATTGGGTTTACACAAGCAAATTTAGTGATTTTGAAGAAAGAGCATGCCTTTGACTTTCTACTATTTTGTCAGCGAAATCCAAAGCCATGCCCATTATTAGACGTGACAGAACCTGGATCATTTATACCTTTAAAAATTGCTAAAAATGCAGATATTCGCAAGGACATTCCGAAATATCGTATTTATCGGGATGGTGTTTTAACGGAAGAAGTATTAGATATTACAGATTTTTGGGAAGACGATATGGTAGGTTTTTTAATAGGGTGTAGCTTTACATTCGAAACACCTCTACTTGAAGCAGGTATTTCAATAAGACATATTCAAGAAAACTGTAATGTGCCAATGTATAAAACAAATATCGCGTGTGAAAAAGCAGGTGTGTTTGAAGGACCAACTGTTGTCAGTATGCGCCCTATGACACCAGAGGATGCGATTCGTGCAATCCAAATTACTTCGCGTTTTCCAAATGTACACGGTGCTCCGATTCATATTGGTAGTCCAGAACAAATAGGTATTATGGATATTTCAAAACCAGATTTCGGTGATGCCGTGTCCATTAAGCCAGGGGAAATACCAGTATTTTGGGCTTGTGGCGTAACCCCTCAGGCAGTAGCTATGGAAAGTAAACCTTCTATTGTAATTACCCATGCACCGGGTCATATGCTAATCACTGATATAAAGGAAACAAGCTTGAGTATACTTTAATGTATGTTCGAGGGTATCTATTTATTTTTCTGCATAAGTAAGCGTCAAGAGGTTGGGGCAAAACCAATTTCTGAAATCTAAAAAGCTGGTGAAATTTTATGCGCATAAAATTTCACCAGTTTTGATTTTTTTATAAAAAAGGACTTACTTGGGACACCACAAATACAAACGAAAAAGTGCCACGGTGTCGTTCGATTCATGGACCTTAAGGGTAAAGAAATCCTGTCGTGACAAACGTGACTAGTTTGCCGTATTACCCTGGGGACGTACAGTTTATAACGTTATACTTAGAGAAAAAATAAGCATTTTCGCTTATGATTCAATTTTACAGTACTCGGTCAATCGAGTTTCTGTATTAATGGATTGTGCGTGGAGGTGCTTTTTTCTTTGCCCTAAAAGAAGGGGATATTTGAAATTCAAATAGTACAACCGTTATTGCAAGTTAGAAAACATGAAGAAAAACGAGATGATTTAGCAGTTGAAAAAATGAGGATTGATTATTTAAGTGGATGGCTAAAATAAAAAGAAGTGGATGGTTCATTACAATTGAAATAATATTAATATATAATCTTTTACCAGGAATAACACTGCTAAAAGAAGAAAGCGAGATTTTAAGCAAGTTTGAAGGAACTAATGAGGTGAGTATATATGGATTGGAAACCTGATAGACAAGCGAAAAAAGCTATCTATAAACAACTCGCAGAATATATGGAAAAGGGAATTGCAGATGGTACGTTTCCACCTGATAAACCATTGCCATCAGAGAGATATTTAGCTAGTGCTTTAAATTTAAATAGAAGTACTGTCGTTCATGCATATGACGAATTAGAATCAATGGGGCTAATTGAAAGAAATAGAGGCAGTGGTACTACAATCAGTAAAGATATATGGGGTATGACCAAAAAACGGATTCCTAGCTGGAATAGGTATATTGAGGCGGGTTCTTTTTTACCTAGTCAACCTGTAACGCAAAAAATAAGAAAAGAAGCTGTTGAACATAAATTAATAAATTTAGCTTCCGGTGAATTATCTGAAGAACTTTTCCCGAAAAGCTTTTTAAGCGAGATAACGTCAACACGTTCTTTTATTGGAAGCCTAGGATACGATCATCCACAGGGGAATGAAATCTTTAGAACTACCATTACAAAACACGTGAAAAAAAGTCGGGGAATTGAAACTAATCCTTCTTCAATACTTATAACATCAGGAGCGCAACAAGCATTACATTTAATTGTGCAATGTTTGTTAAAGCCTGGAGATGCAATAGCAATAGAAGATCCTTCTTACAATTATAATCTTCCAATTTTTAAATCGGTAGGTATACAAGTACATTATCTACCTGTCGATAAGGATGGAATGAACCCAGAAGATTTGCAGTTATTATATAAAAAACACCGAATTAAAATGATTTTTTTAAATCCATATTTTCAAAATCCAACGGGCTCCTTATTGAATAAAAAGAAAAAAGAAGCGATTTTAGACATATCCTCAAAGCTTGGGATTCCAGTAGTAGAAGATGATCCTTATAGTTTAACAGCTTTTTCAGGAGAAAAAATCTCTACCCTTAAATCAATGGATAGGAATGGCAACGTATTATACATTAGTTCTTTGTCCAAAATTGTTGCATCAGGATTAAGAATAGGGTGGATTATAGGTCCAACATCTGTGATTGAAAGATTATCCGATGCGAAACAACAAATCGACTTCGGGCATTCTAGCTATACACAATGGATAGCGAATGATTTTTTAGAATCAGAAAATTTTCATATTCATATAAAAAGTTTAATGAAGGAATTAGAAAAAAGGAGAGATAAAATTGTAAAAAGCCTAGATACTTATTTAAAAGATCTGGTGGAATATTCTATTCCTCAAGGTGGTATTCATATATGGTGTAAAATACTTAAAAATTATAATGAAACCCAATTGCTTGAAGAATCCATTAAAAGAGGCGTCATTTATGTTCCTGGTTCTACACTGGGATCCAAAGATGGTTTTGTTCGTTTTACTTTCGCCAAGGAAGATGAAGATTCAATAGATGAAGGAATCAAAAGGTTTGCAGAAGCTCTTAATAGTTTATAGCCAATTGGATGACTAAAAATGTGTTAGAATGGATATTTCAAAATATTTATCCCTAAGATAAATGGATGGCCAAAAAAGTATCAAATTGGATGGTTATAAAAAATATAAATCCCTTATCATTGAGAGGTGGATGATAAATCATCGATATAGCCTACTGAAAGAGTTGATATGATATGACATCTGGTTTGATTATTACACTAGTAATTGGATCTATTATTAAATTGTTAATGAGCCCTCCCAGTATAGCTGTGGCATGGGGAGTAAGTAAATTTGAACTGCATAAAAAACTTGATGCTAAAGATGTAACGGTAACATTTAACGGAACGAATTTAGAAGAGGAAGAAAAAAATAGATTTACAGACTATTTTAATAAAGCTTCCTTTTTAAAAAAATATTATATATTTCCAGGCAATGAAAAATTATTTCTACAGCCAGAGACTAATGTTACTCCATTTGTCATCAACGTAAAAAGAGGCAAAAAAGAAGACGTTAATTTCTTTGTTTTTAGTTACGACAATCACGTTGATGTAGTCAAGAAGTGCAAGGAGAAGGTTGTTTCATATAGTATTAGTTCTGAATATCTACAAAATTTCTCCATTTTAACTACAAATACAAACCATTGAAAAAAGGTTTTCAAAAAATTAGGGGTTCGGTCGGGGCTTCGGTCACTGATGTAGAATCCCTTTTTTATTACCCTGAAAATTACGCGAATATAGTACTGGAATTTTCTTCTGATTCAATTGAATGGAGGATTTTTTTATGACCAAAAAGTCGGATTTTATTGCTACCCATCCTAGCACTCAATACTTGATGAACGACTTTCTATAATAAAAATAGGAGTAATCTATCATAAGTGGAATAATTCTTGCTTCACTATTTCTTTACCTAAAAGGTGGTATAATAATGGTGGAATAATACATTCATAAAGGAGGGAAATTAATGACAGCTCAACAACAAGCAGCGATGCAATCCATGATTGACTGGCTTGCAGATGAACGTGAACTCGGGAAACAACCCAGCAAAATAGAAATTGCAGGAGAATTTGATTTACATGATATGCACTACTACATATTTAGGTATAAAAAAGTGATGCTCGGAAAATGGCTCCTTGGCGTATGTGGAGGCTATGAGGACCCGTCTGACACCGAGCATTGCGGCCATATATTCAGCGAGATGCAACCCTATGACCCTGCGACTGCAGAGCAAGAAGCTGTAAAGATGGTAGAATTAATCCGAGAATACTGGCTGCAGCAGGCTGCAGCATATGAAGCTGCCCAATCCATGGAGGACGAGACGGAAACGCAAGATAATGGATCTGGTATTTTTAACGGGTTCGTTCTGCTTAACTCTGCAGAATGTGATATTGATCAGATAAAAGCCAACCTTTTGAATGATTGGAACATCTCTTGCTTGTCGGCAGAGGATGAGGAAAACGCCGAAGAAACAAAGGAAGGAACCCTGGTCTTTGAAGTGGACGACTGCATGTTAGCGGTTAGTTTTGTCGCTGCTCCAGTACCAGATGGTGAGGCTGAGTATTATGCACAGGGAAATTACATGTGGAAGGAAGCCGTGGAGGTTACTCAAACGCATGTTGCTCAAATCATCCTGGCTGCATTTACCCGCTCCGGCTCCCCGCTGGACAGTGGCAGGCTCTACACTAAGCTGGCGGCAAGTTGTTTAAAGCTTCCTAACGCAATAGGGATCTATACATCTGGCACCGTATTCCAGCCTGAACTTTTTCAGGATATGGCTGAAGTCATGAAGAATGACGACATGTTTCCTTTACTGAATCTTGTTTATTTCGGCCTGGTCGGAACGGAAAAAGGGGTAGATGGATATACTTATGGGTTAAAAGCCTTTGGCAAGGATGAAATTGAAATTCTGGACAGTCAAGCAACTCCTGCCGAACTGCGTGATTTTTTAATTACGATTTCCGGATATATAGTAGAAGAGAATGTCACTTTAAGGGATGGAGAAACGATCGGCTTCTCAACAGAGCAAAAGCTACCGATTTCCCGTTCTGAGGCAGTTTATGTCGATGGGGATACTCTCAAAATCAAATACTAGTCTTACGCCAAAAAGGCACCGTAGGTAGTGAACCCCAAAAGTTAGATTTTTGGTCTAACTTTTGGAGTGCAGTTCATAGCAGGAGTCTTTTTTATGCTGCATAATCAAAAATACTTTGCTTAACTAATAGCGAATTTCCAACCGTAAGTGAGGGAAGAATACCATCTTTTTCAGTCTTTAAGATGTCAGCTACATGGTATTTTGAAATGCTACTGCCAATTAAAATACCTTTTACAGCATACTAAACTTCCAAATTCATTTAAAATAATGAGGATACAATTCTTTATGCTGCCACATCCAGTTTTTCATCTCAAGTATCATTTCTTCATAGCTAGGTACAGTAAATGAAAAATTTTTTCGTGTATTAATTAGTGTTTTATCAATGTTTACGAGCTGATATGGTCGAATGATTACTTTATTTTCCTTGAAATGCTTATTGAATAATTGCAGTAGATCAAACTTTGAAATACTGCTATTGTTGACGAGGTGGTAGAGGCCTGTTGTCCCTTCAATTGCTGCACGTTCAATGGCTTTTGCTAATGTTAGGGTAGTAACTCCCGTCCATATTGCTCCAGTATAGCCGTTAATAGTATCTTGCTGCTTCATAAACCAATGAAAGAGGCCAATGCCAGCTTCTTTCATATCAGGGCCGATGATAGAGTTACGAAACGTTAGGTGTGGAGTGCTTTCAATTTCCCCTAAGCCCTTCGTACGATCATAAAAGGTTTCTCCGTCGAGAAGGCTTTTTTCATGATAGGGGGCTGCTTTTCCTGAGAATACACAATCCGTACTCAAATGAATAAGCTTTGTTTTCTTGTTTTTTAATAAAGATACGATGGCATGAGGCAAATAACTATTGAGATATATGCTTTTCTCACGGTCGGTTTCACAGGCATCATTTAAAACTCCGATACAATTGACTACAACATCGTAGTCGTGGTCTAGTAATAGTGACCTTAAAAAATTTGTATCTGAAATATCTCCCGTAATATTATTTCCGTATGAAAAGGCTGTTCGTGAATAGGTAGTTACATCATGCCCTTGAGAGCACAAATAGAGTGAAATTGTGTGGCCAGCCATTCCAGTAGCGCCAAGAACTAAAAATTTCAAGGTTTTCCTCCCATCCAATTATGTAATTCTTCTTGAACAAGAGGGAGCTTTAATAATTTTTCTTTTATTTCAGCGACGGACAGTATTTTCGTATTAGTAGAATTGTATTCATCGGTTAACGTAATTTTAGGGGAGCCCTCATCAAGATATTTTCCATAATTTAAATCCCGATTATCTGCAGGGATTCTATAAAAATTCCCCATATCAATGGCCTTTGCAGCTTCTTCTTTTGTTAATAACACTTCGTAAATCTTTTCGCCATGCCGTGTTCCGATAATTTGTATCTTATTTTGAGCTTGAAAAATTTCTAGTAAAGCCTGTGCTAAATCCTCAATGTAAGCAGCTGGTGATTTTTGTACCATAATGTCCCCGTTGTCAGCGTGTGAGAAGGCGTATAAAACTAGTTCTACTGCCTCATCAAGACTCATCATAAAACGTGTCATTTTTGGATCTGTAATAGTTAAAGGCCTGCCAGCTTTAATTTGTTCGATAAATAAAGGGATAACAGAGCCTCGTGAAGCCATTACATTTCCGTATCGTGTACCGCAAATCAATGTTTTATCTGGATGAACCATTCTTGACTTAGCAATAAATGTTTTTTCCATCATAGCCTTCGATATTCCCATTGCATTTACTGGATAAGCAGCCTTATCAGTAGATAGGCAAATAATTTTTTTAACACCTGTTTGAATAGCAGCCGTTAAAACATTATCAGTACCAAGGATGTTCGTCTTAACTGCTTCCAGCGGGAAAAATTCACAAGAGGGGACTTGCTTAAGAGCGGCCGCATGAAAAACAAAATCGACATCATACATTGCATTGTGAATACTTTGGATGTCACGTACATCGCCAATAAAAAATTTGATTTTCGGATGTTGATAGAGTTTACGCATATCATCTTGCTTTTTCTCATCTCTTGAAAAGATGCGTATTTCCTTAATGTTGGTATTCAAAAATCTCTTTAATACCGCATTACCAAAAGAGCCGGTACCCCCTGTAATGAGAAGAACTTTATCTTTAAACATTATATTGTCTCACACCTCTTACATGCATGGAGTAATGATTCATTTTAATCCTCTTCGATGTAAATCGTATTCAGAATTTTCCCTCGGGAAGTTATACCAGTATGCCAATTCATTTGTATATTTGCTCGTAGGGTTTTTATCCATTAAGGCACAATTAAAATCCCAATCCCCGGCAATATCTTTTCTTATAGTAAAGGTTGCATCACCTATAAAACTTCTTCGAATAATTTTAAATTGTCCAGGTAATGTGTATCGATTAGATTCATCTTTTATAAATGCATAGCCGGCCTTTGTTAACATGTTGTAATAGTAAATATCAAACTGACCATCTACTTGGGCTAAGACGTTTCGAATAGCGGGTAAATAGTGATCGTCACTATCAATAATAGCTATATAATCACCTGTAGCTTCTGCGATACATCGATTATAGGCTACACTAGCACCCAAATTAGTTGGATGGTTAATTATTTTTAAGGCAGGACAGTTTTTTTGATAGTCCTTTAATATGGCTACAGTATTGTCGGTTGAGCCGTCATCGCAAACGATAATTTCATAGGCATATTCTTTCGGGATACTTTCTAACATTGTCAATATCCACTCTTCACTATTGTAGGCAGGTGATAAAAAGCTAATATTCATAAAAAACCTCGATTCTTTTATAGTTATTAGAAATAGGCGTAAGTAGGAGTTTTATAAAGTCTACTGCTGTTAGCTTTGATTGACATAAAGGATTCTTTATTACAATATGCGTTGCAAGAGTTGTTCCGTAGGCAATTGTTTACATTCGTTAGTTTTTAAAAGAGAGAGCACTTTAATAAATAAGGTGATTTTACTAGTGTATTTATGGTACTTATACTATTCTTTTCACGTTATTCAACGAGAAATCATAATTTAATGAAAGCACTTCATTATAAAAAGGGGGATGTTATGTCAAAAAAGATAGCCTTCATATGTAGCGTGGAATCGTATAAGCTCTCCGACGCACATATTTTCAAGGATTTGTGCCTAGTTCCTATTTTGTTAGGTGAATATTTAGGATATGATGTTAGCATTTTAACAACTGAAATGAATGAAGCATTATTGAAACAAACCTTTCCGACTGTCACTTTTCAACATATCCCGTTTGAGGATGACTATGTTGCTAATATGAATACCTATTTAATAGAGCATGCGAAGGACATCGATATTGCATTTGCGATAGGGCCGTATCCATCGTATTTGTCGATATTAAAAACCTATAAAAATTTTAATCCGAACGGAAAAATTTATATGAAACTAGATGTTAATCGTTTTTGGTTAAACCGATTAAAAACCTATCCTTATTTTTCAGAGTTACTCCAGCTTTGTGATGTACTTTCCTCTGAATGTGAATCCATTCAAAACTCTATTCATGAATTTTCGAATTTAGATATTAAACGTATTCCTAACGGTTTTTATGAGCTGTTTCAAACAGAGCCAGTTTTATTTAACGAGAAAGAAAATAGAATACTAACGGTTGGTCGTTTAGATGCTCCTGAAAAACAAATTCTTTTAGCAGTAAAAGCATTTTTAGCAGCACAACTTTCAGATTGGGAATTTCGGTTAGTAGGTCCAATGTCAGAGGCGTTTAGACAGGAACTGTTGAACGTACTTGATGGAAACCCATTTGCGGCACAGGTCACTATTATGGGACCGATTTATGATAAGGTGCAATTGGAGGAGGAGTATAGAAAGGCTAAAATTTTTTGCCTTACCTCCTTAGTAGAATGCTATGCTCATGTCTTTGCTGAGGCTGCAAAAAATGGTTGTTATATCGTTACGACTGATGTAGATGGGGCTGCGGATATTACCCACAATCAACGCTACGGGACAATTCATCCGACACATGATTGGCAAAGTGTTGGACGGACATTGCAGCAAGTAGCAAAACAGGAAGTTATATTGGCATATACATGCGAACATCTCCAAGCATTCGCAAGAGTGGAATTAAATTGGAAGCATATTGTGCAAAAAGTGGCCGAATATTTAGAGGAAAAACCAAGTTAAATTAGGTCGAATAAGAGGAAGGATAGATCATCTCTAACATGCCATTATTATAAGATGATTGGAGGGAAGACAGGGCGACTCCTTAGGAATCAGCATCATAGATGAGAGCCAGTAGGGGAAAAGAATCACACGCCCCAGAAAAAGCACCTAATCGGAACGGGAAATAAACCCCTCGTTATGGTGAATTAATGTACAAAAAAATCCCCTAGATTTTTCATCATCTAGGGGATAATCCTTCATTTTTTTGAAAACTTAAATCGTGCCGCTATTACACTACCTTCAACCGAAAAGTTTATTCTTCTACTAAGTTCGTTTTTTCAGTCCAAGGGTATATCTTATTTTATTTCTAGTGTATATGGTTGAGTACTAGCTTTGCCGTAATATTCACTTACTTCAATATAGTAAGTTCCTTTATCCAGTTCGACTGTTCCTACTTCATCATCTCCAGCACCGTAAAGATCTAAAGTTTCTACTGTTTTTCCTTTTGCATCAATAATACGGATGACGCCATCTAGTGCTTTTTCTGTTTGAAGAGAGAAGAACACATCGCGTTTGCTGTCGTTTTTAAATTCAAAATAGTCTTTATCACCAAATGGAACACCAGCATTTAGATATTGAGTAGCTACCCATTTATCGTCTTTTTTCGTAAGAATAGTTGGTTTTGTCGGTATACCATTAACTAATTTGGAATCAGCATCTTCATCTACTCTTTTATGATCAAACAAAGTTAAAGTATATGGTTGGATTGATACTTGTCCAACATTGCTTCCGTTAAGAACAATAAAATATCCGTGATCTTTTTTTGCTTTAAAAGAAGTATTTACATCTGTTGTCCCTCCAAGACCGAGTAGCATTTGAAGGAGGTCTTCAGCTTGGCCAAATGGAATTTCTGTTGCCAATTCTTCTGGATCAATTTCCATATTACCATTAGTATCTTCAATAATGGAGCCTGAAAACTTTAAGTCATTTTGAAGTTCTTTAGGTAATTGATCTAGCTGTTCTTTTGTATATGGTTCAGAAGAAATAAGAAGACTCATGACTTCATCGTTGCCCTTTTGTTTATAGTAGTAGAAATCAGTATCATCTTGATAAATGAGATGATCTTTATAAGCGATACCAGGTTTAATCGTTTTTGCAGCTATTGGTGTGTTATTATTTCTATTATCGTCTTCTGGAATTGCTGCCATTTTACTTGTTTTAAGTGTGTATGGTTCAGCGGAACGGTCACCAAGATTCATTACTTTTACTACATAGGTTTTGTCCTTTTTCAATGCAATTGTCTTAGCATCGTTTGGATCACTTGTTGATCCAAGAAGTAGACTGAGTAACCCCATATCATTACTTAATGAAGAAACTGGGATTAATCCATTTGTTTCCTCATCATATTCAAATATAGTACCAGCTGGTGACTGGTTCATACCTTTTTGAATTTGGAAACCATATACGGCATCTTCTTTAGCTGTAAATGTGAAGTAATCTTCATCATCTTCAGTTTGGAAGTATGCTTTTTGATCTTGACCAATATCAAAACGAATCGCTTGGTCCATAATTTGGCCAACGTCTTCAGGTTGTCCCATAGCATCTGGATTCATGAATATATTCATGAAATCATTTAGTTGATTACGTTTTTTTGTTTTATATTCAGTTAAAGGTAAAATATCCTTTTGTATGTTGTTTTCTAGCATTCCTTCATTTAATGGAAGACCGTCTTCGTCTTTAGGAAGGGTAACGACTTCACCTTTTAATGTGTAAGGAATGATTGATTCACTAACAGTTTGCTCAGTATCAATACCGCCGCTAAAGAACATTTCAAGTGAAAAATTGCTACTGTTTTTATTAGATACGCTTATTACATACTCTTCATCTGGCACAGCATCGACAACCAAGTTTACTCCATCGCCTTTATCCGTTCCATAAGATGTTCGGATTGGATATGCCTCATTTAAACCTTCAGCATCGTCTTCCTCTGTTGGTACATTAACTAAGTCTTCTTTTCGATAAAGCTCCATGGATGCTGTAACACCTGGAATACCAGTCAAATCAAATTTCAATGTCGTTGGTTCATTCACTGAAAATGTAAAATAATCTTGGTCACCTAGATGATCTTCAGAAAGTAGGGTATAGTTTTTCCCTGCTGTACTGAATGGGAATTTTTCAATCTTCTCCATATGTTCCATATCTAAAGAATCAATTGGTAATTTTTTAGTAGTTTGAGCTGTGAAAATGTAGTTAGATTCGCCCTTTGAGCTATAGCTACCATTATGATCCTTAACTCCAACAAGAAGGGTTCCCTTTTGATCTGCTTCATATAGGTATCCTTCTTGCTTGCCTACGCGAACATCATTGACGTTAATTGGTTTTACTTCTTCGTTATGGCCTTCAGGGTAGAAGTATAAATCAAATGCATAATCGTATTTGTTTGCACCTTTTAATGTCAGTTGAGCATATTCATTTGCGTCTAGATCAACCTTGTACCATTTCTTTTCGTCCGGTAACTTGAATTCACCTTTTTCAGTATTTAATGTATCCTTTTTAAGGACTTTTGCGTTTTTCAAGCGCTCTTCTTTTGTTTCAGAATACTGTTTTGGTAGATTTTTAATATTAAACTGTAATGCTTTCACAGGATCTACAAGGCCATGTCCATATGTAAGATCATAGCCCTTGTCACCTAAATCCTTTGCTGACATTTCGAGAATAGCTTCTATTTCATAAGGCTTTAAATCTGGATATTTTGATTTTAATAGGGATGCCACACCTGCAACAACAGGAGAGGCCATCGATGTTCCGCTAAATTTTACAAAGGAGGATCCTTTTTTCTCATCATAAACTGAACTATATATATCTTCGCCTGGAGCTACTAGATCAACCGATGGGCCGTAGTTTGAATAGCTTGATAGTTTGTTTCTATCATTCGTAGAACCTACACTTATAACGCCTTCGAATGAAGCAGGGAAGGAGTAATTATCTGTCGATTCATTTCCAGCAGCAGCTACAATGGTAATTCCATTATCAATCGCTTTCTGAACGGCTTCCTCCATTAATGGAGATTCACCATAGCCGCCAAGACTCATATTGATAACATCGGCGCCTTGCTCAATAGCGTAAAGGATTCCTTGTGCAATGGCGAAATCACTAGCACCATCTTTTCCGTTGAATACATCAATTGGAAGAAGCTTGGCATTTGGATTAATCCCATGTCCTCCAATCCCATTATCTTTTGCCGCTCCAACAATTCCTGCTACATGTGTTCCATGCTCACTAGGATAAGAAGTATTGGCAGGTGCTGCAGCATTATATGGTGGTAGCACTTGAGATTTTAAATCTGGATGTTTAAAATCCACGCCACCATCGATAACTGCTACTTTTACCTCGTTGTTACCTGCTAATTCTAGTGCTTTATCAATTTGAAGAAGATTCAAATGATACATATCCTGTTTCTTTGGATCTACTTCAGTGCCAAAGGAATGATACACGTAGCTTGGGGATACACGTTTAACCCCTTTTTGCTTAGCATAATATGAAACTGCTTTTTCTAAATTTGTTCCTTTGTTAAGTTGGATAACATCGTAACCTAGTGAAGGAATAGATCGGATCACTTTTGAGCCAATTTTTTTGTGCACATTCTTATCAAGACCTGAATGTTTGACAATAATAGTATCCTGACTAATCCAGTCATTTTGATTCTTGAATGTTTGTTCCTTATTGCTAGCTACTTTCACTAACTCTTGGTTCTTTGCTGTTTTTTGAGGTGCTTCAGCAAAGGCAGATGTAGCAGGAACCATTAGTGCTGCAGACGCTACTAAAGCGATTGATTTTTTTGACCAGTTTTTCAACTGTTTTCCCTCCTTGAGTGTTCCAAATATTTGTGACATCTATACTATTACGAATGAGTGATAGAAAAGTTTCGTAAATGAGGATATATTTTTCAAAAATCCCATTCTATATTTTACCATTATGTTTTACCTATCGTAAAGATTTGTAGAAAGCAGATAGAATCCCCCCCAAGATCACTAAAGTAAAATTCACATCCTTCAAGACAACGGTTGCCATTCCTACTCGATTTGCGAGATTGAGTAGAAGAGGCCACAATTAAAAATTCCAACTACGGATAAATGGACTTATAGCTGTTCTATAAGTCTGTGTAAATCTTCCTTAGAACGAGGCATTTTGATGTTTTTCTCAAATAGTTTTTTGTTTTGTAAAGCAATGGCCATTTCGAAGACCCATGGGCGTTCAAGATGGGCTCTTTCAAGCAAATCCTCTTGGAAGAACATTTCAACTGGATCCCCATTATAAATAATTCTCCCGGCTTCCATCACGATTATTTGATCTGCCCATCCATAGGCTAATGGAATATCATGCGTAGCCAGTAAAATTGTTCGTTCACCGTTCTCTAACGTAGCTAAATACTGTAAAACTTGTGCACTATAATAATTATCTAGCCCAGCTGTTGGTTCATCTAATAATAAAACGGAAGGTTCCATTGCAAGTACTCCTGCCATCGCGACACGTTTTTTCTGTCCAACACTTAAAAAATGTATCGGTTTATCTAGCAATGCTTCGACTTCGGTTTGAGCGACAGCCCACGCAATTTTCTCTTCAATTTTTTCAGTTGTCCAGCCAAGATTCAAAGGTCCAAATGCAATATCTTGCTTAACTGTGCCAGAAAAAAGCTGGTTGTCTGCATCCTGAAAAACAATGCCAACCTGTTGACGCAATTCTTTTAATGTTTTTCTACTATAGTTCAGTTCTTTACCACAAAAGGATATACTTCCAGCAGTAGGCTTCAAAATACCATTTAAATGCTGGAATAACGTTGATTTTCCAGCTCCATTATGACCAAGTAAAGCGATTTTTTTCCCCTTTGGAATCTGAAGTGAAATATCTGTTAAGGCATGAGTTCCATCTGCATAAGCGTAGGATAAATGTGTTAAATCAAAGTACAAATCTGTCATCAGAAAAAACCTCCATAAATGATGAGGAGTATAAAAATAGCAGCAATACCTACCCAATTTTTCGTGTTATAGATAACATCATCTTGCCAATAGACAGTTTCGCCACCACGCGCTTCCATCGCATTGTTTAGCTCACGACTGCGTTGGAACATCTCGACAAATAAAGCAGCAATCAGCATTGATACTGAACGAAGCCACTGCATAGGGGAGCTGTATCCTAGACGAGCCTGCTGGGCAAGATGGATTTTCTGCATACTGTTTAAAAAGATAAAAATAAAACGATACGTTAGTTCTACTAGCTCTACAAATAGAGTTGGAAGTCGCCATTGTCGTAGCACGTAACAAATAGATTGGACTGATGTTGTGAGAATTAAAAAATACAAACAGCTAATGCTGCCAAGGACGATGAAAAAAAGCTGTTGCGCTGTCATGAGGCTCGCACTGCCGATAAAAATCGTCCAACTATTAAGTGAAAATGACCAAATGTGCGTTGGTAGTGTGCTAGTTGTTGGTGCTATAGAAATTAAAATTGACACTAAACTTGATAGTAAAAAAAATCCAGGTAGCAATAGTAATTTTGCATAATATTTTGTAGGAATTTTTGCGCCTAAAATGATAAAAACACTCATCACAATAAATGTAATGAGTGAAATTCGTTCATCTCTCATGATAAGCGACAATATAAGTAGTCCAAGGGATAACGTCATTTTTTCTAGCGGATGAACAGACGCTAATTTATTCAAATAAGCATACTTATCAATGAGTAACATCGTTTAACCCTCTTTATGTTTGCCGCGCATTAAGCCGATGAAATAGCCAATAAATCCAGCGCCAATAGCAGCTTGTAGTGCGAATAATAAGCTTTCAATTTCACCGCTTGGTGGCTCCCATAAGCTTTCAAACCATGGCTCGTAGTTTGCATCTATTTCACTAATTGCTGCTTCCGCTTCGCCGTCAGCCCCCTCGAATTCTGCACCTTTTTGAATAAATAGGGGAACGATCGCTAGTAACACAACAACTGCTAAGAGCAGTAAGTTTTTTTTCATTTTAGTGTGCCTCCTTTGTTGAGAACACACGTAGAGCTTTTAATTCACTCACATTGTATTTTTTCAGGAAATTCATAACGATCACTGTTAAAATTCCTTCACTAACAGCAAGAGGAATTTGTGTTAACGCAAAAATACCAGCAAATTTTGTGAATGAAGCCATAAAGCCTCCGACCTCAGAAGGGAAGGCAAGAGCTAATTGTACAGAAGTGACAACATATGTACCTAAGTCACCAAGCATTGCTGCTAAAAAGACTGCAAGGGAAAAGGATAACCCTATTTTTTGTGAGCCTTTAAATACATAGTAAGCGATAATAGGGCCCATAATTGCCATGGAAAAGGTGTTTGCACCTAATGTTGTAAGCCCACCATGTGCTAAAAGTAAAGCTTGGAATAATAATACGATTGTTCCGATAACACTCATCGCTAATGGTCCAAAAAGAACTGTTCCGAGCCCAACCCCAGTTGGATGCGAGCAGCTCCCTGTTACAGAAGGGATTTTTAAGGCTGATAGCACAAAGGCAAAGGCACCCGATAGACCTAATATCATTTTTGTTTCAGGATTTTCATCAATGGTTTTACGAATAGAACGTAATCCTAAAATAATAAATGGAATCGAAATGACCCACCAAAAAATCGCCCATTCGATTGGTAAAAAACCCTCCATAATATGCATCGCAAATGCACGATTTGGCACGAATAAAAATGCCAATAAGAAATAACTAAGCTTCCAAGCTGAGAATTTCAAAAATCTCTCCTCCTCACATTAATATTTTTCGAATTAGTATGCGAAAATAAAAAAACACTTCTCCAACTTTGGAAAAGTGCATAGCTAAAAAAGTAAATAAAATTCTAATCTGCTAAGCCGCACACCCATCCTCGTAGGTTGAAACGATCACATATTTTTCGGCAGGTCTCCTGGCTTTAGTTCAACGTTTTATAGGCCTTCCCATCCTTTGGACAGTGACATTATCTATAAAACTCTCTAGTACAGTGGCGGGACCGCGCCGGACTTGAACCGGCTTCCCTTTTAAGCGAAATGATGAACAATTCGCACCGAAAAAAGATGAAGTTGTGAGATTTCACGACAAAGTGTAACATGATTTTCCATATATATGCTATACTTTTTGTGAAAAAATTTTCAATTGAGGATCTATGTCGAAAATTCGGATAAATTGAAAACGAATGTGATATTTTTCTATAAAAAATTAATAAAAATGTCACAAATTAAAAAAGAAATATTGAATTTTTTAAATAATAAGATATGATAGAAACAGTTTTCTATTACATGAAAGATCATAAATTCATATAAAACATCCATAAGTGCTTGAATATTTTCAAGATAATAGGGAAATCGGTGAAAATCCGATACAGCCCCCGCTACTGTAATAGCTGATGAAATCGCGGATGCCACTAGTGAAAACTTAGGAAGGCGCGAAAGTAAAAAGAAGCTTAAGTCAGGAAACCTGCTTATGTGATGATGCATGCAAACTTTTCGGAGGGAGAAGTTGAAGCGAGAGCGAGTACCTGTATATATTCGTTTTTCTTTGGCTTCTACTACCTTTACTCTTCGTCTAGAGTAAAGGTTTTTCTTTGTCCTAAAAGCAAATGAGGGGAGAACAACTATGACAACTTGGAATTTAGAGGGGATGAAAACACATCTTTTTATTTGCAATGGTAGTAGCTGTATGAAAAAAGATGCTGAAGATATTACACAGGCAATTCGTGATGAAATACAGTTGCTAGCGCTTGATCAGGAAATACATACGACAAGGACCCGCTGTAATGGTAGGTGTAAGGATGCTTGTGTTGTCATTGCTTATCCTCAGGGGAATTGGTACCGTGTGCCGACAACGGAGCATGGGAAGGCACTCGTACAAGATTTAAATCATGAAGCGTTACATAATGAGCATGTTTTTACATTGCGTGAAGGTTCGTTGCAGCGTACAGCACAAACAACAGCCATTAAAGGCATTGAAAAGGTGAAAGAGGGGTAGCGAAATGGCGCAAAAAGGTAAGATTTTCGTAGTTGGCTTTGGCCCTGGAGACTTTAAACATATTACGACTCGTGCTGTGGAGGCACTACAACAAAGTGATATGATCATAGGCTATAAAACTTATGTTGAACTTATTCAGGATTTAGTTAGTGCAAAGTCGATTATTAGTACTGGTATGACAGAGGAAGTTTCACGTGCACAGGAAGCGGTGCGTCAAGCAGAGGCTGGAAGTATCGTATCGGTCATTTCCAGCGGTGATGCAGGGGTTTATGGAATGGCAGGATTAGTGTATGAGGTATTAATCGAGCTAGGTTGGACGGAAGCAACTGGTATCGAGGTAGAAATTGTTCCAGGTATTTCGGCTATTAATTCGTGTGCAAGTTTACTAGGTGCTCCCATTATGCATGACGCCTGTACCATTAGTTTAAGTGACCACTTAACACCTTGGAATTTAATTGCAAAACGAGTAGAAGCAGCAGCAATGGCGGATTTTGTTATCGCTCTTTATAACCCAAAAAGTGGACGTCGTACGAGACAAATCGTTGAGGCACAACGGATTTTATTAGAATATCGTTCCCCAGATACGCCAGTTGGACTTGTGAAGAGCGCGTATCGTGACCGTCAGGAAATTACGATGACTACTTTAGCAGAAATGCTTGAACATGATATCGGCATGTTAACAACAGTTATTATCGGGAATTCAACAACATTCTTCTACGACAATAAAATGATTACGCCACGTGGTTATCAGCGTAAATATACACTTGGTGAGGAAAAACAGCCGTTACGACCATATCAACGACTTAAGGAAGAAAATGAACCATGGGCGATGAATCAAGAAACAGGAGCAGCGCGTAATGATTTTGCGACCGATCCTAATGCCAATCGTATTAAGCCCAGTTTAGCCATAACACCACAACCAAAGCCTAGAAAATCATCACTGGAAATGGCGACAGCTGCTCTTGTAATGGTGAAGGGAACGAGCGCTGTGAAGGTATCACCTAAGCTTGTTCAACAAAAAATCGAATCTGTTTTTGAATTAGCAGTTAGTCCTGGGGTAGCTAATAAGTTTTTTAGTCCTCAACAAATGATGACGTTAGCTGAAGTAGTTGGTGAAGAAGGAACGATGGAGTATACACCAGACCATCAAATTCATTTGAAAATTCCAACGTCTGAGCCTGAAACGATTACCGCAAAGCTTCGTGAAGTTGGCTTTTTACTAGCACCACTTGGTGACGTGTTATCGTTAAAGGCTTGTGACTTCTGTTATGGAGAAAAGTTTGATTCGATTCCATATGCTGAAGAGATTCAAGAAAAGCTTGGTGGTATGTCGTTACCGAAAACATTAAATATTGGCTTTAACGGCTGTGGTATGGCGTGTTATCGAGCAGTATTTGATGATATTGGAATTGTTTATCGTAAAAGTAAATTTGATGTTTTTATTGGTGCCAAGCCGGTTGGTCGTACAGCACATGCGGCCCAGCCAGTTGTTGAGGGGTTAGAGCCTGATCAGCTCATACCACTTATCACAGACATTATCGAAGAATATAAAGCAAATGCGCACCCAAATGAACGTTTGTTTAAATACTTCAAGCGTGTGAAAAAGATTCTACATTTTACGTATCAGGATATGTCTTCAAAAATAAAAGTTGAGCCCGCTCCATGCGGCGACTAGTGAGGGGTAATGAGATGAAAGCAATTTTATTTGTCGGCCACGGGAGCCGTTTAGAAGCAGGGAATGACGAGGTACGCACGTTTATCGAGCAAATGACACCTCGTATTGATGATAGCTTTTTAGTAGAAACATGTTTTTTAGAGTTCGCTTCGCCAAACATTGAAGAAGGTATTACGAACTGTGTAGAGAAGGGTGCTACAGAGGTACATGTTATTCCGATTATTCTTCTTCATGCTGGACATTCCAAACTACATATTCCAGCAGAGATCGAACATGCGGGTGAGCATTATCCAAATATAAAGTTCACATATGGTCAAACAATCGGTGTCCATGAAGAAATATTTGCTATTTTAGAAGATCGTTTAGCAGAAATCGGCTTTAGTGCTGAAGAAGAACATAAAGATACAGCCGTTTTATTAATTGCACGAGGCGGCAGTGATCCATATGCAAATGGTGATTTTTATAAAATTACACGTTTGTTATGGGAAAAACTCCCTGTTCAGTATGTGGAAAGCGCATTTATGGGTGTCACAGATCCACGTGTAGAAGAAGGAATAGAGCGCTGTGTGAAGCTTGGTGCCAAAAAAATCATTATGCTACCGTACTTTTTATTTACAGGTATCCTAATGGAGCGTATGAACGGCATGTGCAAGCAATTTAACGAAAAATATGCTGACTGTGATATTCAAATTGCCAACTATTTTGGCTATCATGAGCGTTTGCAAAATGTGCTATTAGAGCGTATTGAGCAAGCTGTTAATGGCACATCGACAGGTATGCAAGATTTAGAAAATTATCGTGCTTATGCGGCAGTGCATGGACCTGCGCATCATCACCATCATGACCACGATCATGGACATGACCACCACCATCATGACCATGACCATCATCACCACCATGAAGAGGAGCCGGTAAAATGATTTTCATGTTAGCAGGGACGAGCGATGCTAGGAATCTAGCACTTGAACTACAGTCAGCAGGTTATGCTGTGACGGCTACGGTCGTCACTGATTCAGCCGCTTCAAGCCTTGCAGAAGTCGGTCTTCCTCATTTAATCGGTCGTTTAACGGCGGAGGAGATGGCGACGATTATCACTGAGCGAGGGTACCGTTTAGTTGTAGATGCCTCTCATCCATTTGCTGAAGAAGCTTCAAAAAATGCCATGGCGGCAGCTGAGCAAGCCAATGTTCCGTATATTCGCTATGAACGTGCTCATGAGCATTATGCCCATCCACTAATTACGGTTGTGAAGGATTATGAGGAGGCTGCCCATTTAGCAGCTGAAAAACGTGGCGTCATTATGTTAACTACGGGCAGTAAAACGCTGGCTACCTTTACAAAGGTGTTACATGGCTTAGAAAATACGCGAGTGATTGCACGTATGCTTCCTCGACTCGATAATATGGAAAAATGTGAAGCACTTGGTGTGGCACAAAGAGATATTGTTGCCATACAGGGCCCTTTTTCTAAAGAATTAAACGAAGCCCTCTTTCGTCAATATGATGTGACATTGATGATTACGAAAGAAAGCGGCAAGGTTGGCTCGGTGGATGAAAAGCTAGAGGCAGCCCTTGCATGTGGCATTGAAACAATTTTAATTGCAAGACCAAATATAAAATACGGACAGCAATATTCTACATTTGAAGATGTACTACAAGCTGTACAAAACACACTTTAGGAGGCAATACAGATGGACTTTAAAACAGATTTCAAACCTTTAACAGTGGACCCAGATAAAATTTACGATTACAGTTTCTCTATTATTGCAGAGGAAATGGGTGAGCATAATTTCTCAGAGGATGAGTGGAAAGTTGTACGTCGCATCATTCACGCTTCTGCTGACTTTGAATTAGGACGTAGCGTAATTATTACACCAGGAGCACTTGAGGCCGGTATTAAATCAATCCTTGCTGGTCGCCATGTCATTGCAGATGTGCAAATGATTGAAAGTGGTTCAGGGAAAAAACGCTTCCAAAAGCATGGTGGCGATTTACACTGCTATATTGCAGATGAAGACGTATCGATTGAGGCGAAAAAACAAAACACAACACGTGCGATTATCTCCATGCAAAAGGCAACTAAATTACACGAAGGTGGCATTTATGCGATTGGTAATGCACCAACAGCATTGCTTGAATTGATTCGTTTAATTAAGGAAGGCTTAGCGAAACCAGATTTAATTATCGGTATGCCAGTTGGCTTCGTGTCAGCTGCTGAATCGAAGGAAGAGCTATTAAAACTAGAAGGTATTCCGTATATTACAAATGTTGGTCGTAAAGGCGGTAGTACAGTGACGGTTGCCGCATTGAATGCTGTCTCACTTTTAGCGGATGAACAGGCGAAAAAATAATGGAGCGGAAGCCTAAAAAGGATCCCAAGGACATGCGTCACGGTTATACAACGGGATCCTGTGCGACTGCAGTAACGAAGGCCGCATTACTTGCCTTAATTACAAATGAAGAGCAAGAAACAAGTACTATTCATTTGCCGATTGGCCGAGATGTGACCTTTACGATTGAAAAATGTACATTTCAGCAGGATGCTGTCAGCTGTGAAACGATTAAAGATGCTGGTGATGACCCGGACGCAACACATAAAGCACTCATTGTTGGCACGGTAAGCTGGGCCGATATACCAGGCATTCATCTGGACGGTGGAATTGGTGTCGGGCGCGTAACAAAGCCCGGCTTACCAGTACCTGTCGGAGAAGCAGCCATCAATCCAGTACCACGGAAGATGATTCATAGTACTGTACAAGGCGTACTTGATGAATTTCAAATTAAACGAGGTGTTAACGTAGTTATTTCCGTCCCTAAAGGTGAGGAAATTGCTAAAAAAACGTTAAATGGGAGACTTGGTATTATTGGAGGCATCTCCATTTTAGGCACAAGGGGAACCGTCGTGCCTTTTTCGAGTTCCGCTTATATGGCTAGTATTGTCCAAGCGATTAGTGTTGCAAAAGAGGCTGGTTGTGAGCATTTAGTTGTTACGACTGGTGGACGTAGTGAAAAGTATGCGATGGCACAGTACCCTCATTTGCCAGAGGAAGCGTTTATAGAAATGGGCGATTTTGTAGGCTTTACATTAAAGCATTGTAAACGACTTGGTATGAAGCAAGTATCGCTTGTTGGTATGATGGGGAAATTTTCGAAGGTGGCACAAGGTGTCATGATGGTGCACTCCAAAAGTGCTCCTATTGATTTTAACTTTTTAGCTCAATTAGCAGTGGATATAGGTGCTGATGAAGAAACCGTTATGAACGTACGAGAGGCAAACACTGCTTCACAGGTCGGAGAAATTATGGCAGAAAAGGGCTATGATGCATTCTTCCACCACTTATGTGGGGCATGCTGTTATTCTTCATTACATCACATTAAGGGCGGTTTAACGCTTTCCACATCGATCTATTCGATGCAGGGACAATTATTAGGAAGGGCTGATGACATTGCATCGATCGATGAAATTGATTGGAATCGGGGATAACGGACAAGAAAGCTTGCTACCGCAATATGTACAGTGGATTGAAGACTGTGAGGTGCTTGTTGGTGGGGAGCGTGTTCTAGAATTTTTCCCGAACTTTACCGGTGAAAAAATGTTGATTAAAGGTGGTCTTTCAGCGCTTGTTGAAAGATTATCTACAGAAACAAGAAATACAGTTATTTTAGCGTCAGGTGATCCGTTATTTTACGGAATCGGTGGGTATTTAGCGAAAAAGCTAGACATTGACGTTTATCCATATATGAGCTCACTCCAGCTTGCTTTTTCAAAGATGGGGGAAAGTTGGCAGGATGCTTATGTCACTAGTATTCATGGGCGCTCGATGAAAGGCCTAGCACAACGTATTGATGGTAAAAAGAAAGTAGCACTGCTTACAGATGCAGAGAATAATCCAAATGAGCTGGCACGTTATTTAAAACATTTTGGCATGACAGAATACCGTGCATTTGTGGCAGAAAATTTACAGGGCACAAATGAGAAATTCGGCTGGTATTCGCTTGATGAATTAGAAATGGCTGATTTTTCTCCTTTAAATGTTGTCATTCTGCAGCAAACCTCAGTACCGAAACGTTATGCACTCGGTATCGATGATGAAGAATTCTCACAGCGTAAGCCAGACAAAGGTCTGATTACGAAAAAAGAAATTCGTGTTTTAAGTTTACAAGCGATGCAGCTACAAAAGGATAGCATCATTTGGGACGTTGGGACATGTACGGGTTCGATGGCTATTGAGGCTGGCAAGCTTGCGCCAGAAGGTCAAATATTTGCAGTGGAGAAAAACGCCCCTGATTTAGAAAATTGCTTGCAAAATCAGCAAAAATTCCGTGTAGATATTACAGCTATTCATAGTAAAGCGCCAGCAGGACTTGAAAACTTCCCTGATCCGGATGCGATTTTCATCGGCGGCACAGGAGGAGAAATGGTGGAGTTATTGCAATTGTGTTGTACACGCTTAAAGCCAAATGGTCGTATTGTCTTGAATGCGGCAACAATTGAAAATTTATATAAAGCAGTCGAAGCGATTAAGTCTTGTGGTTTTGCTGTAGACATCTTGCAGGCACAGCTTGCGCGCAGTAAACCAATATTAGATATGACACGTTTTGTCCCATTAAATCCGATCTACATTATTTCTGCATATCGAAAGGAAGAAAATCATGAGTAATCTTGGTATTTTATATGGCTTGGGCGTAGGTCCTGGCGATCCAGAGTTAATTACAGTTAAGGCATTCCGTGTCATTCAAGAATCGCCTGTTATTGCCTATCCGAAAAAACTAAAAGGCAGTAAAAGCTACGCACATCGTATCGTAGATGTCTATATTAACCCAGAAGAAAAGGATATGCTTGGCCTAGTATTTCCAATGACAAAGGATGAGGCTGTATTAGAACGCGAATGGACGAAATCAGTGGAACTTGTCTATGAAAAATTACAAGAAGGTAAGGACGTCGCATTCGTAACAGAGGGAGACCCATTATTATATAGTACGTTCATCCATATGATGAAGCTTATGCAGGACATGCACCCTGACGTTGAAATTCGAACAGTTCCTGGAATTTCTTCATTTAATGGTTCAGCATCCCGACTTGGTATTGCACTGGCAGACGGAGATGACCGTGTTGCCATTATCCCTGCCCATGATGACTATGATGCAATGCGTGAAGCGATTGAAAGTCACGATGCAGTGGTGTTCATAAAAGTAGCGAAGGTTATTGATTTAATGCTTGAGGTGCTACGTGATTTAGATTTACTTGATAAGGCATCAGTCGTAACAAAGGTAACGTCTGACGAGGAAATTATTTGGGATGTACAGGAGCTAGACGGTGTCGATTTAGAATATTTAACGTTAATGGTGGTGCGTAAATAATGAAGAAAATTTATATTGTCGGCGCTGGTCCTGGTGATCCAGATTTAATTACAGTAAAAGGCTTACATATGCTACAAACAGCAGACGTTGTGATGTATACAGATTCTTTAGTGAGTGAGGACCTTATTGCAAAGGCACGACCAGATGCTGAGGTTATTCGTACAGCAGGTATGCATTTAGAGGAAATGGTAGCGGTCATGATAGCTCGTGTCAATGCGGGGAAAGTGGTAGCTCGTATGCATACAGGAGACCCTGCTATGTATGGAGCGATCATGGAGCAGGTGGCACTGTTAAAAAAAGAGGGCATCGGCTATGAGGTTATTCCTGGTGTTAGCTCTGTCTTCGCTTCCGCAGCGGCAATCGGGGCAGAATTAACAATTCCTGACTTAACACAAACACTTATTTTAACGCGTGCTGAAGGACGTACACCTGTACCAGAATTCGAGAAGCTACGCGATTTAGCGAGTCATCACTGTACAATTGCATTATTCCTGAGCGCAACGCTAACAAAGAAAATAGTAAAAGAATTACAGTATGCTGGCTGGGCTGATGATACACCAGTAGCTGTTATTCAACGAGCTTCTTGGCCAGATCAAAAAATCGTACGTACAACATTAGTTGAACTGGATGAAGCGATGCGTGTGAACGGTATTCGTAAGCATGCGATGATTTTAGCTGGCTGGGCATTAGATCCGACTATTCATGATAAAGATCAATATCGTTCGAAATTATATGATGCTACCTTTACACATGGCTTTAGAAAAGGCGTGAAGACTAGTGATTGAGTTACAAGAGGGCGTATTGCCAGAGGTTGACCAACGAAATCCTTATGCAGTTGTAGCCATCACAAAGCACGGTGTTCAAATTGGACGTCGCTTGCAGCAAACCTTTGCTGCGAGCGACTTATATTACATGAGTAAATTCGAGCAGGGTGATGAAGCAGAAAAGCATATTCAGATGTTTACAGGTACTGTGCGTTTACTGCTGCCTACTCTTTTTAAGCAATATAAAGGCTTAATTTTAATCATCTCACTCGGTGCAGTTGTACGCATGATAGCACCGATTTTAAAGGATAAAAAGACAGATCCAGGTGTTGTTGTCATTGACGACCGTGGTGAAAATGTGATTAGCGTGTTATCGGGACATTTAGGTGGCGCCAATGAGCTGACACATGAAGTAGCCGCAGCACTCGGAGCAAATCCAATTATTACGACAGCCTCAGATGTGCAAAAGACTATTCCGGTTGATTTATTTGGAGCACGTTTTGGCTGGGTATGGGATAGTGCCGATAAACTGACACCTGTCAGTGCCTCTGTTGTTAACGAGGAGCACGTTGCAATCGTTCAGGAAACGGGGGAACTTGACTGGTGGATGCGGGACACAGCGATGCCAGAGCAAATTAAAATGTATCCGTCAACATATGCTGCGATTGAAGCGAAACCACATGCGACATTGCTGATTACTGACCGCATCATTGACCCGGAGGAAGAAGTGCTTCTTGAAAATGGTGTTATTTATCGACCAAAATCAGTCGTGCTTGGCATGGGCTGTAATCGTGGGACATCTGTGGAAGAAATTGAGCAAGTCATTGATGAAACCCTTGCAGAGCTGAAGCTTTCGAAAAAAAGTGTTAAAGCGTTATGCACGATTGATTTAAAGAAGGATGAGCAATGCTTCCTAGAAATAACAAAGAAATATGATTGGGAATTTGTAATATATTCACCGACGGAATTAAATGAAATTGACTTCCCATCACCTTCGGAAACCGTTTTTAAATATACAGGAGCATACGGGGTGAGTGAACCTGCAGCAATGCGTTATGCGCAGGTGGAGTCGCTTGTGCTAGAAAAGAAAAAATCGGGCAATGCTACAATCTCTGTTGCTAGATTAACATTTTAAGGAGGAAGCCTATGCAAACGAATCGCTTTGTACTTGCTGGTACTGGCAGTGGAGTTGGTAAAACAACTTTTACCATTGGACTAATGAAAGCGTTACAAGAAAAGGGCAAAATTGTGCAAGGCTTTAAATGTGGTCCCGATTATATAGACCCTACCTATCATACTGCTGTTACAGGACGTGTATCGCGCAATATCGATAGTTGGATGTTTTCACATGAAGCAGTGCGTGATATTGTCGCGCGCGCAAGCGAAGATGCTGATGTTGCCATTATTGAAGGAGTTATGGGCTTTTATGATGGCAAAAGTCCGCTATCGGATGCTGGCTCTGCAGCAGATATTAGTGTTGTCACAGAAAGCCCTGTTATTTTAATTGTCAATTGTGCAAGTATGGCACGAAGTGTAGCAGCAGTTGTGAAAGGTTTTCAAATGTTGTCGGATCAACCGAATATCGTTGGTGTCATTGCCAACCAAGTCGGTAGTGTTGGCCATTATGAAATCGCGAAGGCTGCTATTGAGCAGGAGTGCGGTATTCCTGTGATTGGCTATTTGAAGCGTGAGGAAGGAATTGATATTCCTAGTCGCCATTTAGGATTAGTGCCAGCGATTGAACGAGGAGAACTCGATACATTTTTTGATAAGCTAGGCTCTTTAATGGCAGAGACGATAGACTTAGATCAATTGCTCGAATTAACAAAGGCTCCTGTTCTACAAGAATCAGGGCAACTATTTGCGGAACAACCATCTCAAAATATTTGCATTGCGGTAGCAAAGGATGCCGCGTTTAACTTTTATTATGAAGAGAATTTGAATTTACTGCGTGCAAAAGGAGCCGAGCTTCAATTTTTCTCACCACTTGCGAATGAACCTGTACCTGCTGAAGCAGACGGATTGTATATAGGTGGGGGCTTCCCAGAAGAATTTGCGGATATTTTGGCGGACAATTCGGATGCCAAACAGTCAATTCGTGAAGCAGTTGCCAAAGGTTTACCAACATTAGCTGAGTGTGGTGGCTTTATGTATTTGACGGAGGCTATTACGAACAGCAATGGTGACCGTTATGACATGGTTGGTGTTATTCCGGGAGAAGTAGCGATGCAAACAAAACTTGCGGCTCTCGGCTACCGTGAAATTTTTGGCACACCAAATAATTTTTTAATTGATACGGATGAAGAAGCAAAGGGACATGAATTCCACTATTCAAAATATAGCGGCTCACATAATACGCCGGCCTATGAAACGAAGGGGCGCTTTGGTAACAAACAAGAGGGCTACCAAGTAGGAAATTTAGTAGCTGGCTACACGCATTTTCATTTCGTATCAAACCCAAAGCTTGTTGACAATTGGTTATCAGCTTGTAAGAAGGTGAAAAATCATGACTAATTATTTTCCTATTCATATCAACATTGAATATAAAACTGTAGTAATTGTTGGCGGTGGGCACGTAGCAACACAGAAGGTAGCATCATTGCTTCCAGCTAAAGCTAATATTGTCGTTGTTAGTCCAACTCTAGACGCCTCATTATTACCGCTTGCTGAATCAGGGCAAATTACGTGGCGTGAAAAAGAATTTGAAGCACGTGATTTAGATGATGCATCACTCATTATTGCAGCAACAAATGATACGTCAGTAAATGAGGCCGTACAAGAAGCGGCACAGCATTGGCAGCTTATCAACCGCGCTGATGCTCAGGCAGAGAGCGACTTTATAACGCCAGCTACAGTACGCCGTGGTCCATTAGTGTTAACTGTTTCAACGTCAGGTGCCAGTCCAGCATTAGCGCGTAAAATCAAAGCTGATCTCGAAGAGCAATTTGATGACGTTTATGACGACTATATATGCTTCTTACAGCAGGCACGTTTAATGATTGCTGCTAAGTTTGAAAAAGGCCCACAAAGACGTAACGCTTTACAAGCATTACTTGAACCGAGCTTACTAGAATGGACACGTAATGGAGAGATTGATAGACGTGAAGCATTTTTACAACAAATACTGATGGGAGAAGCGCGATGAAAGACGGAATTGTGTATTTAGTTGGAGCTGGACCAGGAGATCCAAAGCTCATTACAGTGTACGGGCTCGAATGTATTCAAAAGGCGGATGTCATTGCATATGACCGTCTTGTGAACCCGAAATTGTTAGAGTTTGCGAAAAAAGATGCTGAGCTTGTGTACTGCGGTAAATTACCTGGTAAGCATCACTTAATTCAAGATGAGATTCATACATTACTTGTCGAAAAAGCGCAGGAAGGCAAAATTGTCACACGATTAAAAGGTGGCGATCCATTTGTTTTTGGTCGTGGTGCAGAGGAAGCTGAAATCTTAAAAAATCATGGTATTACGTATGAAATTGTACCTGGTATTACAGCAGGGATTGCTGCTCCGGCGTATGCTGGTATTCCTGTAACACACCGTGATTTTGCAACAAGCTTTGCTCTTGTAACAGGGCATGGTCGTGAGGAAAAAGGACAGGACTTTTTAAATTGGCCTGCACTTGCAACAGGTATCGATACAGTCGCCTTTTATATGAGTGTTGGCAATATTGCTTATATTTCTAGAAAGCTCATCGAAAATGGTCGCAAGGCAACTACTCCAGTCGCTGTTATTGAGTGGGGAACAACAGATCAACAGCGTACCATTACAGGTCAGCTTGCTGAAATTGCTAGCATTATTGAACGAGAAGGCTATCATAATCCTTCCATGATTGTCGTTGGCGAAGTCGTCAATGTACGCGAGAAAATTCAATGGTTTGAAGAAAAGGGACTAGCCCTTTCTTAAAGACAAAAGTTATTTGAGCATAAGGAGGAAACACATCATGACAGTAATGGAGGCTTTAAAAAATCGTCGGGCGATTCGCAATTACACGACACAGCCTGTTGAAAAAGAGAAAATCGAGCAAATTCTACAAGCGGCTACTTATGCTCCAAATGACCGTATGCGTGAGCCTTGGCATTTTTATGTTATTCAAGATGATGCGATGAGACGCTATGAGGAAATGGCAAGTGCTTATTTGCAAGAGCGATTCCCAACAAAACCAAATTTAGTAGAAAGCTCGTTAAAGGTTGTTCAAACAACGCCTGTTGCCATAGTTGTTACTGCAGATATTGTAGAAGACGACGCTGATGCGACAGCAGATAATGTCTTTGCTGTAAGTAGTGCCATTATGTCCATGTGGCTTGCCGCCGAGGAGCTAGGGCTTGGCTTTGTATGGCGTACACGCGGAGTGGGGCTTGTTCATGATCCACGTATGCATGCATTCATTGGCGCAAGTGACTCACAAAAAGTAGTAGGAACTATCTTTATTGGCTATCCAGAAGAGCAGGAGCTTAAAGACAAGAAACGTACCCCATTTGAAGAAAAAACAACATGGCTTTAAGGGAGGCTTGAAGAATGGCTAGAAAAGGCTTGTTTTTAGTTTATACAGGTGAAGGGAAGGGCAAAACAACAGCTTCTCTTGGTGTTACATTGCGCGCAGTTGGTCGAGGACTAAATGTACGTTATATGCAATTTATTAAATCACCAGAGCGTACATACGGAGAACAAATTGCTCTTCGTAAGCTTGGCGTAGAAATGGAGCAAATGGGAATCGGCTTCACTTGGACAAAAACCCCCGAGGAGCATCGTGCTGCTTTAGCAAAGGCATGGAAAAAAACAAAAGCCGCTCTACAAGACGACAGTATTGATTTACTCGTATTAGATGAGCTCAACAATGCGCTTGCTATTACAAAATTTCCAATTGATGATGTGCTCCCATTAGCCGAAGTCATTGAAGCTATCCAGCAGCGCCCATCTACAATGCACATAGTCGTAACAGGCCGTAGCGCCAATCCAGCGCTTATTGCAATGGCCGATTTAGTATCAACCATTGATGCGACAAAGCATTATTATGACGAAGGCATTCCAGCTGTTAAAGGCCTAGAATTCTAATTTGATGGTCTCGTATCTGTGGGGATACCCGCGCTTGGGGGAAATACCCGCGAAAGCAAGGAGAATACCCGCGCTTTGAAGGGAAATACCCGCGAAAGCAAGGAGAATACCCGCGCTTGGGAGTGAAATACCCGCGGGAGCAGGAAGAATACCCGCACTTTGGGGGAAAATACCCGCGGAAGCAGGAGGATATCCGCGCTTCAAGAGGAAATACCCGCGAATCAAGCTGAACCCCTCGCATCGCTGGGAATACTCGCGTTCTCTGACTTGCCCCTGCGCTTCAACTATAAATAAAGGAGGGAAAAGACTATGCCAGCAAAATCTATCATGATTCAAGGAACGGCCTCTGATGTAGGGAAAAGTATGATTTGTACTGCGCTGTGCCGTATTTTCTCTGATGATGGGCTAAAGGTAGTTCCATTTAAATCGCAAAATATGGCCCTTAATTCGTTTGTAACTCAAGATGGCGGTGAAATTGGCCGTGCACAGGGTGTACAAGCAGAGGCAGCACGTGTTGTCGCAACTACGGATATGAATCCTATTTTGCTAAAACCAAAGCAGGATATGGTATCGGAAGTGATTGTTCATGGCAAGCATTTTTTAAATATGGATGCTAAAAGCTATCGCAATCAATTCGTTCAAGAAGCGATGCCGATCGTTGAAAAGTCAGTTCGAACTTTACAAAATACATATGATGTCATTGTCCTTGAAGGTGCGGGGAGCCCGGCAGAAATTAATTTGAAAGACCGTGATATAGCAAATATGCGGATGGCTCATTTAGCAGATGCAGCGGTTGTGCTAGTGGCTGATATCGATCGAGGTGGCGTGTTTGCATCGATTGTTGGAACACTTGCATTACTTGATGATGCTGAACGTGCACGTGTAAAAGGGTTGATTATTAATAAGTTTAGAGGGATGCGTGAACTACTTGATGATGGCATTGAATGGGTAGAGCGTGAAACGGGGATTCCTGTACTTGGAGTTGTACCGTATGTAGAAGTCAATATTGAGGCTGAGGATTCGCTAGCGCTATCTTCATTACGCTTTAAAAAGCCAAAGCAAGGGGAGTTTGCAGTGGATGTGGCAATGATTCGCTTGCCGCGCATTTCAAACTTTACTGATGTTGATCCATTTTTCGATGAGCCAGAGGTTGGTGTACGTTTAATTGGCAATGTCAATGAGCTTGGTACGCCCGATTTACTTATACTACCTGGAACAAAAAGTACAATGGATGATTTAGCATGGTTAAAGGCACAAGGCTTCGATCGTGCGATAGCAAATTTACGTGTACAAGGTACAAAAATTATTGGTATTTGTGGTGGCTTCCAAATGCTTGGCGAAACGTTACTAGACCCAGATGCAGTAGAAGGAAATGGTGATTCAGCGCAAGGTCTAGGGTTATTACCAATGGAAACTGTTTTTGTTGGCGATAAAAAAACAGTTCAAATGACCGGAACAAGAGAACAGGATACGTTTACTGGCTATGAAATTCATCTTGGTCGTACAAAAATTTTACGTGACGAAGTATCACCATTTTTACAGCTTGCAGATGGGCGAGTAGATGGGGCAGTAAGTGCTGATGAACAAGTAATCGGAACGTATTTCCACGGATTATTCCATAATCGTACCTTTACACGACAGCTTGTCAATGACATTCGCGTGAAAAAGGGGCTCGTTGCTTTACCAGGTGATGTAAAAAGTGACGCAGAACGTAGAGAGGACGCTTACAATATGCTGGCAAAGCATGTGCGTGCTAATCTCGATATGAAAAAAGTATACGAAATCATGAATATTGAGGTACCTGTATGACAAGAAAAGGACCGTTAGCAATTAATTATGAGGCGTTATGGCAGGAAGGTATGAAGGACTGGCATGGCCAAATGCCTGAAAGAATGGTCAATGATCAATTAGAGGAGCAGTTTTGGGCGCAGTCAATCGCACGTAAAAAGGTCGGACAAACAGATCCTTATGCTGCAATAATTTTTCAAGAAATTAAAAATAGTATTCAACAAAAGGACTCGGTATTGGAAATTGGTCCAGGCTGGGGTAATTATACGTTTCCACTAGCTGATCATGTGCGAAAGCTAACGTGTGTAGATAGCTCAGAAAGTATACTTAGCTATTTAGAAAATTGCATGGAGGATAAGCAACATGTTTCTTATATTCATGCAAAATGGGAAAACCTTGCTGAAGATGAAGTAGAAGCGCACGATATAGTCATTGGTGTCAATTGCTTTTATCGTATGTATGAAATCAAATCAGCACTTTACCATATGAATCGTCTAGCTAAAAAGCGTGCAATTATTGGCATGACAACAGGGCCAATTCAACCTCACTATGAAATTTTATACGAAAAGTATGGCTACGATATTAAATTTCCACGAAGAGATTATATAGAATTTTTAAATTTACTCTATGAAATGGATATTTATGCAGAATGCAAAATCATCCCATTGCAACGAGTGTATGAATATGAAAGCTATGAGCAGCTTGTCACAACACAAAGCAAAAAAATATTAAATAATACTTTTAATAGAGAGCATGTTGAGGAATCGCTCTTGCCGTTTATTGAGGAAAAGAACGGGCGTTATTATTATCGTCATGATTTCCATGCGGCACTCGTATCATGGGAGCCGAAATAATTATGAAACCTTTGGACAAAACTAGTGACCAAAGGTTTTTTTTATTGGGAGCGATAGGGTACAATAAAGCGATATAGATATTGAAGTGAGGTGGCATATGTGCAACTACATTTTTTAGGAACAGGCGCAGGAATGCCTTCAAAGGACCGAAATACAAGTGCTCTAATGGTAAAGCTATTAGATGAAGTGGGAGAAATGTGGCTTTTTGATTGTGGAGAGGCGACCCAACATCAAATTTTGCATACATCGTTAAAGCCACGTAAAGTAACGAAAATATTCATTACACATTTACATGGTGACCATATTTTTGGTTTACCTGGCTTTTTAAGCTCTCGATCATTTCAAGGCGGTGAGGAGCCATTAACAATATTTGGTCCACTAGGTTTACAGCAATGGATAGAACAAACCTTTGCCTTGTCAAAGACACATTTAACATATCCATTACAATTTGTTGAAGTCCAAGAAGGCATTATTTATGAGGATGAACATTTTACAGTAAGTGCAAGTGAATTGCGACATGTAGTTCCATGCTTCGGTTACCGTATTGAGCAAAAGGATTTGCCTGGCGAACTGTTAATGGAAAAAGCACTGGCTCTTGGTGTTCCAAAAGGTCCTATGCTAGGGCAATTAAAAGCTGGGAAAGATATTGAGCTCGCAGATGGCACAATTGTTTATGCGAAAGATGTTGTCGCTCCGCCGAAAAAAGGCTTTACGCTCACTATTTTAGGAGACACAAAATACTGTCCAGAGGCTGTTTCATTAGCTAATGGAGCAGATATCGTTATTCATGAAGCAACCTTTGATGGTACTACGACAGATTTAGCAGCGAACTATGGACACTCTACAAATGTCGAGGCGGCAAAGGTGGCACAACAGGCAGGAGCAAACTATTTACTGCTAAACCATTTAAGTGCACGCTTTTTACCATATGATTTACCAAAATTCTTAGCAGATGCACAGGAGATTTTCCCACAAACCTCCCTGACATCCGATCAATCCGTATTTACATGGAATAACAACAAATTAATTTAATTAAAAACATAAAGTACCTTTTAGATGACGCTTCATTTAAAGGGTACTTTTATCTTTATTCAGCGATTTTTTTCTGGCGAAAGCGCAGCGACAGCAACAAATGTTTTCTGTGCGAAAGCGTAGCGACAGCAACAAAATGCTTTAATAGCGAGACAAACCTACATTTTGAAGTGAGCCCTAGGTAAGAAAGAGTATTTTATAAGGTAGTTACAAAAATTATCGATACAATTCAATAATTTGAGTGGCTATATATTCGGAGCTAAAATGAACTCCATTTCTGAGCCACCACATGATGATCCCAAGTATTGAAGATGCGAGAATATCCATTGATAGCGTTATTTCAGAAGTATCAGTGCTTTCACTTTTACGTTGTATGACAATCAAGTCCTTTAATGTCATATGCATTTTTCTATTGAAACCAGGGTGCTCAAATAGAACAGCTAAAATTTTTCTATGCTTATAAAAGTAATCTAAAAACGTAATTAATTGTTCTTGATTATTTAAATTATCAATTTGTAAAGTTGGAGACATTTTCGACAACAAGTCGTCGAAAATATCATATACTACTTGCTTTAATAAATCATTAATATCTAAAAAATGTAAATAAAATGTTGCCCGATTTAGCTCTGCACGTTGGGCTATTTTTTGTACTGTAAGTTTCGAAATATCTGGGTTTTCAATCAAAATATCTACAGCAGCTTCTTTAAATACCCGTTTAGAGCGAATAGATCGTGGATCTTGTTTTTTGTGTGTAGTCAATTTAATTCTCCTTTATCTATTAAATGCAAATTTAATTAATAGTATTTTAAAATCTGTTGTTTAATTGACACTTCTTGAAAAATTGTAAATAGGAATCAAAAAATAAAAGTGTTATTATCTATTTTATTGACATAGTGTTAATAAAACAAGTGGAAAGAGGAATAATGTAATGTCGGAATCAATAAATAAAAAAGTACTATTAACAGTATTAATTTTAGGGTGTTTTTTATCTACACTAAATCAAACACTGTTGAACGTTGCATTAAGTAATTTAATGGGCGTATTTTCCGTTTCTGCTACAACTGTTCAGTGGTTATCTACTGGCTTTATGTTGGTAAATGGGGTGCTAGTCCCTATTACAGCATACTTAATGAAACGTTTTTCAACACGCCAATTATTTATTAGTTCAATGCTGTTTTTATTATTAGGCTCTATTTTTTGTGCAGTAGCTCCGAACTTTACGACTTTACTAATAGGTCGTATGATTCAAGCAATAGGGGCAGGAATTATTATGCCATTGCTAATGAGCATCGTGATGTTTATTTTTCCTCCTGAAAAAAGAGGCAGTATGATGGGCTTAATTGGGCTAGCTATGATTTTCGCTCCAGCAATTGCACCAACATTAGCAGGTTTCGTTATAGATTATTATTCATGGCGTTGGTTATTTATTGGAATAATCCCATTTGTCGTGATCATTATATTGATGGCAATGAAATATTTAATTAATGTTTCAGAAACAGCAAAAACGAAGTTAGATGTAATCAGTGTTATTTTATCAACAATTGGCTTTGGTTTGATTTTGTATGGTTTTAGTAATGCAGGAAGCCATGGTTGGGATGATAAAGTTGTAATAGTTACTATACTTGCGGGGGTAATGACTACAGCAATATTCTGTCTTCGCCAAATTAAATCTTCTGATCCACTTCTTAACTTATCCGTTTTTAACAATAAATTATTTACGCTAACGTCCATCATCAACATTATTGTCACAATGATGATGTATGCGGATATGATTTTATTACCAATGTATTTGCAAAATGGAAGAGGGTTTACGGCATTAGACGCTGGTTTATTATTATTACCGGGTGCACTTGTAAATGCATTTATGTCTCCAGTGACAGGGAAAATGTATGACCGCTTTGGTGCAAAGCCGTTATTTATTATCGGTTTGATTTTTGTCATTCCTTCAATGTGGGTTGTAACAGATTTAACAGAAACAACAACCTATAGCTTTTTAATGATACGTACCATTTTTCTACGTATAGGGTTGAGCTTTATCACAATGCCATTGAACACAGCTGGTTTGAACGCTTTACCTAAGACACTTGTAACGCATGGTACAGCAGTGAATAATACATTACGTCAAATTGCAGGTGCAATTGGATCTGCAGTCGTTATTACAATTTTCACAGCACAAACGACAAACCATGCGAAAACATTGCTAGCAGAAACACCAAATGCTACGGCTGAAGGTATTCGCACACTTGCTTCTATTTTGGGCTCAAGTGATGCCTATTATTTCATGACAATCTTAGCGATAATTGCATTTGTTTTAACTCTATTTGTTCCATCTAAAAATAAGTTTCAACAACAATCATAATTATTTTATATAGACTATAATTACGAGCAGTAGTTAACGTTTTCTACGTTAGCTTACTGCTCTTTTTTTATGGTTAAATACGATATATATGAGTGTGATTTTTATAGTTCTTATAGTTTTTAATGAAACGGAGGAAGAAGATGAAGGTATTAGAGATTGGATCAACCGAGTATAAAAGATATATGCTACTAAATCGAGAGGGAGAACCCGTTATTCCAGCCATGAAATATCTAAAATATCTTTCCAATATAGGGGGAGAAAAACGAAGCCTAATCGAAATGATTAGGCTTCTTATTTATTCTCCTAGAATAGACAGAAAGAAAATCTTGCGAGTATCATCAATTTTTTAATAAAAAAACAGAAAGTTCTGGCTTACTCAAAAAGCGTATGGGCATTCTTGTTGTACCAATACCACGATTTACATACAACTGTAACGGTTTTGTTTTCCCTTGTAATGGATACAAACCTTCAACATATTGGCTTGCTAATGAAGTAGTGATAATAGGGCCAATGAATGGAAGTTGTACTTGCCCTCCATGACTATGACCAGATAATTGAAAATCAACCGGATACACAAGAACTTCATCTACTGCATCGGGTTCATGCACTAACAAAATGTTAAAGTCCTTTTTTCGTAAGTTTTGAAGAGTATGCTGCACTTTTGGCTTGCCAAGTAAAAAATCATCAAGACCAGAAAGCGTAATATAATCACCATTGCTTACCTTAATTTTTATAGTTTCATTAACTAAAACTGTAAAACCTGCTTCCTCCATATACTGTTCGTACAAATAACCCCCTCCGCCTCCACGGTCATGATTACCGAACACTGCATATTTTCCAAGAGGAGCGTTAATTTGGGACAAAATTGTTTGTGAGTATTTTCTTTCGGAAGTATACTCACTAAAATTGTCAATTAAATCACCTGTAAAGACTACAATGTCGGGTTTTACTTCATTTATTTGATTGATTAACATTTTCTGCTGCTTATGAGAAAAATTTGGCCCAAAGTGTGTGTCAGAGAATTGCACAATCTTTACATTTTGAAATCCTTCAGGAATATTAGGATTTTTGATATCAGTCCATGTAATAGACAATGATTTTGTCTCAAAGTGGGACGCGTATAAATAAGTAGTGATTGGAAAAATGAAAATCATAAGGAAAAGAACACATTTCCACTTAAGATTCTGTTGAAACATCCTTCCTATTAATTTCAAGGAAGTGATTAATTTTACCATTGATAATCTATTTTCTTTTGTATGCTTCGAATTAACTTTCAAATGTCACCTCTATTTTTGTCATAAAAAACTACCATTTATTAAATGTTGTAGCATTTTAATGTTACAGGAGGTTGTCATTTAGAGATTTGTATAAAAAATTAAAATCATTTCTCGACTAGCAATTTATTTAAAAGTGTAAAAAGAAGGGGTACTGCCAAAATATCTAAGCATCAAAACGTTACAACTAAATTTGCTTGCTCTCCCCTACCCAATATTCCTCATTAAATACTTTTAAAAAATCCTTAAATTGATTTCAGATAAACATATACACATCCGCTTATTTTGTCACATTCACGTAACACAGGTTCAATAGTATATATCACGAGGTGATAATATGAGAGAAATAAATCAAAGGAAATGGCTGAAAAATAAATTCAAAATGATAGCTTCCCTTGGTTGTGCTTTGACAGTAGCACTTGCTGCTGGTTGTAGCTCTTTAGAGCAAGAAAAGAAACAGGAAAAACTAGAAGTAAAGGAGATAAAGAAAGATTTTTGGGATGAGCAACGAAAAGGAACAAATTTTATGAATTCTACTTCTTTACCGGAAAATTATGAAGAGGCGAATAAATTCAATATTGAATTTATCCGTTTAGCACCTGATAAATGGGCAAAAGATAAAGACTTCTTATTTAATGACGGAAAAGATTCTAATCCTAGTAAAGATTTCTTAATCGGTAATGCGGATCAATATGAGGGAATTGTTGAAGAAGATTTTATAAAGTTAAAAGAGGATTTGGATGCAGCCTATGCAAGAGGGTCAAAGATTGTACTAACTATTCTAAGTCTTCCAGGAAATCGTTGGAGGCAGTTTAATAACTATGAAAATGACGATCGTATTTGGCAAGACTTTAAATATCATGAGCAAGCAGCGCTTTTTTGGAAAGATCTTGCCTTCCGTTTGAAAGATCATCCTGCAGTGGTTGGATATAACGTAATTAATGAGCCACATCCTGAAACAGCTACGGGATTTAATGATTTTTGGACAAAAGATTATGACGAATGGTACAAAAAATTAGAAAATACTCCGGCAGATTTAAACATGCTTTATGGAACCATTGTAGATTCTATACGATCTGTAGATGCTGATACACCCATTATTTTAGACTCAGGTTTATTTGCCACTCCATGGGCAATAAACTATTTAAAACCAATAGATGACGATAATGTGTTATATGCATTCCATATGTATGAACCTTATGAAATGACAAGCCAAAATCGAAAAAAAGGATTCACATACACTTATCCTGGTAAGGTGAAGGTTGGTGAAGATCAAACAGAAAAAATGTTCAATAAAGCTTCATTAAAAGAGTTTTTAGAACCAGTTGCACAATGGGCAGAGAAACACAATGTAGCAAACAACCGAATTATGGCTGAAGAGTTTGGAATTAATCGAATGGTTGGTGGAGCCGATCAATATATAAAGGATTTAATTGATATTTTCGATGATTATGGCTGGCACTGGGCATTTTATGCATTTCGTGAAGATACGTGGGAAGGTATGGATTTTGAATTAGGAAGTCAACCAGTCAACTGGGCATATTGGAAAGCTAAGGAAAATGGCGAACTACCGGATAGAAAAGATATAGAAGTTGATAATTCGATTTGGGATGCATTGAAAAAAGGATTGAACAAATGAGCTTGTTCGTTACACATAGTTCAGAATAAAATTTTTATTATCGGTAGTACAAACTATAGTTTGTACTACTTTTTTTATAGAAATGAGTGAACAAAGTATTCATTAATCCTATTAAAGGTTTTTCATCTAATATTATTCTTTTGTCAAATGACTGTAACATTCCTCTTTTAAAATATATGTAATAAATTCATTTAAAAAGAGGTTATATAATGAAAAGAATCTGCAAATATAGAAAATCCAAAGTATCAATAATTATACTAGTAGTTAGTTTAGCTTTACTTTCTGTTTTTTTTATAAGACTATTTCATAAGGAAAATAGAGAGAATCACTTTATAGATGAAATCGCTCCTATAGCTGTAGAATTAAACCAACAAACAGGAGGAGTGCTTCCGAGTATAACAATTGCGCAGGCGATATTAGAATCGAATTATGGCGAAAGTGAATTGGCTATAAAAGCAAATAATTTATTTGGGATAAAAGGTAGCTATAAAGGCAATTCAGTAAAAATGCTAACTATGGAATATAAAAATAATAAAAGTTATACAATTGAAACTGAATTTAGAGCTTATCCAGATTTGAAAAGTGCATTTATTGACCATACTAAATTAATTTTAGAAGGAACGAGTTGGAATGAGCATCAATATTATGATGTTCTTGCTGCAGCGAATTATCAAGAAGCCGCCCATGCTTTGAAAAAAAACCACTATTCCACAGATCCTATGTATCCTGAAAAATTAATTGCTATTATAGAACAGTATAATTTGGGTAAATATGACAATTAGGAGATAAATATAATGAATATACTTATCGCTGATGATGAACTAGATATGTTAAAGATTTTACAAAGTTATTTCAAAAAGGAAGGATTTACGGTATTTACGGCTACAAATGGTTCAGAAGCACTTGATATTTTCTATAATGAAACAATTGATTTGGCCATTTTGGATTGGATGATGCCAGAAAAAGATGGGATTACAGTTTGCCGCGAAATGAAGAAGACTCAAAAAATTAAAATATTAATACTAACAGCTAGAGATACAGGAGAAGATGAATTTATTGCCCTTTCTGATGGCGCTGATGATTATGTAAATAAACCATTTTATCCAAAAGTTTTATTAATGCGGGCGAAAAAATTGTTACAAATGGAATCCATTCAACGAATAAACGATGTTTCATTTGATATTTCAAGCAAACGTGTATGGAGATCTGGAAATGAATTGATTTTAACAAAGACTGAATTTGAGCTTTTACGTATATTTAGCCAGAATAGAAGACAAATATTAACGAGAGATCAACTACTTGATTTAATTTGGGGAATGGACTATGAGGGTGATCCACGGACGGTAGATACACATATTCGGCGTCTACGTGAAAAAATCGGAGAGGATATTATCCAAACACATCGAGGAGTTGGATATAGTACAAGGGAATGAAACGAAAAATTGGGACAAAATTAACTATTTATATAACTCTTGTTGTTGTCATCACATTTAGCATCTCACTTGCGGTAAGTCAGTTTTTTCTACCAAAATATTATCTTTATCAATTGAACCAAAAAGTAACTAATGCTTTTTCAGCGTATCAGGAATTTGAGGATAAGAGTTTGGTGGAGCATCAATTTGATGTAACTATTCTTTCAGTATCTCTAAAAGATAATATTAATGTCCTGAATGAAAATTTAAAACAGCAACTTGCAAGAGAACATATTGCACTTAATAAATTTTGGGTTTCCGAAGAAGTATTACAAAAAGTTAATGAGGATAAAATTGTAGGCAAGGTTTATAATCAAGGAAAACAAAAGTCCAGTTTTATCGCACATTATTCAAAAGATGATCATCAGCTAATTATGATTGGTGCCTCAATGGCTAATTTTATTGATATAGCTTATTTTATTACCCGTTTTAACATATTCTTTTTAATAGTCAGTATCTTACTGATTATTATTATTACTGCCTTTTTATCTCGAAAACTAACAAGACCGTTAAATGAACTCAAAAAAGTTGCAAAAGAAATTGGCGAGTTGGAATTTAAACAGGCTGAAATTCGTACAGGAGATGAAATCGAGGACCTTGCAAAAAGTATTAATAAAATGAGTAAGGCACTTGAAAAGGCGCAACAAGATTTATCTAAACGGAACATTGACTTAAAGCAATTTATGATAGGTTTAACCCATGAGCTTAAAACTCCTTTAGCATTAGTTAGAGTATATTCCAGTGGAATTGAAGATGGTATGGATGATGGAACTTATCTTGCAACCATTAACAAGCAAGTTGATAGAATGGAAAAAATAATTACAGATATGCTTTATTTCGCCAAAACAGAAGAAAATGATTCTAATAAAACAAACTTTGATTTAATTATGTTGATTAATGAGATACTGGATAACTATCGACACATACAAGGAGATAAACATATTTATTTTAAAACTGAAGTTACTGAATTTATGCTGTCGGCTGAACAAGATAAAGTACATTTCATATTTGAAAATATGATTAGTAATGCAATCAAATATGCTTCTGAAGATGAAATTCAGATTTTCTTTAGTCAAGATGGAGTGTTCGAAATTAGTAATGACACCACTCTTACAGATATATCTAGAATATGGCAGGCCTTTTATGTTGGAGAAAGCTCTCGTGACAAAAACTTTTCAGGTACTGGGCTAGGACTTGCTACCGTTAAAAGCCTTGTTGAACAATTAGGATATTCAGCTCAAGCAACGCTATCTAACAGTAAAATCATTTTTAAAATCGATTTTGTAAATCATGATTGCGTGGATATGCTTTAAATCATATTGTTGCTAATTTAAAAATGAGTCTTAATATTAATTGATAACAGTTGTTGAACGATCCTAAAACAACAAAACAATGTTACCATTATTAGTCTAAAGACAAACAATCGCAACATTGTTTTTTATTTGGTAGTTGTATCTTTGCATACATGTATTTAAAGAAATAAGCCTAATTAACTTTGAATAAATTAATAAAAAGTCTTGATAAAGTGTTATGCATTCAAAGTTTTGGCCGAATTAGTTTTGTGAATGCTTTAAAGAGCCTTGCTACAATAATGTGTGTAGCAAGGCTCTTATTTTTAAAATGTCTCAACCTATCAAGTAACAAGAAATCAAATACAAAGTAGTAATAGTTGTAGAACGGAAATTTGGAATATAAAAGAATTATAATGCGGTTAATAGTATATTTTTGTATAATTTAGTAAAGGGGAGTGGTTTATATGAATCAGCAAAAGATGCCACCAGCACTATTGCGTTTAATTGTTATTTTTCCAAATGTGCTAAGCTATTTATTACTTGTTGGACTAATTGTGTTTGTTATCTCAAATTATGACACATTAAAAGCTACGGACAACTTAACGGTTTGGCTTATTTTTATTGTAGCACTTGCACCAGCCGCTGCCTACACGACATTCAGTATTGTCAAGAAAATTCGTGCTGGACAAATGTAAGCTAAATGACAACACGTGTATTCTTTAGTTCATCTAATGGATACACGTGTTTTTTTAATTCCATTTTGTGTGTTGTAAGATTACTCTTTTCATTAAATTACATTTTCAGAAACAATTTATTCAGAAAGTAGACTTAATGAAACTCAAAACGAATAAAAAAATCCCATCTAGAGAAACTAAAGATAAATACGAGTTTTTTCATAATAAATTTGAAAAGCGGGGTGTTTTTTTGTGGATCCAACAAATTGCGATTTTTCACCAATGAAACAAACATTAAAGGAAGAGCTTCTGCAAGTCATTCATTCATTACAGCAAAGTGTAGAAGCTATGGATACTGATACAAACTGTCTTCTTGGGAATTTTGAAAAAATAAAAGAGAAATTTGTAATGATTGAAATGAAGGCTGCTACGTTTTATTTGAATTGCTATCTTTCCCCGTTTACTGAAAAATATCCTGAGCTTTCGCATTGCGTACAAAATATGTCTAAAAGAAGACACGGTGGACTAATTGTTATTGAACGGGAGGATTCTCTGGGAGCCCTTATACAACCTGGTATTCATATTGGCGCAGAAGTAACGCATTCCTTATTAGAATCTATTTTTTTTCCTGGAAATCCACTTCATGATGGCGCAGTTTTGGTAAGCCAAAATCTAATTGAGTCAGCAGCAAATGTACTGCCACTGTCAGAGAGATATACGGGGGAAAAGAAATTAGGCACAAGACATCGAGCAGCATTAGGGTTAAGTGAAGTAAGTGATGCGCTTGTCATGGTAGTGTCCGAAGAAACAGGGAGAATTTCCTTTGCCTTTAAAGGAAATTTATATCCAATTACGACGCATGGCATTATATAGTGTGAGCTTCACACTAAAAAATATCTCGAATTCAAGATATTTTTCTTGCTTATTTATCACTTGCGTTGTAAAGTGATGAATGAGAGGAGGAGGAAGCAATGCGAAAACACACGCTCGGATCACTGACATGGATTCGGATGATGCGCTTTACAAATCAAAGTAACCAGCTATCCAATGAGTTTTTAAAGCGCTTTGACTTAACGACTGCACAATTTGATGTCCTAATACAAATAAAGACATATGCACCGTTAACGCAATCCCAATTAGCAGAGAAAGTGATAGTGACGCAAGGTGGTATGTCTCGGATGCTTGCTCGTCTTGAAAAAGAAGGACTTATTGAACGCAAGCAAAAATGGAAGACTAAAACAATCTCACTAACAGCTAAAGGCGAGCAAATGATTGATGCGGCAACTCCAAGTCAGCTACAATTTCAATCTTCATTGTTTGAAGAAGTATTAACAGAAGAAGAAATGAAAACTTTAAATACATTAATGTCGAAATTAGAGAAGCATAGTCGTGAAAAAAAACTACCGCCAACATGACTTTTTTTACCATATCACTTGCTTAGTCAAGTGAAAACAAGGAGGAAACATTCATGAACAAATTAAGTGGACATCATCATATATCAATGCTAACAAAAAACGGCAAACGTAATAATGATTTTTATACAAAAATTCTCGGCTTACGTCGTGTAAAGAAATCAGTAAACCAAGATTCGCCTTCCATGTATCACTTGTTTTATGGAGACTTAACAGGAGCACCGGGTACAGAATTAACATTTTTTGAAATGCCTGTAGCAGGACGGACAGTTCGAGGAACAAATGCCATTACACGTATTGGACTACTAGTGCCAAGCTATGACAGTCTGCAATATTGGAAAAATCATTTTCAAGAATTAGAGATTGAACATAGTGAAATTACAACTTATGCAGGGAAAGATGCTTTATTTTTTGAGGATCATGAAGGGTTACGAATGGTGCTTTTAAACAATCATGATCACGCAACACCCGCTCATTGGCAACCGTGGGAAGGCTCTGATATCCCTGCAGAACATCGTATTTTAGGGATGGGTACAGTTGAAATGACAGTGCGTTACTTGCAACGGACAGTAAACTTATTAAAAGAATTATTTAACTACACAGCTGTTGAAGAAAGTGAAAAAGAAGCAGTATTGCAATCCATTCCTGGTGAAGTACTTGGAGAAATAGTCGTTAAAGAATTAGAAGGGCCAAGTGAGAAACCTGGTCGTGGTAGTATTCATCATCTTGCACTACGTGTCGGAACAGTGGAGGAATTGCAACAGTGGGATATCAAAATTAAGGAACAGGGCTTTGATAGTACTGGCATTGTGGACCGTTATTATTTCCAAAGTCTTTATTTCAGAGATCGTAATGGAATTTTATTTGAAATGGCAACAGATGGCCCAGGGTTTACAGTTGATTCGGCAATAGAGGATCTTGGCAAAGAACTTGATCTTCCACCATTTTTAGAAGAAAGACGTGCAGAAATCGAAGCTATTTTAGAGCCACTAGATTAAGGAGAGATTTTATCATGGAAAAATACCGTATTGATCAATCAAAAGGCATTGAATTTGGCTTGTATTCATTAGGGGATCATATTCCAAATCCATTAACAGGTGAACGTATTTCAGCTCAGCAACGAATCCAAGAGCTTATTGAGGCAAGTCAGCTAGCAGAACAAGCAGGTATTGATGTATTTGCTGTTGGCGAAAGTCATCAATCGTACTTTACTACTCAGGCACACACGGTTGTTTTAGGAGCCATCGCACAAGCTACATCAAAAATCAAATTAGCAAGCTCCGCGACAGTACTAAGTGTCTCTGATCCAGTACGTGTATATGAAGATTTTGCGACGATCGATTTAATTTCAGATGGACGTGCAGAAATAGTCGCTGGGCGTGGCTCTCGAGTTGGTGCATATCAATTACTAGGCGTTGATTTAAAGGATTACGAAGAAATTTTTGAAGAAAAATTAGAGTTACTGAAAAAAATAAATGACAACGAACTGGTCACTTGGGAAGGACAATTCCGTGCACCACTTCACAATGCGCAAATTTTGCCACAACCTAAAAATGGGTCGTTGCCAATTTGGCGTGCTGTCGGTGGACCACCTGCTAGTGCCATAAAAGCAGGTTATATGGGCATTCCAATGATGCTAACGACATTAGGTGGTCCCGCAGTTAACTTTAAGCCATCTGTAGATGCCTACCGAGAAGCAGCGGAGAGAAGTGGCTTTGATCCGCAAGAGTTACCGATTGCTACAACTAGCCTATTCTACGTTGCTGATACGACGCAAGAGGCACTACAAGGGATGTATCCCCATTTAAATGTGGGATCCCAAGCAATTCGTGGCGGGGGTTATCCAAAGCAACAATTTGCACAAGCGCCAGATACACGAGATGCCTTAATGGTCGGCAGTAAGGAACAAATTATTGAAAAATTACTGTATCAATACGAGCTCTATGGCATGCAGCGATTTATGGCACAAATTGATTTCGGCGGTGTGCCATTCGATAAATTAATGAAAAATATTGAAATTATAGGGAACGATATTTTACCTGCCATTAAAAAATATACAGCAAAATAAGGAGTGTTCAGCATGAAAATTGTTGCACTAGCTGGTTCAATTGTCGGCTCAAAAACAAAAACAGCCATCAGTAAAATGGTTGAAATTTTACAAGATAAGTATCCAGAGCATGAAGTAACGTTATTAGATCTTGCTGAATATAATATGGAATTTAGTGATGGACGAAATTATTTTGACTATGATGGGGATACAAAATTTGTGACCGAAACAATTATGGCTGCAGATGCGATTGTCATTGGAACGCCCACATTTCAAGCTTCGATTCCGGCAACGCTGAAAAATATTTTTGACTTACTACCTGTTAATGCCTTTCGCGATAAAGTGGTGAGTACGGTTGTCACAGCTGGGACATCGAAGCACTATCTAATGATTGAGCAGCAGTTAAAGCCAATTCTCGCTTACATGAAGGCCCACATCGTCCCAACATATGTTTTTATAGAAGAAAAGGATTTTTTGCGGAAGGAAATTGTGAATGATGATGTTCTGTTCCGCCTTGACCGTTTAGCTGAAGATACAGTGATGGTAGCCGATGCGTTTGCAGAAATTCGTGCTAAAAAAGATGCGGAATATGATTTTTAGAAAATACTAAATAAAATTTAAACGCTGCATGAGAGGAAATCTTATGCAGCGTTTTTTCGTGTTACCGTTTAGTTTTGGTTTGACCACTTAAACCATCGAGCATGACCATCAGGGCGCTCCATTTTACGTATAGACTCTATTTCTCCTTGATCAATAAAATCTTGATGTAGTTGCATATCGAATAAATTGTTATAACAATGGTAAAGAGGTCGTTCCATGCTGATCTCTTTTAACTGTTCAATTAGTTCAAGGCGTAATTCCATTGGGATTTGATTGGCCACATGCGTATGATAAACAACTAACATCGCATCTTGATTAATTTCTCTACTAATATCTTTTATAAGTTCAATGGCATCTCCTTTTATTAGCTGTAAATCGAGCTCTTTTAAAATAGGGAGTGCTTGATTTAACAAAAGTCTTCGTTCTTCATGCTCTGGCCAAATTAATGCTTGAAGCCATCGGAGTTCTTCCTCATTATGAATATCAATAGGATTTAAATCGATGCCAACTCGTTTACAAACAACTGGAGCATTTGAAATGGAAGCTGGAAGCGGTTGTCCTTGATTTTCTGAGGCCAAAATGAAAGCGCTATTTGAATTGTTTATGTGAAGCTGTTGATTATAGCAGTAATTGTATTGATCCATTCCAAGTTGAAGTCCTGCACTTGCACCGATTTCTATTAAGGCTAATGGTTTTTGGTGGCGTTCATAAATTTCTGTCATCATTGGATAAAGGTAAGAACAACGACGAATTTCATTAGTCTGAACAAGTTTTTCTTGAAATAAAATCTTCAATTCTTCTGAATGGGATAAGACGAATGCTTTAAAAACAGCATACACTTCATTTATTGCTTTAGGTGTTGTCGTTAAAGATGAATAAAAATTAACCAAATCGTCTTTTGATGATGACAGCAAATACTGAACCCCAGCTAATAATAAATTAGGTACAGGTTGTCCTTGAGGTATAAATGCGGCAACTTTTAGTATTTCATCATCATCGGCAATCTTATTTGCTAAATGTTCATACAGTGGACTTGAGTTTTCACATTCATCTTTTGCAAAAGTACGAAATTGCTTACTTAATTTAGCTAACATACGATTCTCCCCTTTGTGTAAAAGTATCGATCTAATTTTAGTTTATTATTTTTGGATAATTTAGTAAATTAAATATAGTTAATGAAGTTGATTAAGAACATTAATGAAAGGGGTGAGAGTTTGGATTACAAATGGATACAGTCTTTTGTAGTAGCCGCTAAATCTTGTAATTTTCGAGTAGCCGCAGAGGAATTACATTTATCGCAGCCGAGCATCACAGTTCATATTCATCAGTTGGAACATTTCTTGAATGTAAAATTATTTAAACGTGAAAAGAATCGTGTGCAATTAACAGAGGCAGGGCATCTCTTTCTAATAGAAGCTCAGCAAATTACCCATCAATGGGATAAAAGTATTGAACGTTTTCAGTTAGCAACAAAAGGTATTGAAGAAAAACTAGTGATTGCAATGACTCCTTTAATGGTAGAAACGATATTGCCTCATGTTATTTATCAGTTTATCAATGAAAATCCTGCCATTGAAATATCAATTCTAGTGGAGGATTCAGCAAAAATTGAGGATTTAATAAATAGTGATAAGGCACATATTGGTATTTCCTTATTGCCAACACGTTATCGACATTGGCACCAAGAGCTTCTTGTAGAGAGTCCTCTAGAATTGGTTATTCCTCTGGATGCTTTCGATGATGAGACAGGAGCATATATTGATTATGAGGAATTATTTCAAACCTACACTTTATTTACACACCATCATCCAACTATTTGGGAGGATTTATTACATAAACTACAGGAAAAATATGTAGTGACCAAGCAAGTGTCCATATCCCAATCCTATGTGGTAAAGCGCTTAATAAAAGACGGCTTAGGCATGTCATTTTTGCCACGGATGATTGTGAGAAAGGAGCGGATGGAAGGTCGCTTTAATATCGTCCCCTTCGAAGAAATAGCTTTGCCAAGTGTTCCTGTATATCTTTTTTATAAGGATTCAGTAAAAATTCCAGAAGAGTTACTATGTTTATTTCAGACGAGGGATTATTTGTAAAATTATTGTCATCTATTTCAACACAATTACTTATCGATCTCATAACTTTATTAATGTGGTCATATCAAAAGTAGGGAAGTCGTTAGTAAAACTTATGCTATGTAAGTTGATTGGAGTGAAGACTGGACGCCCCCAGGAAAGCGCCCAGTCGGAGTGGAAATCAACCAATGTTATGATGATAGCTATTAAAATTAATTAATGTTGAACGACATAAAGTTTTATATAATATTAATAGGAATATTTTAACAAAGGTGTGATTGTATTGAGAATTTTAATGGTTGAGGATCATGAAGATGTAAATGCAATGTTAACCGAATTGTTTGAGCAAGCAGACTATCAGGTAACAAGCGTGATGGATGGTATAGAAGGTCATCGGGCATTTCTGCAAAATGAGTTTGATATAGTGCTTCTTGATATTATGCTACCCTATAAAAGTGGGGATGAATTACTAAAAGAAATTCGCGCTATTTCGGAAGTACCTGTTGTTATGATTTCAGCTAAAGATTTAGTATCAACAAAAATTGATTTGCTTCGTTTAGGAGCGGACGATTATATTACGAAACCTTTTGATCTTGGTGAGGTTCTTGCCCGTATTGAATCTATCTTACGTCGTGTAAAAAAACAAGCTACACCAATGAAGCAGCTGCAATACAAGGATATAATACTGGATGATGTCGCTAAGCGAGTGACAGTGAGTGGTGAAGAGGTCTTGCTAACTGCAAAGGAATATTTACTGCTTGAACTGTTTATGACAAATCAAGAGAAAGTATTCACGAAAGCAAATTTATATGAATCCATTTGGCAGGAAGAATATTTAGGGGATGAACATATTATTAAAATCCATATTAGTAATCTTCGACATAAATTAAAGACAAAAAATCCACAGGCGGATTATATCGAGACGCTCCGAGGGCTTGGTTATCGTTTACGTCCGTAAATTATCCGTAATCTATACGCCATCTTTACTTTATCTATACCTTTCATGAGTAATCTATGAATATGAAAGGGAGGTGCTTACTATGGGAGAAACCATATTAAAAACGAATCAAATAACGAAAACATACAAAAAACATACAGTACTTCACGACGTATCGATCGAATTAAAAGAAGGGCGTATATATGGGCTTATTGGTGAAAATGGTGCGGGTAAATCGACCTTAATGAAGATTATTTCAGGGATTAGTTTTCAAACAGAAGGCTCATTTGAGTTATTTGGAAAATCATCTGACAAGGAAATACAGCAGCAACGAAAACGTATTGCCAGCATGATTGAACAACCAGCAATTAGCCCTGATATGACAGCAAAAGGAAACCTTAAATATCATCGTTTAATGCGGGGAATTCCGAATGAGGAGCTCGAAGATGAGATATTACAATTGGTTGGATTGACGAGTACAAACAATAAGAAAGCTAAGTATTTTTCACTAGGCATGAAACAACGTTTAGGCATTGCCATTGCGTTATTAACTAACCCAGAGTTATTGATTTTAGATGAGCCAGTGAATGGGTTAGATCCTATAGGTGTTGTTGAAATTCGTCAACTTTTAACTCGGCTTTGTGAAGAGCGACAGATGACGATTTTAATTTCGAGTCATAATTTGCCAGAACTTTATCAAACAACAACTGATTATATCATTATTCATAAAGGGAAAATTATGAAACAAATGACTCAACAACAGCTTGACGAAGAATGTAGACATTATATTCGCATTGGTTGTACAGCTCCCGAACAATGTGCACATGTATTAGAGACAATTCTTAAAACACAAAACTTTCAAGTCATACCAAATAAAACGATTAAATTGTACGATTTCTTAGAAGATCTTGGAGATGTATCAACCGCATTATTTGAAAATGGGGTAACACTTACGGAATTTAGTCTACAAGGAGATACGTTAGAGAACTACTTCATTACGTTAATAGGAGGTGAGCGACATGTTTAATTTAGTACGTGCTTACCTCTATAAAACAACTAAATCCAAAATATTTAGGGTCTTACTGGCTTTAACAACATGTTCTGCAATAGCAATGTTTAGTATTGCCTATGGGATCGGCAATAACTCACTAAATGAAAGCATCAGTAACGTTGGATTTTTATTATCTGATATGAATACGATGTCAATAGTAGGCGCAGTACTTGCCACTACACTTATTTGTTCAGACTTTGACACAAAAAATATCCATCATCCTATTATAAGCGGGTTTGCAAGAATCCAAATTGTCATAAGTAAAGCGATTGTTTTCTGGATATTACTTATTGTTCTTGTAAGTCCGTATATCATCGTGACTATAATTGGTTTATCAATGGGCAGCACGTTTAGCATGGGTGGGAAAGCAGCAGGTTTTTTAAGCATTCTAACTTTGCCTACTAGTGGTACCTTTGGCGAATATTTAACAATAATGAGCACAATGACAATGGTCTATCTTGCTCAGTTAACGACCTGTATTTTACTTGCTTTTGCCTTAAGAAAATCGGTGCTTGTAGTAGCTGCGTATTACATGATGTCCATGTTCTTTGGGCAGGTAGCGAGTTTCCAAGATTCATTTGAGATTATAGATAAAGTATTATCCTTCACACCATATTCAGCGGAGTATATTACGCTTAATTTAAGCATGAGTAAAGGTGATATAATTTCGGCCGTTTCCATTTGTGTCATCTTTATAGTAGTAATTATATATTTAACATTCATGATATTTAGAAAAGCAGAAATCAGGTAAGGGGATGTAGGGAATGTGGATTGTGGCAATTGTAGTCATTGTAGGATTACTGTTTTATATTTTTTATATACAAAGGCAACTACGATTGATGAACGTACAATTGTCACAACGTCTACATGAGCAATATACGCAACCAATTAGCGTAGAGCTATTAAACAAAGAAATAAATCAACTAGTGGCAAATATAAATCGCATATTAATAGAATCACAAAAATCAAAGTCGTATATTAAACGGGAAGAAAAATACTACAAGGAAATGATTTCAAACATTTCTCATGATTTTCGTACGCCGCTAACTGCGATAAAAGGCTATCAACAAATGCTTTTAAAAGAATCCTTAACAGAAAAGCAGCTTGCAAAGCTTGAAGTCACACAAAAACATGTTGGAAGACTAGAGCAATTATTAGAAACATTTTTTGAATATTCCTATTTGCATAGTAATGAAGATCAACCCAAAAAAGATCGTATTAATATATCAAATATAGTATTTGAAGAGATTGCTGGTGCCTTTGCACAATTTGAACAAAAAGGAATAGCCGTCAACTTGCCTAATTTTGAGCCGCTCATTATTAACTCTGACGAAGAAATGCTTTTACGCATTGTGCAAAACTTAGTACGAAATAGTATCATGCATGCGCAAGGTGATGTAACTATCAAGATGTGGCTAGAAGAGGAACATGCATATATCTATTTTCAAAATCCGATTGACGAAAATATTCAACTAAATCCTAACCAGCTTTTTGATCGATTTTATACAACAGACAATTCCAGACGTAAAAACACAGGTCTAGGGCTAGCTATCGTCAAGCTGCTAGCAGAAAAATTAGGTGGAAGTGCAACGGCCAAAATAGAAGATGGAATGATTGAGTTTTTAGTGTGTTTAAAAAAGAATTTGTAATATTAGTAGCCAAGAAGGTTATTGTATCTTAGTTATAGTGGCAGTGTCTTAGAATGGATAAAAAATCTGTTGGGTTGTTCTCTAACATTGATTTTCTGAGATATGGGATGATGCAGAGACGTCAGTGAAGGCAATTGATGAAGAAATTAAACAAAATCCACTTTATCGAAATGAAAACAGCTTGTTAGCATAAATCAACAAGCTGTTTTTTATATTTTGGTGAAGAGCCACTATACAGTTATTTTTACCAACCTCGTACGTATTGCACTGGAGGTTTAACTTCTTCTCCCAATCCCTTAGCAGCATGAAGTGACCAATAGGGTTCACGAAGAAGAACACGTGCTAAGAAAATTAAGTCAGCACGATTATTTTGTAAAATTTCCTCTGCTTGAATGGCTGTTGTAATAAGGCCGACTGCTCCAGTTGGAATATCAGCACCATGCTTAATCGCTTCAGCATGAGTTACTTGGTAGCCTGGAAAAACATTAATATGTGCTTGCACGACACCACCTGTAGAAACATCCACTAAATCGATACCCTGTGATTTCATCCAACGACTGAAGACGATAAAATCATCCATTGTTGTACCATCTTCTGCATAGTCTTCAGCGGAAACACGCACAAGTAAAGGGCCTTCCCAAACACTACGAATAGCATCGATGACTTGGCGTAGGAGTCGATAACGGTTTTCCTGCGAGCCACCATATTGATCATTGCGTTTATTCGTTGCGGGTGATAAAAATTCACTAATTAAATAACCGTGTGCTCCATGGATTTCAAGAACATCAAAGCCTGCTTTAGCCGCCCGTACAGCTGCTTGTTTAAATGCTTCTATAACATATTCAATGTCTTCTAATGTCATCTCAGTTGGCGTTTTATAAGCATCGCTAAATGCAATGGCTGATGGCGCAAATATTTCTCCATCTACAGCTGCTTTACGTCCAGCGTGTGCAAGCTGTATGCCGGTTTTTGCTCCGTATGCCTTCATTCCTTGAACTAATTGACTTAAACCTTCGATATGCGCGTCATCCCAAATTCCAAGATCGTTACTAGATATACGACCCTCTGGTACAACACCAGTAGCTTCGACAATGATTAAACCAACTTGACCAGCAGCCCGTGTTGCATAATGTACTTGGTGGAAAGGTGTGACAAGTCCATCATCCTGCGCCGAGTACATACACATCGGTGCCATCACAACACGATTTTTTAAAGTGATATTTTGTAATTGATAAGGTTCGAATAATTTCGCCAATATAAAGCCCCCTAATCCCTAGTGATATACTTTACCGCGCTTTAACGGGCAGTAATACTCGCACCTCAAAATTTTAGCAAAAGCAAAGAAGTTAGGTGGGAGATAAACTGCCCGTAAAAGCCCGATTCGTTCAACTAATAATCAGTGGGGGATGAAGAAAACCCCCACTGATTAAAGTTTCACTTTATTTTGCACCCATTATTTACTATTTGCAAGTGATCGAGATCGAGCTTCAGCTTCTTTAATACATGCTTCAATGGCTTCATTAAATTGATATTGTTCAAGTGCTTTAATTCCAGCTTCTGTTGTACCGCCTGGACTTGTTACTTTACGGCGTAAAACATCAGGCTCATCGACGGATTGCTTTAGCATTTCTGCAGTACCAGCAAGTGTTTGCGTCATTAATAGTCGTACTGTATCCTTCGAGAGACCGACCTTTGTACCAACACGTTCAAATGCCTCCATTAAATAATAAATATAAGCTGGGCCACTCCCTGAAAGAGCCGTTACAGCATGTAATTGATCCTCATCCACCTCAATAACTGAACCAACCGCCTCTAACAGCTGTAAGAAAATGGAGCGCTGTTCTGCTGTCACTTTGTCATTAAAGGCAATCCCACTTGCAGACATTCCGATTGTGGCAGAAGTGTTAGGCATAACGCGTGCGACTGGACGAGCACCTAAATGTTCTATAATAGTAGAAATAGCAATACCAGCTAAAATAGAAAGAACGGCTGATTGCTCTGAAATTTTAGGCTTTAGCTCACGCATCGCTGCAATGGCATCTTTAGGCTTCATCGCTAAAATGATTAAATCAGCCTGCTGATAAATATCATCATCAAAATTGCAATTTACACCATATGTGTCGTGTAAAAAATGTAAGCGTTCTTTGGCTGAGCGATTGGTGACGTAAATTTCTTGTGCTGTAAATACTTTTTGTTTAATCCAACCTTGAATCAATGCCTCAGCCATCGAGCCTGCACCAATAAATAGTATTTTTTTCATGATAAAACCTCCAGTTCAAATTCAATTTCGCCTTGGCGTAATTGTAGCTGACGCTTCGCTTTCGCTACAGAAAACATTTGCCGCTGACGCTTCGCTTTCGCGCAGATAAACAATGCGTCCGGATTTTGAATTGTGCTAGCACAATTCATTCCTTTGAAAATCCGTGACATCCGCCGGAGGCTTTATCTTCATTCAGCTGTCGCTACGCTACGCTACGCTTTCGCACAGAAAAGATCTGTACCTGTCGCTACTAAAACATTTGCTGAATGAAGATAAAAAAGCGTTCTCGTCCTTATAAAGAAGGACGAAAACGCTGTTGTTTCCGCGGTACCACCTTTGTTTGCCAATTGGCACAACTCATAGCCCTTTTATCGCAAGGGAAACGGTTATGTTTTCATAACTGCTCAGAAGTAGGTTCGGTAATGGGAGTGGGTGATGTTACTTTCAGCAAATGTAACACTCTCTAAAACACCTTCACCAATTACGTACTTGGCTTCATCAACGCACGAAAATAATTAGATTATTCAAAATTATATTGATAATACGTCAACCTGTCAACTGAAGGGTGACGAAAAGAAGAAAAACTTGTAAAATAGAATGAATCGGTATTCACTAGTTGCATAAAAGGGGGAAACAGCTTTTGTCTATATACAAAATAGAAATACCAACACCCTATGAAGTAGGAGATGTGAATGCATTTGTTGTAAAAGGCGATGCATTGACAATTTTTGATGTTGGTCCAAAAACAATGGAAGCCTATGATGCTCTAAAATGGGGTATTCGAGCAGCGGGCTTTGACATGCGAGATATTGAACAGGTTGTGTTAACCCATCATCATCCAGATCATGCAGGTTGGGTGGATGCCTTTCCAAACGCAGAAATTTTAGGGCATGCCTATAACGATAAATGGCTTCGTCATGACGAGGATTTTTTACATTACCATGTGCAGTTTTACAGTGAACGTTTATTTGAGCACGGTGTTCCTCAACAATATATCCAGCCGAGTGTACATGTCCGCCGTGAAATAGAGCTTGTAGGCGAACGACCATTAACACAAATTCTTAACGATGGGGATGAAGTGCCAGGACATCCTGGATTAAAGGCTATTGAAACATTAGGACACGCACAAAGTCACTTAATCTTCTGGGATGAAAAAACTCATGATGTAATAGGTGGAGATTTATTGCTTGAAAAAATTACGCCAAACCCATTAATTGAGCCACCACTAGACCGTACATTAGGACGTACTAAATCATTACTACAATATAATGAATCGCTCGAAACTTTGCGTCGATTACCCGTAAAAAAGATGTATACAGGACATGGTGCTGAGCTAGAGAATATTCCTGATTTAATTAATAAACGACTAGAACGCCAGCATCAGCAATCTTTGAAAGTTTGCGAATTATTTGGTGACGAATCATTAACCGCTGTACAAGTAACGAAGCGCTTTTACCCAGCGATTTTTCAGCGTCAGCTTGGCCTGACACTGTCTAAAACGCTCGGTTATTTAGATTACTTAGAGGCCAACAATTTCATTACATCTACAAAAACGGAAGAAGGTATCTATTTATTTCATAGAAAGTAGGTGTAAACTTGAGCGTGAATAAAAAGACTATCTTCGTGACAGGTGCAACAAGTGGTGTAGGATTGAAAATTACAGAATTATTAGTAGCACAAGGTCATACGGTTTATGCAACAGGACGCAATACAGTGGCTTTGAAAGCATTAGAACGCGTTGGTGCAAACGTGATCCAAGCAGATTTAACTAATTTATCTACAATCGATGAAGTATGTGCACAGCTACCGCCTCTTGATGTAGCTATTTTATCTGCCGGAGTAGGGAAGTTTGGCATTGCACCTGATTTATCAGATGAAGCTATTAGACAAATGGTAGAGCTAAATGTCAGTGTACCGATGTATTTAGCAAAACGTCTAGCAGCACCTATGATACAACGTCAGCAAGGTCAGTTAATCTTCATCGGCTCACAGGCAGGAAAGGTAGCGACACCGAAGGCTAGTGTTTATGCTGCTACAAAGCATGCGATTGTTGGCTTTACGAATGGGCTTCGCATGGAACTGGCTCCGTATAATGTGAAAGTCACTGCGATACATCCAGGTCCAATTGATACACCATTTCTAGACAAGGCGAGTGATGAAAGTGGCTATCGTGAGTCTTTAGGAAGATTTTTATTAACCGCTGAAGAAGTGGCACAAGCTACGATAAAAACAATCGAGCGTCCTGTTCGTGAGGTTAATTTACCACGGATCATGGGGTTAACAAGCAAGCTATATGCAATGGCACCTGCAACCGTTGAGTTTTTAGGCAAATCATTTTTTAATAAAAAATAGGTAATCAACTGTAAATATACTCGAGTAAAAATCGAGTGTATTTACAGTTTTTTTATGTTAGGAATGGTATCTGTTAAAACGCTTGTCATTTGCTCATCGGACGCCCCCAGGAAAGCGCCCATCAGGAACGGAAATCAACTCAACTCCTTGTCTTGTAGAAGAACCATTTACTTTCCTGAAATTTATATTATATACATTCAAGCAGCGAGTAAAAATTCGTTTTTCCGGGTAAAAATATTCATAGTTCGCACATGTACTCAAAGTATTGGAATGACACACTTTTTACAATAAACATAAAAGTCTATTAATTTATAAAAATACACTTGTTTTTATTTTTATAACATGATACTATTCGTGTATAAACTTTTAGTTGAATGTATAAACATACATATCTTATAGATTAATTGGAGGCGCATTTTTTATGGCAAATAAAAAAGTAGTATTAGCATATTCAGGAGGTCTTGATACTTCTGTAGCAATTCCGTGGTTAAAAGAACAAGGTTGGGACGTTATTGCAGTGTGCCTTGATGTTGGTGAAGGTAAGGACCTTGAATTCGTAAAAAATAAAGCTCTTCAAGTAGGAGCAATTGAATCATATATGGTAGATGCGAAGGATGAGTTTGCGGAAGAATATGCATTAATCTCATTACAAGCTCATACTTGGTACGAACAAAAATATCCATTAGTATCGGCACTTTCTCGTCCATTAATTTCAAAAAAATTAGTGGAAATTGCGAATCAAGTAGGTGCGGACGCAGTAGCTCATGGTTGCACAGGTAAAGGAAATGACCAAGTTCGTTTCGAAGTTTCCATCAAAGCTTTAAATCCAGATTTAGAGGTATTAGCACCTGTACGTGAGTGGGGCTGGAGCCGTGATGAGGAAATCGAATATGCCATGAAACATGATGTACCGATTCCTGCAACGTTAGATTCACCATTTTCTATTGACCAAAACTTATGGGGCCGTGCAAATGAAGCGGGTGTAATGGAAGATCCATGGGTATCTCCACCTGAAGAAGCTTATGGTTTAACAGTTTCTGTGGAAAATGCTCCAGACGTAGCGGAATACGTAGAACTTGAATTCGTTGCTGGTAAGCCAGTAGCTTTAAACGGTAAAGAAATGAAGCTTGCTGATTTAATTCAAGAGCTAAATGCAGTAGCTGGTGCACACGGTGTTGGCCGTATCGATCACGTAGAAAACCGATTAGTTGGTATTAAATCTCGTGAAGTATATGAAATTCCAGGTGCAAAAGTGCTATTAACAGCACATAAAGAACTAGAAGACTTAACGCTTGTAAAAGAGTTAGCGCACTTCAAGCCAGTCATTGAGAAAAAATTATCTGAATTAATTTATGATGGTTTATGGTTCTCTCCATTACGTGTAGCTCTGGAATCATTCCTGGCTGAATCACAAAAATTTGTGAACGGAACTGTACGCGTGAAGCTTTACAAAGGTCATGCGATTGTGGAGGGACGTAAATCTCCAAATTCACTTTATAGTGAAAAGCTAGCAACATACTCTAAAGAAGACCAATTCAACCATGCTTCAGCAGTAGGCTTCATCGAATTATGGGGTCTGCCAACAGTGGTTAACTCTTCAATAAATAAAAATTAATTTTGACAAGCAAGGTGTAAGATAGCTTTGTGCTATGTTGCACCTTTTCAAAAAGAAATGAAGGAAAAGGTGAGCTGTTATGACAAAACTTTGGGGCGGACGTTTCCAAAAATCAGCAGAAGCATGGGTGGACGAGTTCGGCGCATCGATTGGCTTTGACCAACAGCTTGTTCTAGAAGACCTTGAAGGTAGCGTAGCGCATGTTACGATGCTTGGCGCAACAGGAATTTTACCAGCAGCTGACGTAGAGGCCATTCTCGGTGGACTTGCACAATTACAAGAAAAAGCAATTGCAGGGAAGCTTGAATTTACAGTTGCTAATGAAGATATTCACTTAAATCTGGAAAAAATGCTCATTGATTTAATTGGTCCTGTCGGTGGTAAACTTCACACAGGCCGTAGCCGAAATGACCAAGTAGCAACGGATATGCATATTTTCTTGAAAAAACGTGTGAAGGAAGCAATCGATTTAATGGAGACATTCCAAAAGACATTGCTAGAAAAGGCAGAGGAGCATGTGGAAACAATTGCTCCAGGCTATACACATTTACAACGTGCTCAACCAATCTCATTTGCCCATCATTTAATGGCCTATTTCTGGATGTTAGAGCGTGATAAACAACGCTTTACGGAGTCGCTTAAGCGTATTGATATTCTGCCTTTAGGTGCAGGTGCCATGGCGGGTACAACTTTCCCAATCGACCGTTTAAAATCCGCTGAGCTTTTAGGTTTCAGCGAGGTTTATGCAAACTCTATGGATGCAGTAAGTGACCGTGATTTTATCGTTGAATTTTTAAGCAATTCATCATTATTAATGGCGCATCTATCTCGTTTTGCAGAGGAAATTATTTTGTGGTCTACAGATGAATTCAAGTTTATCGAATTAGACGATGCTTTCTCAACAGGTTCTTCTATTATGCCACAAAAGAAAAATCCTGATATGGCGGAGTTAATTCGTGGGAAAACAGGACGTGTTTATGGTAACTTAATGGGTTTATTAACAGTTCTTAAAGGAACACCGTTAACGTACAACAAAGATATGCAGGAAGATAAAGAAGGTATGTTCGATACAGTCCATACAATTCTTGGTTCACTAAAAATCTTTGAAGGTATGATTCGCACAATGACTGTCAATACAGAGCGTTTGCACCAGGCAGTACACTCTGACTTCTCTAATGCTACGGAGCTTGCAGATTATTTAGCAACAAAAGGTATGCCTTTCCGTGAAGCGCATGAAGTGACAGGAAAACTTGTATTCACATGTATTCAAAAGGGCATCTACCTATTAGATTTACCGCTTGAAGACATGAAAAAAGAAAGTGAGCTTATCGAAGCGGATATTTATGAAGTATTAGCACCTGAAGCTGCCGTTCGTCGTCGTCATTCTTTAGGTGGTACAGGGTTTGATCAAGTAATAATCCAAATCGAAAAGGCAAAAGCTTGTCTTGCTTAACAATTATTTTAGCGTGCATGTCCTTGTGACTTTTGCATAGATATTCATTAAAGCTGTCCAGTGAGGCACTATGATAAAACATTTCCTTTTTCGTTAGAGCCAGAGGGTGAAATGAAAAAGAGCCCCTTACATAGGTGAAGGACAATCCCCAATTCTGGAGACGCGGAATTGGGGTTTTTGTGTAATGAAATAATAATGGGAGGGATTTTCAATGAATGAGCGTTTTACAAAGGGGTTCGAAACAATAAAGCAGTATGTGACAAAGGAAGAAGCGGCAAGAATGATTGAGGCGGATGCACTAGCTGACATCGCACCAGATTTACGCAAAATGATTATTGAATTTGCCTATGGGGATGTGTATTCTCGACCAGGGCTAGATGCAAAAAGCCGTGCACTTGTTGTCATTACAGCCGTAGTAACGCAAGGGGCTGCCCCACAAACAAAAACACATATTAAACGTGGTTTACATGCAGGTTTAACACAGACAGAAATTGTGGAAGCATTATTACAATTAGTTCCATATATAGGTTTTCCGCGTGTGCAAAATGCTTTAACTTTTTTCAGCAGGTGTTTGGACACCTGCTGAAAAAAGTTAAAGCCTCCGGCGGATGTCACGGAATCGGAAAGGAGTTCTTTGTGCCAGCACAAAGCCGATTCCGGACGCAATTATGCCAAGGCATAATTGATCTATTGTGCAACAGGTCTTTAAAGAAGACGCATAAAATAAAAACTTTGCATTTTCGTGGAGTTTTATTCTTGAATGAGCCATTATTAATAAAAATGCTCTTCACATGAATAAACACTTGTTAAACAGTTCATATTAAGAGAGGAATCACTTATTAATCTAATATGATTAGGAGGATGTAGAATGAGTAGTCAAACACCCAAAGACCAGGAATCTCAGGAAAGTCCGCCACAACTGTATAGGGTGAGCTTCTAAAATCTTAAGGAAAAGGTGAGGCAGAGGATATTCTGTTTTGCTGTATCTTAAGAAGAAGCAACAACCGATACAGATACAATCAAATAGAAATAAGTGTTCTTGGATCCAGAATTTTTCTGGGTCCTTTTTTTATTTCGTATTCATTGTCCTAAAGCCTGATTGGTGCCCCGCTGATTAAGTTTTACTTTATAGAAAAATTTGACTTCTTCAAAAAACTGTATTACTCTAAGTGTGACAGATTTCTGTTTGGTGATAAGCAATACAGATTGGAGGGGTGAGATGCATATTCATTTAGATCCAAGCAGTGAATTACAACTCTATAAACAGTTAGCGAATCAATTAATTGAGTTCATTGCTAAGGGAGAACTAAAAAATGGTGATACATTACCTTCAGTTCGTTCAATGGCTACGGATTTAGGTATCAATGTCAGTACGGTAAGTAAAAGCTATCATGAACTTGAAGAAAAAGGGTTAATCGAATTAAAGCCGAAAGCAAAGGCGATCATTATCGGTGGTCAAAAAAAAGAGCTGGAAAAGACGGAAGTTGAAAAAGTAGAAAATGCTTTAAAGCCAATTATGGCAGAGGCATTTGCACGTGGCATCGAAAAAGATCAGATGACAAGTTTGTTTCATCGAATTCTAAAACAATGGAAGTAGGGGAAATATGCTTTTTATAATAAGCATTTTTATCTTTGGAGGGGTACTGGAAACAGTAACACCATATTTGTCGAGAAAAACAACAGTATTTGGTGTTTCAATTCCAGAGCCCTATGTGCAACATCAGCAATTACAAATGTTTAAAAAGCACTACAGCATGCTGGTAGGGAGCATTGCAGCTGCATTTCTTTTAGGCCAAATTTTACTTCTGTTTACGTCCATTCAAGAAGAGAAATTTGTTTTATTATCCTTTATCTTGCTATATGTCATGCTTCTCTTATCAGCTGGACTTTATATGTTTTATCATATAAAAATAAAAAAACTGAAAAAACAAGAAAATTGGGAAGCACATGTCAAAACTGTTTATGTGACGGATTTATCTATACGTGATAGAGATGAAGTACTCTCACCGACATTTTTCACATTACCAATTATTATCACTTTAGCATTGATTACCTTTACCTATATGAATTACAATGCCATCCCGGATGTATTTGCTACCCATTGGAATGCAGCAGGTGAGGTAGACGGTTGGACTGAAAAAACATGGACCTCAGTAATTGTAATGCCACTTATTTTACTAGGGACACAAATTAGCTTTTTCATCATGAGTATTGGTATGAAAAGTGCCAAAATACAATTGAGTGCACAGGCGAAAGAAGCATCAGCCAATAGAGAGCTTAAACAGCGTAAATATGGCAGCTGGTACTTAGCGGCAATTAATTATAGTATGACCATTCTTCTTGTTGTTTTACATTACACGACAGTGATTTTAAAAGATCAAACAGCTCCTTACTTCTTCCCTCTTTTTACTGTTTTTATGATCATTTCTTTAGGAGGACTTATTCTCTTCATTTGGAAGTTAAGTAAAAGTAATGAGCGTTTTGATGATTTACATACAAACGAAACAGCTGCAGCCGATGATCAATACTGGAGATGGGGTATTGTTTACATCAATAAAAATGATCCTTCATTATTAGTGCAAAAGAAATACGGTGTTGGATGGACTGTGAATTTGGCGAATAAATGGAGCTATATCATTTTACTTGTTATATTTTTGCCAATCTTGTTAGTCATTTTCATATAGAGGGAGAGATTTTATGAAAAAACTATTGTTTTTATGTTGTGCACTCTTATTATTAGCAGCATGCGCTCAGAAGGAAGACAACACAAAAGGGAAAGAGACGAAAGGGGACAATAAAATGAATGAACAACTAGTAGGTAAATGGGAAGGGAATCTGGAGCTACCAAACGGAGCACTTCCAATTATTGTTGATTTGCAGAAAGATAGTGGGAAATTATCAGTACCAGCGCAAAGATTATCCAATTATCCATTTAAAAGCATTAAGTACGACGGTGATCAAGTGAGTGTTTCAATCAACTTAAATGGCTCGGCTATTGAAATTAATGGAACATTAAAAGATGGGCAAATTGAAGCAACATTTCAACAAAATGGTGGCAAACTCCCACTTGTCTTAAAACCATTCAAAGAACAACCCGAACAACCAGTTACGTATGAAACATTGAAGGTTCCCGTTAAAGATGGTGAGTTAACTGTGGCTCTTCAAAAGGCTAGCAAGGAGCCATCTCCAGTTGCACTTATCATAGCAGGCTCTGGTCCAACTGATAAGGATGGAAATTCAGCCATAGCTGGTGAAAATAATAGCTTAAAAATGATTGCAGAAGGATTAGCAAAAGACGGTATTGCAACTGTTCGCTATGATAAACGTGGACTCGGCGATAATCAATCCCTTTTAACAAAGGAAGAAGATATAACTATTGACCAATACGTAGATGACGCAGTTCAAGTGATTAATACCCTTTTAGCCGACAAAGCTTATTCAAGCGTTCATATTATTGGACATAGCGAAGGCTCACTGATCGGTTTACTAGCAGCACAGAAAGCAAATGTAGAATCCTTTGTTTCTATAGCAGGTGCTGGAAGACCAGCAGATGAAATTTTATTAGAGCAATTAAAAGGCCAATTATCACCAGCGCTTCTAAAAGAATCAACAGATGCCCTTGCATCGTTGAAAAAAGGTGAGCAAGTTAAGAACGTTTCACAAGAATTACAGTCTCTCTTCCGTCCTTCCATTCAACCGTATATGATTTCATGGTTGAAATATAACCCTGCAAGTGAATTAGCTAAAGTGGAAAGCCGAGTTTTAATTCTTCAAGGAACAACCGACTTACAAGTAGTTGCAACTGATGCAGAAGCGTTAAAGAAAGGTAAACCAGATGCCGAGCTTGTATATATGGACGGAATGAATCATGTATTAAAAAATGCTCCAGCAGATCGCGCGGAAAATTTAGCAACGTATTCAGACCCATCATTACCACTTCATAATAAATTGCTGCCAGCCATCCAGCAATTTATTATGAATGAAAATAGAGACTAGGTATGGTGAATGCATTGTTTGTTTTATCATTATGATTCCATTCCTAATCTTTGCGATAGTTCTATCTCAAGGAAAAGGTGTATTTTTATTAGCGGGCTATAATACGATGTCCGATAGTGAGAAAGAGAAATATAACGAAAAAGCACTTGCTATATTTATGGACAAAGTAATGTAAGGCTACTGTTTTTGTTTACTATTATGGGGACTGAACGAGCTATTCACAACGGAATGGCTATTTATAATCGGGCTCGTTCTCTTTATAGGTCTTACTATTTTCGCAATTGTGTATACCAATACACGTAATCGTTTTAAAAAATAAGTTTCATACAAGATGAATCGAGCGAAGGTGGGTAGATGCCTGCGCTAAATGGATGAATACCCGCGGGAACAAGTTAATGCTCATACGAAACAAATTAGTATATAGCCAAAAGAAGTATGCTCAAACAAAAAAATGATGAGCATACTCTTTTGGTGTTTAGGCATCCTTTCACCTTATGTCATTGGGCAAGTTGTCGCTGAAATTTGTCAATACGTTGAGTAGAGCGAAAGCTGATTGTTGAGACTGGGAGCAAGGCGATTCATCGGACCCCTAAATCAACATATCGTCGCATTATATTGAAACAATTACTAAAACTTTATCGTACAATAATTAAGCAAGGAGAGGTATATATTAATTCATTCAAAATGAAGGACATAGCATGATGAATCAAAATCAACTAAATTGAAAAGAAGGTGTTCTTATGTATAGTATTGGGAAATTTTCGAACCTGTGTAATGTTCCTGTAAAAACTATCCGTTACTATAGCGGTATTGGATTACTCGAACCATCCTTTATAGATGAAGTGACCGGCTATCGTTATTTTGATTACGATAAAATGAAAGAACTGAATACGATTCAGGTACTAAAAAATTGTCATTTTTCATTAAAAGAGATTGAACAGATTATGAAAGGAAAAAATGATCGGCAAGATTTAGAGTTAAGATTACATAAAAAAGTTCTGGAATTAGAGCATCAACAAGAAATAATTGCTGAACAAATTCAAAATATTGTCCAAGTGAAAAATTCTATAAGGAACGCTGAGACGTTTAATCCAAAGCCAATATTATCAAGTTGTTACATAGAAGAACGACCAAAAACACAGGTGCTTTCCATCCGTGAAAAGATACATATTATTGAAATGGATAAGCTAGTTCAAAAATTATTTGAACGAATATATGCGTATCAATTTGAGATAGATGGAGAGCTTGTTGCAATTCTCCACCAACAGGACAGAAAGCAAAATATAGTAGATGTTGAACTACTGTTACCAGTAAAAGCAACTCAACAAGGGGAGTATATTAAAGTAATACCAGAAGGCAAGTATGCTTGTATAAATGTAAAGGGACCGTATTCAGAGTTACATTTTGGCTATAGTCGCTTGCAGGAATGGCTGACTGAGCAATCCCTCCATGCAGAAGGGACTTTTATGGAGCAGTACATAAAGGGGTTAATACCAACAGAAGTAGTTAATCCAATTAATATTAAACCAAATATTGAGCTACATCCAAATGATTTTTTGACAAAAGTATTTGTGAAACTAAGAAACTAGCTAAACTCTCCAGTAGATGGAGACTTTATTCTGTATTTAGCAAGGTAAGAAATGTCTTGCTACTAAAATATAGAACGGGGTATATCGATGAAAACAAATACAGGACAGTTTGCATTTCTTAAAGGTAGTTCATATGAGATTGGACAATCACAAGCGAGAGAATTTCTAAATAACCCTATTGCAAAATCGCTATTCTTTACGGAAAATTTAACTTCTGACAACGCTTATTTTGAAATGAAAGCACAAATAGAGCAGTATTGCCCAGGTTTAAATAAAGAATTAGAAGGCTTTGCAGAAGGCTTTGGTTATGCGCCTGAACAACTAAATTTTTATCAAAATGCGTGGTTAATTCCTGGGGGATGTAGTTTAGGGGCTATTTTACCTGGAAAGATGGTAGATCGTAAAACATATGTTTTAAGAAATTATGATCTATCACCTGATATTTCGGATATGCGCTTATGTACTACTCGTGTTGAAGGGAAATATACTCATACAGGATTTTCTGTTTCAACATTCGGTCGTAGTGAAGGCTTAAATGAGAAGGGGCTATGTGTTGCCTATGCATCATGTGGTACGCCTATTGGCAAATATCCTGGTATGAGACCACCAGTAGTACCTGGGTTACAGTTTATGGTTATTGTTAGAGCCCTGTTAGAAAATTGTAAAAATGTAGAAGAAGCAATTTATATGGTTAACAATATGCCAGTAGGAACGAATATGAATTTACTTTTGGCTGATGCAAATGGCGAAGCGGCTATAATTGGAACATATGACGGAATAAAAGAAGTGAAACGTGCAGAACTAGATTATCTTATTGCCACTAATCATGGTCTATTTTCTACAATACAAAAAAAGGAGCCTGGCAAGCTTGAGCATTCTCAATTAAGATATGATATTTTAGATGGGAAATTGAAGGAAAGTGGCAAAAGATCTGTTGATGAAATCCAAGAGCTTCTTTTAACAGAGTTTCCAAGAGGATTATCCGTTCATAATTATAAAGAAAGCTTTGGAACAGTGCATTCAATTTTGTTTAACCTTACTGATTTACAACTGGAATTTTCATTTGGCTCACCATTACAAAATCAGGTAAACAAGATAGACGTTGGCGAGAATTTTGTGAAAACACAAACACCTATTGAATTTAATAATAAAAGCTATGGAGCAGAATTTTGGAAAATAATAAAATCTTAAACAACAAAAAGACCTTTCTTTGGTGGAGGGCACTGAAAAAGTCTATACCTTCTCACATCGCGAGGTATTTAACGAGTAAATCGTTGAATACCTCGCTTTTTTCATTTGGCACTGTGACT
>NZ_JBNNVG010000022.1:78266-96270 GCF_050280425.1 Lysinibacillus sp. NPDC093190 | reverse complement strand
TATCAACAACCGACCAAGAAAATGTCTTGGTTGGAAAACTGCAAACGAGGCTTTTAATGAGCAATTGTTGCACTTAATTTGACAAATCATCATATCATTAAAATGACTGTAGGAAATGGGTTTCATTTTCACTTTGAAACATCCCCTTAAAGCCGTTGGTTACTCCGAAACATTTCCAAGTGTTGTTGTTTCGTAACCATTTTAAAAATGAAAAAAATCTTCTGCTGTGGCACTTTTAGGTAGTCTCTTGCCTGTTGAGTTAAGTTTATGTCTGCCAGCACTCGGTGTACCAAACGCCAACAAAAGAATCTTTTATAAAGAAAAAGCATTCCCCTTTTAAAGAATGCTCTCTTTTATTTATTAAGAATTCTTATCTCACATCTAATATTTTATCTATGACGTTTGCACAAAATGCTTGCTATACTCTACTACAGTGGAAACAAATGATTTTCTTGTTATTCGTATAGATCAGGATTTAGATTTCCATAATTAAAAACCGATTTTTTCTTAGCATAGAAAAAATCGGTCTAGTTTTTAATTGAAAGAGTGGACGTAGCAAATGTAAACCCGTCACTCTTTTTAAATCAACTTTTTATTATTTTCTATGTGTTCCTATCCTACTCGGACTCTCCGACAGTACAGTCAGGGGAAATCGCATCCCCAGCGTCAAACTAGCTACTTTGGCTAAAAATTTAGAAGCCTCGTTATCAAGCTGGTACCTACTATACTGTGGTCCGTATCCGTGCTCATAGGCGTATTTGCAGAAAGAACGCACCACTTTGCGAGCATGACCTTTTCCTCTAAAAAAATCGTCAAAGTTAGAACACCAAGATCCGTCATTTTAGTTGTTATTCAGAAATTTTGATTTCTTCTATTAAAAAATCACAAAGCATTTTTTTTGTAAATGATAAGTCTGGTATAGTATTGGTACTTAAGATACCAATGGGAATTAGGTCATTTTCAACATCAAGTTCTCTTATTGTAATGTTAGGGATTGAAGGTGGTACAAGTGATAAAGGCATAATCCCAATTCCTATGTTTTCTGATACATAGTAAGGAACAATAGATATATTATTAATAGTTATGAAATCGGGGTTGCTTATTAACCCCATAATAGCCGATTCAATTCTTCTTCTATAAGGACATCCATCCCCACCCTTTAAAAGTGTGTATCCTTTAAACTTATCAAGTGAAACTTTTTCATACACACAAAGAGGATGGTTAGTTGGAAGCACTGCAACAATTTTCTCTTCATAAATGGGAGAAAATGTGAAATTTATACCATCTTCAGGAAGTGAACAAAATGCAAAATCAAGATCATCCCCTAGTAGTAAATTTGCTAAATAAACTGTATTCCCTACAAAAATATTACAGGTTACATTAGGCTTTTGGATTTTGAATTTTTTTAAAGCATTTGGGAAATACCTACTCGCCAAAGGTTCAACTAAGCCTATATTGATCACTCCATATTCCTCTGAATCATAGAACTTTACCTGTCCCTTTACATATTCCCAATGCTTAATTAATTGGTTTATTTCTTGCGCAAATAAAGCACCTGCTCTCGTTAATTGATTACTTTTTCCACTCTCAAAAATTTGAATACCTAGGTCTTTTTCGAGTCGTTGAATATGTGAAGTAACTGTTGATTGAGCAAAGTGAAGGTGAGAAGCAGCCTTATTAAAACCGCCTTGCGAAATTATTGATTGAAAAGTAATAAGTTCTTTTAAGTTCATAGATTGTTCTCCTTATCGGTATATGTGATAACGAAACTCATTTTTATCTATTATACAAATTAATATTTATGAAGTAAACTTTGTTTCAGAAGAGCTCTTCTATTAATCTAGGGGATTGTTGATCAACGTAAAAATAACTTTTATCCCTGTAATGCAATTAGATTTAAGTAATTCTAATTCGATAAGGAGGAGAATATATCTGCGCAAAGAACCGGAGAAAAATCGCGCGGCGAGTGTTAAAGCAAAACAACACTCTAATTTAACATTTCGCATGAATGTCCTTTTCTTTGCTATATTTATCATATTTTCGCTGTTAATTTTTAGGATTGGCTATATGCAAATCGTAAAAGGTGAAGATTATGTACGTACTTTAGAGCGCAAAGAGGAAGTAGCTGTCAATACAAGTGTGCCAAGGGGACGAATGTATGATCGATATGGGCGTATTCTAGTGGATAACCAACCGGAAAATGCTATTACTTATACGAAAATGCAGACGACTACAACGGAGGAAATGCTAGAAATTGCCGGAAAGCTTGCGCAATTGATTGAGCAATCAACAAACCGTATCACTTTACGTGATAAGCAGGATTTTTGGATTTTAAAAAATCATGACGAAGCCTATGCAAAGGTGTCAAAGGCAGAGGAAAAGAAAATTAGAGAGCAAGAAAATAGTACGACAAGTCAAATCAGCGCACAGATTGATAAGCTTGTCCGTGAAAGAATTACGCATGAAGAACTAACACAATTGACGGATGCCGACTTAGAAGTATTAGCAATCTATCGAGAAATGGCATCAGGCCATAGTTTATCACCACAAATTATTAAAAGTGAAAATGTATCTGCTGACGAATTTGCACGTGTCTCTGAGCGTTTAACTGAATTACCTGGTGTTAACACAACGACTGACTGGAAACGTGTGAAATTATCATCACTGGCTATTTTGGGGCGCACAACAACACCAACAAAAGGGATTCCAAAAGAAAAGCTAAATTACTATTTAGCTCGTGACTATTCACGAAATGACCGTGTTGGTGAAAGTTATATTGAAGCGCAATATGAAGAACTGTTGCAAGGGCAAAAAACAGTTGTTAAAAATATTACGAATAAAAAAGGACAAGTTGTCGATACCATAACGAGTTATAAAGGTGAACCTGGTAAAGATTTAGTCTTAACACTAGATAGTGAGTTAACGGCTGCAACAGAAAAAATTGTAGAGGAAGAATTGCTGAAATTAAAAGCACATCCTGGCTCATATTTATTGGATCGTGCCTTTTTAGTAATGATGGACCCGAATACAGGCGATATTTTATCAATGGTTGGTAAGAAAATCGAAAAAAATCCTGAAACGGGAAAAAATGAAGTTGTCGATTATTCGTATGGCAACTTTACTTACAGGTTATAACTTAGGAGTCATTACACCTAGTACTGTATTTGTAGATGAACCAATTCATTTAATGCAAACCAAACCTAAATCTTCTATTTTCAACAGAAATGGCTCTATTACGATGGATGGTTTAACTGCTCTTGAAAGGTCCTCTAACGTATATATGTTTAAAACAGCGATGCTTATTAATGGAACGCCATATAGCTATGGGATGCCTCTCCGTTTAAATGAGAACACATTCCCAAAAATGCGTAATCATTATGCCCAGTTTGGCCTAGGTGTAAAAACAGGTATAGATTTACCAAACGAATTTAGTGGCGTACAAGGTCCATCTGATCCAACGATGGGTGGTAAAACACTCGACTTAGCGATTGGGCAATATGATACGTATACACCTTTACAATTGCTGCAGTATATTTCGACAATAGCAAATGACGGCTATCGCATTCAGCCACATGTTGTCAAAGAGGTACGTAATCCATCAAAAGATGGACAGCAGCTTGGTCAACTAGTTACAGAAGTTGGACCTGCTATTTTAAATCGGATTGAAAATACTGCAGATGAAATCGATTATGTAAAACAAGGTTTACGCCGTGTTTATACTGGTTCAAAAGGTTCAGCTCGACAGGAATTTGCAAATGCGCCATTTACAGCTGCAGGGAAAACAGGAACAGCTCAGTCAATATATTATGGCCCATTAACAGAATATTATGGTACAGAATCAACTACCCTTACTCATGTTGGCTATGCGCCTTATGAAAATCCTGAAATTGCCTACGCTGTTGTTATTCCGTGGGCCACGACAAACACAAATACGCATTTAACTAATAATAATGTCATTGCTAGGAAAGCATTGGATAAATATTTTGAATTAAAGGAAAAATATAAGAATGAGAAAGTAACTGATAGTGATGTGAAGCAACCAATTTTACCAGCTATCACTAATGACAGAATTGGTGAAGAAGAACAAGATAGAAACCGATAAAGCCTAACGATTTTATTACAGTTTCAAAGTATTGTTCGCGGAAAGTCTTTGATTTCCCACAAAAGTATGAAAAATCAATTCGGTCAAATAAATGATGTTTTAATGATAATTTCGCAAGAGCGTGAAAGGAAATATACAATGAAAAAAATATTCTATTATGTAGTTACCTTATTATTGACCTTAAGTATTGTAGGTTGTTCAGCTCAACCAGAGTCTAACAATCCTAACATCCAAAGTGACGTTAACGTTAATCAAGTCCAGGCTGATACTTTCTTTAAAGACCACGAAGGGACCTTTATTTTGCGAGATTTAACAACAGAGGAAACTTATATCTATAATGAGCAGAGAGCAAAAGAAAAACTAACACCCCAATCTACCTTTAAAGTTCCTAATGCATTAATTGGGTTACAATTAGGCGTTGTGAAAGATGAATATGATATCAAAAAATGGGATGGTAAGGAAAACGAAATTATCTCATGGAACCATGACCATACTCTTGGATCTGCTATGCGTGATTCTGTAGTTTGGTATTATCAAGCAATGGCTCGAGATATTGGTGAAAAGCGTATGAATGAATGGTTGCATAAAATCTCCTACGGGAATGAAGATATTAGCGCAGGAATTGATCACTTTTGGTTACAAAGTTCATTGAAAATAACACCGTTGGAAGAAGCCGACTTTATGGAAAAACTTTATAAAGAAGACCTTCCATTTGATAAACCTGTTATGAAGACCGTTAAACGCATGATGATTCAAGAAGAAGGCGATCATTACATTCTTTATGGAAAAACGGGAACTAGAATTACAGACATGGGCCTAGGGTGGTTTGTTGGCTTTATCGTCGTTGAAAATCATCCTTATGTTTTTGTTACAAATCTTAATGATTCTGGAACTGTTGCAAAGAACATAACTGTAGAGATTTTAAAGCAATATAATATGATTACAAAGTAAATAAGCTAAATAAGATAAAAAAAGAGAATTTCAAATAATTTTGAAATTCTCTTTAACTACCTATAGAAAACACCTCGATGATTAGAAGTAAAAAACCATTTTTATTTTATCTTCATTGATTCACACTTTCGGAGTACCGAAAGCCATCAAATTTTAGAGTGAATACTAAAAAATATGTAGAGACAATTGCTATGATACATTCTGATGAATAAACTTTTTCCATCAGACTTCTCCCATTCATAGCAATTGTTTATTTGTAAACATTATTATTTTGATGAATTACCAGTTGAAGAATTAATGGCGGTATTTTGTAATGATTGATTCATTTGTTGTGAAGATTGGTTTGCTTGTTGTTGAGGTTGCTTCGACTGTTGTGAAGATTGGTTCATCTGTTGTAAAGGCTGAGACATTTGCTGCAATGGTTGTGCCATTTGTTGTATTGGCTGCATCATTTGTTGAGCATTCTGTAGATTTAATTTATTCGAAATATTTTTTGTGAACTGTTGAAGAGTACCATTTTGAAATCCTCTAGCTACTCCCAAAATAACAGCTCCAATTACACCCCACGTTAGAAATCTCATTAATAACAGCTTCCTTCCTTAATTAAATATTATTTTAATACAGGTTTAGTATTGGAAATCGAGCTAATACTATACTGAACATTTTTTGGATTATTTTTGTGTATTTTGATACTCTAACCAATTGTTGAAAGGCACTAGAACATTATCCCTACATAAAGAATAGTTACTTTCTCCATATATTCAAAATAAGTCAATTGTATTTCCTCCTTACGTATAATTAAATTTGATATCAACATACTTAAACTGTAAGAACCTTCAACCGCTATATTTTGCTCATTGACTAAACTGATTTTCACATAACTCCGAGCATTTATAGCGGTTATTTTACTCCTACAATTCCAACAAGTAATAAATCGGTACTGTGTTGTCCTCTACTATACAATTGAGGAAATTAAAGCAGCTTTGTTTTTTCTAATCAAGTATAAGCTTTTCGGAACCTTCGCCTGTAAAAAAGATTCTTTTGATTACTTCTTTCGGGCTACCGAACGCCAACAAAAGAATCTTTTTAAAACTCATTGTTATTAAATAAAACCAGGTACTCATATAAAATTTTATGAGCTCCTGGTTATTTTAATGGAAAATTCCCCTATTTAAGCTTTACATCTTTACATTGAAAGTTTTTTTATTGTCACTTGACGTTAAATAATCGACTAGTGAAATACTCTTTCTTTTCACAATATCCAAATTATACCATTCCCTTATTCAACTAACTGCACCGTTAGTCTAATAAGAATTAAACAACTTTATTATTTTAAATAATTTTATTGTCTTTAACATTGGCGTCCGCTTAGCTAGTGAAATGTAAATTATATCGTAAACCATTGAATTTTATTGTTGCTTTGAAAATTCCACCAAATCCTGTGACATTGTACCAATTTCATCTGCTGAGGCATTCAATTGTTCTGTAAGAGCCGCCTGCATTTGCGCAAGCTCACTAATTTTATCCATATAGTCAATAATTGTATCAATGGAAACCTTTATTTGCATTAAACTTGATTCAATATTACCTGTTGCCTCAGCCGAATTAACTGCTAATTTTCTTACCTCTTCAGCTACTACACCAAAACCTTTTCCTTGTTCTCCGGCACGTGCGGCTTCTATTGCGGCATTTAACCCTAGTAAATTTGTCTGATCTGCTATCTCTCGAATAAAATTTGATATAAGCTGTGTTTCATCTGCTAACCCTTTCGCATCATTGGCAGCTCCTGTTGTTTTTTCCTGTGTGTTCGCCAGTTCCTGTGCTTGCATTGTAATAGAATTAATGCCTACAACCATTTCATTAATAGAAGCTGATAACTCCTCCATACGTGTCATCGTTTCTTGCACATTTTGCTCTTTCATTTTTTCATGTGTAATATCTCGAATCGTTCCTGCCACTCGCAAAGGAGCTCCCTCACTATCACGAAGCGTTGTACCGCTTGCATGAAACCAGCGATATTCACCTGATTTTAACTGAAGGCGATAATCTACTTTAAATGGCGTACGCCCAGAAAAATCTAATAAATGTGCACTAAACGCATCTAATGCAAGCTGCTTATCCTCTGGATGCAAGCGATCACTCCAAGAGCTCATAATATTTGGAAAATCGTGTTCATCCTTGAAACCTAATGTTCTTCGAAATTGTTCACTCCACCAAAAGGAATTCTGTGGATTTAATGGATCACCTTGATCTACAATCATATCCCATGGCGCTTCTACTAGAGCTTTATTGATTAAATCATAACGTGTTACATATCCCTGTAATTTTTCCGCGTTTATTTTTTTATCATGAATATTCATAACCGTACCTATTATTTGATACTGATCATCTACAAGAAGAGAAGCTATTCCTGAAGTCCGTATCCAGCGCTCTTGACCGTCACGAAAGCATACCAAATGCTCCATATTAAATCGAGTTTGTGTCGCTAAACTCTCCTCTAGCATCTCTTTAAAATCAGAACGATGCGCCACTGCAATTAACTTCAAAAAATCTTGAAAACTGTCTTTAAGAGCATAACTATCGAATCCTAAGAGCTCTTTTAATTCTGTCGAAGCTGTAAAAACATTGTTTGGATCATCCAAGCGTCCGTTCAATACTTGTAATTCCCAAAGACCAATTTCATTACTTTTCAATACATTACCCATTTTTTTCTGCAATTGATCTTCAGATTCTTGCCGAAGCCTATTTACTTGATTTAAATTATGTACTAACTGTTGTAATTCCTCATTTGTTGAGGCTAATGTATACTCATAATCAAATTGACCCTGTTTAGCCAATTGCAATTGAGCCTCACTCAATCTAATAAGATCGCCAATTGATATGTTCCGTTCTTTTTTTAAAAACATTCTTAGTTCCCCCTCGATAGTGCATAAATCTCACGACTAATTCAAGAATCATTAATTATGAAACTAGAATCATGTTTCGTGTTTTTCTCATTATAACCGACAAAATAGTTAAAAAGCACTCGAAAAATGTTATATTATTTAGATGCACTATATACCTTATAATGGCTACCTCATTTACTTTAGCACTATATATTTTGTTGATCTGTATCCAAATACTCACTATATTATTCTACATCCAATTGCATATTTTATTAAAAAACATGCGTCATTGCTAATCCTCTCTAGCTATGCGCATACTCAATTAAAGTTGCTATAATTCATTAAATTAACATCAAAAAAATCTTAGATTAGCTGTGAAGAGTAAAAGAATCTTTTAAAAACACAATAACTCTAAAATTACAAGGTGTTATTAAAATAAAACCAGGTACTCATCTTTTAATGAGCGCCTGGTCATTTGTTTAGAAGAACTATTTATATAAAGAGAATAAAGGTTTTTTCATCTGAATTTTGGAAGAAGCCAAATGCGGAAAAAAGGTTCAGCCAAAATAGTTGAAAAAAGATTCATGCCTATTAATACATGTACAATACCAACTATCGCAGGGAATAGAAAAACTTTAGGAGGCTGGGACTTAACTAATTAGCTCTTCGTGAAAGCCGAATTACTTTCAAATAAAATAAGCACTATATTTAGAAAACCCGAACAAATTGGCAAAACACCGTATGAGTGTTTTGCCAATTTGTTCGGGTTTTACTTTAGCTAAAATACTTTTGTCCCAGCCTCTTTTTTCTTCTGCTTTGCACCTCTACTGAACGGGATTTTCCAATTTAGAAAAATTTGTTAACACAAAAAATATTAGCTGAGAAAGCATGTATTAATGTTTCCACCGCTTCACATTATGAGTTAATAGAGATGATAGTATTAAATTTGAATTGCTATAAACACCTCTTCTATTTATAAATTGAGGTATAACCAGAAGATCTCTTTATATAAGTACTTATACTATCAATCGTACCATACCATTTTCCATTCACTATACTCTGGATAATTGGACCAAGGATAATAGTAATCAGAATCATACTTTGATACCTGGACATTATCCCATTTTTGATTTAAAGATTGAGTATAAATATTTGTTCCATTAAAATTATCTTTCCCTATAGTCGTATTTCTTTTAACTGATAATGCGCTTGCACTAGTAAAAGGAGTTGAAGCAAATAAAACAGTATTAGCTCCATCAATGAAATAGGCAGTAAAATAAGTGGCACCAGTTTGTTTTTTTACGTAAAATTTAAAATTTTTCACAATATTCCCATCGTATTTATGATAAGCTGTATTATCAACTTCATAATTAAACTTAGAATTTCTAATATATGGTAACCATCGTTTTGTCCCTGTTTGATAAGAATAACCGCCTTCAATGCCCCCCTGTGAAGAATCAAAACCATAATAAACCCAAGGCTGTTCTCCATTAGTCACATTTTTAATAGTTGGCAGTGTTAAATTACTAATTATTCCGTCAAATCCAGAGAAATTAAGTTGTCTTCTCTCAAATGCTCCAGTAGATCCTCCAAATATTTCAGAAACAGTTGGATTACTCATACTTAAAGGAGCAATATCGTTTGAGTTTAGAGTAATGTTAGTATCCGGTTCAGTTGGTTCAGTTTTTTCTGCTTCACCTAGATAACCACGTTTTGAACTATAAACTTTTCCATCATCACTTAAATAAATATAGTCCAAATCTTTTAATGTATCGATTGTATCTAACGCCTCTTTATTTTTCCAATTTGTCTTAGATTGTTTTAAAAGTAAAGTTTCAACCTCATTAATTTCTAATGTAGGATCGTAGTCAACTCCTTGGTCTTTTAATTTTTCAGTAATGACTATTTTCATATGTTCATCAAAAAATTCTTGTGGAAGATTTTTTTCCATCTCTGCAGCATATGAATTTCCATAAAAAGTGAATAATGATAAAAATGTAAATAAAAATATTTTTTTCAAAAAAAAATACCTCCTTTTATATTGTAGACTATTAATATTACTTCAAATCACAAGCAATAAAATTAATAGACTCAAATCTTATTTTATGCATTTATTCAATATTTTGTCAATAAATCATTAAATATTACAAATTTTTTCTAAATAAATGTCGCATATATTTAAAAATTATAGAGAAAGGTGCAGCACTAAATATTTACGACATTAAGAGACCATGGCTCTAAAAGATTGCGGAATTAAAAGAATCAGGAGGAATGATAACGAAGGAGAAAATAATGCGGAGATGGTCGTCAGATGATGTTATCCGATTATTAGATGGAGACGACCTTTCATATAGCCAAATCAATGACATATTACGCTTAATAATTGAGCAAGTTTCATATTTTCGTGATGAAGATGAAAATGTTCCCCTAAAGAATAAGTACAAATGACCTCAAACGTTGATTTGCGGTCTTTTTTTATGGTTACTAAACGACGACTCTCCCAAATTTGCCAAAGTATCCACAGACTTTGGACCTTGTGATAAAAGATCAAGAATTTCCAACCTTTTAGGGCTTGATAAACTTTTCCCCATTCTTCCAAATTCTCGAAATAACAAATCCTTTAAATTTCGTTCATTAAGCATATAAAAAACCCCCAAACTACTCAATTGATTAATTGAACAGTTGAATTCTTACCATAAGAATGATCTTTGTTAATTACCTTTCAGCTCCTTTAGTATAAGTTCTTATTAGGATCACCACGAAAAAACGTAGATAAAAACTTAATTAAAAAGGGAAAACTGTCAAAACAGTTTACAGATTTGACAGTTCTTTTTTGTTTATATTTAATGAGCATGCATAACAACATTCTTTTTCTTTGAATATAGTAAAAAAGTGATGGTTAAACTTAAGCTAATAACACCAAAAACAAGTCCCAATCCACTTAAACCAACTAAATCTAGCATCATGCCTGTTGACAATAAGACGACCTGAAAGATGACAGAATCAATCATATTACGGAATGAGAAAAATCGCCCATGAAAATCTTTTGGCACTTGCTTCTGAAAAATCACCATTGTCGTCGGGAAAAAACAACCTACTGAAAAACCAAAAACTCCAAAAGCCACTAACGTAAAGAATTTAATGTCCGATAATAGTAGCATTAGTTCCATCGAACCGATGATAAATGCTAATGTAAAGAGCAGTGTTCCAATTTTCACCCGTTCTGTAATCAATTTCAAACCAGCTGCACCTAGCATAAAACCTATGCCCTCAACTGTATATAATAATCCTGATATTGTCGTTGAATGATGAATCTCAGAAATTTTCATAATCACTAAATTAAAGGAACCTAAAAATAATGTTGGAATTAACATTAAGACAAGTGTCATTAAAACAATAGGATGCTCCTTCACCATCGGTAACACTGCTTTAAAGTCGCCCTTTTCATTAGTTGCTGACGAGTGATTTGCCATTTCATTTAATTGTAGGAAGTTCGTAATAACAAACATCATAATATAGACAATAAATGAAATGATGTATAACCATTTCAGCTCAAAGAAACTTAGCATAAATCCCGCTGCAGCAGTACCAATAATCCTAGAAATCGTTCGAGCATTCATTTGCCAAGCATTTAATGTAATTAAATCCTTATCCTTAACAATCATTGGAATAATAGATTGTAGAGCAGGCATATAAAAAGCGGCTGCTATTTGCAACGTTATTAAAAAAAGAATCATCCAAATAACTGAATTTGTATAAAGTGCCATAAACATAAATAAAACACTTATAATTCGCCCTACACTAGCCCACTGTACAACTGTTTTTTTCTTCGCCTTGTCAATAATACGCCCAGCTAACGGACCTACTATTAAACCAGCCAATATACCGCAAGAAATAATTAATGATTTGTGAAAGTCAGAGGGAACGACCTCTTGCATAAAAGCTAAATTCCCTATAATCCCAGCCCACAAGCCAAGACCTACGACAAATTCACCTAGTAAAATAATCCATACATTCCGATTATGCCACATGCGTATCTCCTTTGTTTCATTTAGTAATCATTACATAGTAACAAAATTACAAATATTCGTACAGAGACATTTTACAATAATTGTATTTTCATGAATGTTAAAAAATATTTTCTACTCTATAAATATGTATTCAGTTTAGACCTTTCATTAATGTTTTCTTGCCTTTTCGAATTGCTTTAAACAGTATACTATTTTTGTAGAAAGTAAAAATCAGGCAAAAGTTTGAAATAATCAACAGGCATATGACAAAAAACATCGTTTGATTCTATTATCAAACGATGTCAGACTGTAGATAAACGTTACTTTTTTTGTATAAAACTTTATGATAATTTTAATCAGCAAATCTACCATTTAGCATTTTGTGAGGAGCGTCGATACTGTCACATTTTCCTTCAGAAGTTTATGTGATAAGGCTAGTTTTATATAGTGTAAAGCATAGCCATCATATAATTTTGGTTTCAGCTTGTCGACTCTTACTGTTGATGTGGAGATTGAAGCCAAGCCCGCGGAAAGCGTCACTCGGAGTGAAAAACAACTATTTACTGATACACACTAATTTATATTTATTCTTTTGTCGACAAGCTGACATCATTTAATACATGATCAAACGATATTTCATCTTTACATAGCTTCTAATTTACTAACGAGCGATTTTCTTCGGCGCTCAGCGATTTTTTGACCTACTAATACAATGATAAATATTAAACCCACGGTTGTTGCCATCATCCCTGCAATGGACGTATCCCAAAGCTTCGCTAAATAATAGCCTATTACCGATGCTGAAGCCCCAAAAAGCATACTATACATAAACATTTGTTTAATCGTTTTGCTTATTAAATAGGAGGTGGCAGCTGGTCCTATTAACATAGCGACAACTAAAATCGCGCCGACACTATCAAATGCAGCAACGGTTGTAAAGGAAATGGTTGTCATAAAGCCATAATGTAGAAAAATTACTGGTAAACCGATGGAAGCAGCATAAACTGGGTCAAAGGTTGTTAACTTCATTTCCTTAAAGAATAATAGAAGGAACCCAATGTTAACTATCAGTACAAACAATAGCATCCATACGGCCTTTGGCATTGTGATTGACAGTAATGTCCATCTATCCCATGGTACAAATGCAATTTCACCCATCAATACATGCTCAACATCTAAATGTACATTACCAGCAAATAATGTGATGAGTAGAACACCTGCAGCAAACAAGGACGTGAAGACAACGCCAATGGCAGCGTCCTCCTGAATGCCAGAGGAATTTAGTAATTGCACAAGGTAGGCCGTTAGAATTCCTGCGCATGCCGCACCAATTAACATCCAAAAGCCATTTAATGTTTGAGTAATAATATAAGCCATGACGATACCAAATAATACTGTATGACTAATCGCATCTGCAATCATCGACATTCTACGTAAAATTAGAAAAACCCCAGCAATTCCGCATGTAACCCCTACTAAAATGCCTGTAAAAACAACCCAAAACTCAATCATCCTAGCTCACCTTGCTTTCGAAACTGCATTTTCCTACGATATTTATTAATTTGTCCATCCGGACTAATAAAATAGGAAATAAAGAATATTGCAGCTGCTACTAAGACAATAATTGGACCTGTCGATAATCCAGTTCGAATTGAACTAATAAAGGTTCCAATAAGACCAGAAATACCACCGATTGCTGCACTAAGCACGAGCATTGAGCTCAATTTACTTGTCCATAATTTAGCACTTGCAGCTGGGATGATTAGTAAGGCCGACATCAAAATAACACCCACTGCCTGAATCCCTGTTACAATGGTCATAACAATTAAAACCGTTAGTGTAGCTTTTAAAGCTTCAATTGGTATGCCAATTCCTTTAGCATAAACAGGGTCAAAGATTAGGAGCTTCCATTCTTTATAAAGAAGCAGACTTACTAAAATAATAATCGTCGCACTTATAAACAACCACATTAAATCAGCTTTCGTCATCGTCGCTGCTTTCCCAAAAATAAAATGGTTAAGACCGCTTTGATTGCCGAATGGGCTACGGTTGACAACTGTTAAAAATACAACACCTATCCCGAAAAACACAGTCAAGACCAATCCAATTGCTGCATCTGCTTTCAATTTCGAAAAAGAGACAATCCATTGTATGCAATAAACGGACAAAGCCGATGTGATCCCTGCCCCAAACATTAATATAGGTAATTCCTTTTGTCCCGTTAATAGAAAGGCAAGAGCGATCCCTGGTAATGCAGCATGTGCCGCTGCGTCGCCTACTAAACTTTGCTTTTGTAAGAAGGAGAAGGTGCCAGTTATGCCAGCCGCGATCCCGAGTAACATCGTACCGACTAATACCCACAGTAAGTTACCACTTAACATATTCACCCTCCTTAGGCGTTTTGCATCATGAATAGTTTACCACCGTATGTTTTTTGTAATTGCTCTGGTGTAAAAACATCTTCTGTTGGGCCTGATGCTAAAATTGTTTTATTTAAAAGAATTGTATAATCAAAATATTCTTTTACTGTTTGTAAGTCATGATGGACGACAAAAATACTTTTTCCTTTCGCTTTCAAGTCTTTTAAAATATTGATTATTGTTTTTTCTGTAGCAGCATCCACTCCAGCAAAAGGTTCATCTAAGAAATAAATATCCGCATTTTGGGCTAGGGCTCTTGCTAAGAATACCCGTTGCTGCTGCCCTCCTGATAATTGACCGATAGAACGTTCTGCAAAGTCTTGCATGCCTACACTTGCAAGAGCTTGTTGTGCTATAACTTTATCCTTTTTAGACGGTCTTTTAAATAATCCAGTATGTCCGTAGCGCCCCATCAAAACAATGTCAAAGGCATTTGTAGGAAAATCCCAATCAACAGCATTGCGCTGAGGAACATACCCAACTACTAAGCTTTTTGGTTCAAAGGCTTTTCCAAGAATTTTAACTTCCCCTATTTTATTCGGTAATTGATTTAAAATGGCCTTTAAAAAAGTAGATTTCCCAGCCCCATTTGGACCTATAATTGCTGAGAGATGGCCCGTAGGAACCGTTACACATGCGTTTTCTAATACTATTTTCTTATCATATGCAACAGATAAATTTTCAACTGTTAATGCATTCATATTTCTCACCTACTTCAATGCATCGACGATTGTGTCGATGTTATGTTGATACATACCCATATATGTACCTTCTTTTGTTCCCTCTGCACCCATAGCATCCGAGAATAGCTCCCCGCCAATCACTATGTCATGACCTTTTTCTTTCGCTCCTTCAATCACAGCTTGCATTGCTTTATCAGAGACGCTCGATTCTATAAAAATAGCTTTAATATTATTTGCTGCTAAAAAATTCACCATTTCCTGTACATCTTTCACACCATATTCGGAATCTGTACTTAGTCCCTGTAAGCCACGCACTTCAAAACCTTGGCTTCTACCAAAATAATTGAATGCATCATGAGCAGTTACTAAAATACGCTGTTTTTCTGGGATTTCATTTACTCTGTCCTTCGCATATGTTTGTAACTCATCTAGCTTTTTCAAGTAAGCTTCTTCGTTTGCTGCAAAATCCTCTTTAAATTGCGGGTATTCTTCCTGAAGCTTGTCTCCGATTGCATGAACAACCCCTTTCCAAAGCTCAATATCAAACCAAATATGCGGATCATGTAGCATAGCTTCATCATCACTAGCAAGTAGATCTTTTTTATCTAACTTTTCTCCAACGGCGAGCACTGTTTTGTTTTTGGACATTTGCTCAAAAATATCAAGCATTTGTCCCTCTAAATGTAAACCGTTATAAAAAATAACCTCTGCTTTATCCAATTTCGTTAAATCACTTTGTGTAGCTTTGTATAAATGGGGGTCTACTCCCGGCCCCATTAAGGCTGTTACCTTTAAATGATCGCCACTAATTTCTTTAATGGCATCCGCAATTTGCCCAGTTGTTGCGACAACTACTCCTTCCTTTTCTCCCCCTGTTTCGGCAGAACAACCGATTAACAAGAGTGATAATGATAAAACAAGTACACCAATAAAATGTTTCATGTTTAAATACCTCTTCTTTCTCTTTATATTTAAGGCATGGTTTTTTGTTGATTTTAATATCAGTACTCGACAAAAGGGCATTTTTTGCGCGGGCAATAACGACCGGTTCCTCGTAACCTCTTATTAGGAATCTTCTGTTTGTTATGCCCGCTCAAATGGCTCTTGTCAAAATTTATTTAATAATAACACAGCCTTAATTTATATTAATTTTCTTACAAGGCGGCGCCAGCCTATCCAGAAAATAATTACCATCATCCCTGCCCCAACTGACTCAGTCAGTTTCCACAAAAGTATAAGAATCAGCAAAATAATTAACGGAAGAATTGTCAACTTCAAATCATCTAACTCTTTCATTCACACACTCTTCTTTCCTAAATGACATTTTCTTTCCTTAAGGAAAATATAAGCTTAAACTTAAAAAATTTCAACTCTTTTGCATATCTCTCTTAGAAAAATATCTATTTTATGAGGAAAATCAGCATTCAAAATCTTCCTATAGCACAAAACAGCAGCATTTCTAGTATAAAAAATGCTGCTGTTTACTCTCAAATTTATATTTTTGTATAATTTTTAATATGCAAAATCTCCTCCCTTCCTACATATAAATAACTTGGATATTGCTTATCTTCATCATATTCTGAAGGTTGTCTAATGGATACCTCATATTGTGCTGTTTTCACTTGATGATATTGCATCAAAATTTTTAGTGCCTCTCCTTCTTTTTGTAACAACTTCACCACCACAATTGATGTAGCGTTTTAATAACAATCGATAGCAGCAGCACAATAAGTCTTTAAAAAATATTCACTTCCATCAAAAAATCGCGAACATATTTAACCTTCTGCATATTTCAGCTGATACTTTTCCATTACTCGGTTAAAGAATGACGCTAGAACTTGCTGAAATAGCATGCCAAACACTACAGGCATAACTGTTTTTGCAGGAAAGTATGTAGTCGCTATAACAACCCCTACAGCAATATTGCGCATCCCTCCTGTAAAAACGAACATTGTAATAATACTTATATCCTTCCAAAGTATATGCCCTAATACTAAACAAAAAGCATACCCTGATACAGCTAGTATAAATACGACCAAAATAACACTAACAAGCTCCACGTTAATATTTTTAATATACGGGACAATTGCACTACTATTTATCATTACAATACTAAATAAGCTAAGTTTTGAAAAAGGGGCTAATTTCTTTCCTAGTGTCAGCTCAATTTTACCTTTAGTAAACTCATTTAATGCTACACCTATAAGAGAAGGCACAACAATCATCCAAAGTAAATCTAGAATGAGACCAACAGTATCAATTTCGATCGTTTGCCCTACAACAATATGAAGTAATGCAGGAATAACAATGGGCGAAATGAGTGTATCGATTAAAATAATTGCAAGACATAATGCGAGATGCCCCCTACAAATACTGACCCAAATAAAGCTCGTTACTCCTGTTGGCACAGCGACTGCTAAAACAAATCCAATTGTTAGTAGATGATCATTAAAGATGAAGTTTGATACAAAATAAGCCCAAATTGGCATGAGTAGGTGTAAAAATGCGATAACAACTAATATAACTGTTGGGTATTTTTTAAGACTTTTTATTCCTTCAAAATTCATGCTTAAACTACCTGCAAATGTCATAAAAGCAAACAGCCACGGCACTAAAAATAATAGCTGATGCCCTACGTTCTCAAACAATACACCAACAACTAAGCTAAGCGGCGTTAAAATAGGCATCCATTTTTGGAGGTATTTATTTAAACTATTCAACATCTCTTTTTTCCTTCTTTCTTAAAAGAACAATTTTCTCCAGCCTCTTTATAGTAAAATCAATTATGCCTCGGCATAATTGCGTCCGGAATCGGCTTTGTGTTTAGGCCTGCAGATGTTTTTTGCGCGAAAGCGTAGCGGCAGCAGCAGATGTTTTTTATGCGAAAGCGCAGTGCTAACGTAGTGGCAGCAACAACGTGTTTTGTCTGTGCGAAAGCGAAGCGTCAGCTTAC
>NZ_JBNNVG010000022.1:0-78171 GCF_050280425.1 Lysinibacillus sp. NPDC093190 | reverse complement strand
CTACAACGTGTTTTGTCTGTGCGAAAGCGAAGCGTCAGCTACAACGTGTTTTGTCTGTGCGAAAGCGAAGCGTCAGCTACAACGTGTTTTGTCTGTGCGAAAGCGAAGCGTCAGCTACAACGTGTTTTGTCTGTAGCGAAAGCGAAGCGTCAGCTACAACGTGTTTTGTCTGTAGCGAAAGCGAAGCGCCAGCTACAACGTGTGTTGTCTGTAGCGAAAGCGAAGCGTCAGCTACAACGTGTGTTGTCTGTAGCGAAAGCGAAGCGTCAGCTACAAAAGAGATTTGCTGAAAGAAGTTAAACTAGAAAAATTTGCAGTTTTTATCCATATCCTTCAAACTATTAACATGACTAGAAAGAAAGGATGACTGAGACTAATGAAAAAATTAGTGTGCGCATTATTGCTTTCCATACTTGTTTTGGCAAGTGGCTTCACTGTACAAGCTGCTGGTTTTAAAGATGTGCCAGAAGATCACTATGCCTATGAAGCCATCATGTGGGCAGAGGAATATGATATCGTTAATGGCTATGCAGATGGTACATTTAAGCCCAATGCAACAATTACAGAGCAACAATTCGCAAAACTACTTGCAAATTTTTATGAGCTTGAATCACCATATGATGAGATAAAAAAACAAACCCCTGCAGCAATCTGGTCTGATGAATTTTACAATCGACTTGCAAGCTATGGTGTTCCATTAAACGGATATTTCGATAACACTATTCGAGCAGCTAGTGTAAAGCGCGGTGTTGTGGCACAGGCAATTACACATTTAGCTAATGGTAAAAGTGGATTAGATCAATCCATACAGTTTTTACTCGATTATTACATTTCCACTGGTCAAAACTTTCAGTATGAAAACCGCAATTTACAGAAGTTTTTTGGTGTAACTAACAATATGACACGAGCTCAAGTCGTGACAATGCTCTACCGTATGGATGAAAGAAATTTTTATGAAATTTCAGAGGACGCACAAGCAATTCATGAAAATAAGAGTAACGCTTCTTTAAATACACGAGCGAAAAATGGCCAAAATCAGCTAGATAAAACAATGCAGCTAACAACACCTTCTAAAAGTGCTTGGGATGGTACCTATTCGTATTACTATAAATGGGGTACAGGCTCAACTGATTTTAATCGCCGTGATGCCTATATTTTCAATGCAACAAGCAAAAGCTTTACTATATTCATTACTGCCAATGATGGGACAGCTGCTGGGAGTGTCGATGGGACAGCAACGATTACTTCTAGCACTAAGGCTGTGATGAACAAATCCTCAAACGGTAATCGGTGTGTATTAGAATTTGAACGCCTTAATAATGCACTAAAAATTACCGAGGTAGATTGTCGTACAGAGCATGATGAGGGAACTAATTTTTCTGGGACTTTAAAGAAGCAATAAGTTTTCCATAGGTCCAACTGAAAATATAGGAACACCCTTGAGGTACTTTTATAAATCATCATAATATCCTTCCATAGTGAAAGGAACTAAAAAGTGCGAAATGGATAAAAATATTCATTCGCACTTTTTTAAATTACTTTGAACTAACGTCTTAGTTTCGGAGTAACCAATGCAATCTTTTTTATTAAAAACAATTCTTGAAATTAAAAGAAAGCCAACATTTTGTTCAAACAAGTATTATCCCCTTTAAGTAGACAATGTTAAAAACCTACAGTACGATGTAGATAATATTTTACTTCAAGAGGATTTTTTTCAAACGCTCTACAAGTAATCCAGACTATTGAAAATTAGGATGATTCCAACAATACACATTATCCAAGAAAGGGCTGACCCTGTATTATTAGCTATTTTCACTCGAAGTTTCTTAAGAGGTTTTTGCATCCTCCGACCAAACAGGAGATAAAAGAGAAACAGCAAGAGGGAAGGCATCACCATGATAAAATTGTATCCAGCTAAAATAGAAGACCATTCCATCCATGATAGATTAGAAGTAGTCATTATTCCAATTGCTGCAAAATAAGGGAATGCCGTACCTACTTCAATTAATGAAGTAGTGAATCCCAGAGCCACAATTGAAAGAATGCTTTTTGATTTTGGAGAAGGCAGGTCTGAATTTTTCTTTGTTGGAACATAAAAACTTGCGATGAACAACATTGCTCCAATAATAAAGACTATCCAGCTTACAATTCGATTTTGAAATACGCCAGAAATAATCTCAAGCAAAAAACCTAATCCTAACATGAGTGAAACTCCAACAGCAAAATAAAATCCTGCAACCGTCAATAAATAAATCAATAAACGTTTAGTAAGTTTCTCTTTATCTGTTAAAAGTAGATACACCGTTACCCCTAATGTGGCAGGGCTTAACGTATCTAGTAAAGCCAAACCCCCTATCAGGAGAAGTAGTTCTGTACTCACCATTCTTCCCCCCTTACTCCGGTTGAGGATTATTCTTTTCAGCCATAAAAAATACATATGCCTGGTTCAACAACTCAAGTACATCCTGATCAATCGGATATAATCCCAGTTTCTCTGACTGCTTTTGCGACATCCTTATTTCCCATAGCTTATCTAAAAATTCATCTTCACCATCAAATTCCTCTAAACGCTTTTCATCCATTCTTCTAATGATATTTTGAACTTTGGTTGATTTTGGACCGTCCTTAATATAACGCTTAAACTGACCTATCAGAGCAATCCATTCCAGTGAATCGGAACTGTCACTTGTCATATTGGGAACCTTTTTCCATAGCTTTATTTCTTTTTCTTTAAATACAGATTCTCTATAGTTCTGCTGTATTTCTTTATCTTTACTGGATAATTGCATGATCTTCTGAATCGCAATCCAGTTTTCTTCACCTTCTATAGCAATTCCATGTATCAATTCCCGTAAGGACTGCTCTATTTTCTTTAAGTTTTCCTGTTCTTTTATTACAAAAGATAATTGACTCTTTAGACTATCCGACCAATCCCACTCACTGGAAGCGAGCATTTTCTTAATCTCATTTAAGCGAAATCCAATCTTTTTTAAAAATTGAATCTGCTGTAGTTTTTTTATTTCATTATTCGTATATAAACGATGACCACCTTCTGTTTTGGATGTTGGTTTTAATAATCCGATTTTATCGTAGTGACGTAGTGTTCTTACTGTAACACCAGTCAGCTCTCCCATCTTGTTAATGTGTATCAACTGATAAACCACCTTTCTGTACGTTAATACCTTATCGTTAACAACTGTTTTATTCATTCCACTTTTATTCTTCTTTACTAAAAAGAGTTTTAAGTAAGTACCCTGCTCCCAAGCCAATCAGTACACCAGGGAATGCATGATCCAGAGCCAGTCCAACACCAGCACCTATAATGACACATCCATAAATAATTATATCTCCCTGTTTCATCTAATCCTCCTTATTTTTCTAATTTATTTAGATATTGCAAAAAAGTAGTTACTTAACAGTATACAAAATGACGTAACGTAAGCTTCAAGGTTTTTTTAGACTTTTATTAATTAATTTATAGAAACCTTGAAACTGACGAGGGGTCACCTTCTATAATGGTATCCAAAGAGAGGAGTGGTGAAAATGAAGAAATACTGTATGGTTATGTCGGTTATTCTTACTATAATGTTTTTAAGTGCCTGTGCGGGAGGGGAGGAAAGCGAAGACATTCAAATGGCTTCCCTTAAAGATATAGATAGCATTTATATAGAGAATGGAAGCATCAATATAGATGTAGTATCAGCGGATATAGATGAATTGGAAGCATACTTACTTTTATACGACAATGGTCCGGGAATTGTAATGGAAAAAGGGAAACAAAAATTAACGATTCGATTAAAAAATGATATAAGTCGTCTGTTTAAAATCGACCGGATGCCACATTTGGAAGTTCGAATTCCTACTGAATTCAAAGGGGAAATCATTGTTAATGGCTCTTCTGGTAACGTAGGTGGTAAGGATCTGCAAACGCACGATCTCCAAGTTAATGGTAGCAGTGGTAACGTAAAACTTGACTTCCTTGACTTTCATAGTGAGGTTCACGTTACTACAACAAGTGGAAATGTGGACATTTCATTCAATGAGGATGAACCCGATGCCACGCTCCTTCTCAAATCCAACAGCGGAAGACGTTCAGTCGGCATTGTATTAAATGATAAACAACAAAGCAAAAAAGAAACAAAAGGAACGTCTGGGACCGGAAATTATAAAGTGCAGCTGGAAACCTCTTCAGGAAATATATCATTGAAATAAATACAGATACTACTTCAAAGTTAATGCCACTCCGAGAAGAAAGCGCTAACCCAGGGATTTAATAGAGAAGGTTTATTGAGGCATTATGAATATACTTGTGGAAGGTTTGATGATTTATATATGTACGCAATCATTAAAGGAGTCCTCAAATGAATTTAAAAAGGCCGAGTATCCTTATGTCGCTAACGGGGCAGTTTTGTTGAATAAGATTTTGTAAATGGGAAGGAGAGGACTAATTTATGTTATTTATGCTTTGGCTTGTCGTACCGTTATTAGGAGTTTTATGGTTTTTAAATTTCACTACTTTTTTGAAGAAGTTAAAGAATGGAAAAAGCACTCATAACGAAAATGTTTTAGGAGCAGTCTTAACTTTTATTTTTATCTTTGCTCTAATGTACTGCTATGCTGGAACCCACTAAATCAAAAAGATTGTGAACTATTGCACTTAAACGAAGGGTGCTTTAGTTAAACTTTCGATTCACGAAATATCAAAACAAAAAGACAGAATTTATTCTAGATGTTTTGTAGGTTAAATCTGCCTTTTTGTTTTAACAGCAACAATCTTTGAGAAAACAGCTTTTAGAAAAGACATTTGCTCAGCCTTATTTAACAGCAAACTAAAAGAATCCATTTTTATAAAAGATCGATCAAAATGGTACAGTTTTTATTATAGAAACAAATATGCTCTTAAAACTTTTTATACATCTTCATGGCAATCTCTATAAAATCAGCGAGATGCGGAGATATGTGTTTATCCTTATGCCAAGCGATATCCGTAAAAATATCTGCTAAATTCATGGATGTCGTCAGTTCTTTTAAACTATGGTTTTCTAACTCCTTCTCCACCACCATTTTGGGTAAGAATGAAATACCTAAGCCTGCCATCACACATTGCTTAATGGCTTCAATACTTGCAAATTCAATCATTTGTATTGGTAGCGTACCTTCCTGCTGTAGCTGTACTTCCAATTGATTACGGTAGGAGCAACCGCTTTCCGTCAAAAGCATCGTTTCATTTGAAAGTTGCTGTACAGAAATTACCTCTCTCTCCACGTTGCTATTAGTAGATGCACTGACAAATACTAATTGCTCTCGAATAAGTCGCTCCCGATGTAACATGGGTGTTTCCTTATATGCATCTGTAATAAACGCTATATCCAGATTGCCAGACTGCAATAAATCTTTGGCGATTTCCGTTGTATGTACAGGCTTAAAAATGATTTTTACTTGTGGATGGGCTTTCTGAAATTGTTGTAAAATACTCGGAAGACGGTACACACATTGACTTTCCTGTGCACCTATCTTTAACACCGCTTGTGCTTGTTCATTTAATACAGCTTTTTTCATCTCCCCATTTAAATCTAGCATTTTTTGGGCATATTGTTGTAATCGCTTGCCCTCCTCTGTAAGGGTAATGCGTTTTCCAAGCCTCTCAAAAAGGACTACGCCAAGCTCTTCTTCAAGCGATTTAATTTGTGCTGTAATACTTGACTGTGCATAATCTAGTAGCTGTGCAGTCTGCGTAAAACTTAACGTTTCTGAAGCTGTTAAAAACGTTTGCAGCTGTTTAAGATCCATCTTCCCCACCTCTAAATCGTTTTTTTCGATATATTTCATCGAAACATTCAGCTTTATCGATAATAAATATAAGTTTACACTAGTTATAGCCTGAAGGATAGAGGAGGGTTCTTATGAACATTACCGCTTTTATTGGTAGCTCTAGAGCCAATAGTAATAGTGAACAATTAGCTGATTATGTATTAGATGGCATAAATCATGTAAAAATAGATCTAAAAAATTTAACGATTGAGTCCATTCACGATTTACGCCATGATGACAATGGCTTTCAGTTTGTAGATGATGAATATGATCAAATTATCCATGCATTTTTAAGAAGTGATATCGTTATTTTTGCAACACCGATATATTGGTACAGCATGTCGGGAATCATGAAGAACATGGTGGATCGACTTAGTCAAGCTATTCGAGATGAGCGGTTTCCACAGCTAAAAGAAAAACTACAAACTACCGAGGCCATCGTTCTTGCTGTCGGTGGAGACGACCCATATATAAAGGGCCTACCAATGATTCAACAATTCCAATATATTTTTGATTTCTTAAAGATGCCGTTCTCCTCGTATATTATCGGAGAAGCAAACAAACCTGGTGAAATTATTCATGATGAACAAGCACTAATGCAGGCATCTTTATTAAATAAGAAGTTAAAAGCACGTATCTATCCCATATAAAAAAACGACCTGAAAGAGGCTAATCTTTTAGGTCGTTTCATAATGTTGAAAACAAAATGGTCGAGGAAATCATGGTGAGAATTGGTGTCCTTATAGTATGCCCTTCGGCAAAACGAGGGGTTGATTTCCGTTCCGACTGAGCGCTTTCCTGGGGCGTCCGATGAGCCGCTTCACTCGCGTTGCTCGCTCCAGGGTTTCGGGCCAACACGATGTTGGTCACGAAGGCGTTATCAAAGGATGTGATGGTTTTAGCCTTCGTTCCTCTATCGCTAATCCCCAAGGAGTCGCTCAGTCTCCACTCCAATCAACCATTTCACTTAGCATGTTCTTTTGACATGTTAGTCTTATTTATAGTGATAAAAACGAAACTTCAGCAACAATGTTTTATCTGTGCGAAAGCGTAATGACAGCACAAGCTGTGTTTTTTGCGAAAGTGAGTAATCTGGGACAGAAACAACCCCCATTTAATGTGCCATAATACATAATCTAATGTTAAATTTCCGCTTCTACCGGAATATGCTGGAATGTTGTAACATCAAATAACCCTGTATCTGTCAACTTTAAAGCAGGAATAACAGGTAAAGCAACAAATGAAAACGTCAATAAAAAATGGAAATCTAGTGTTGGATTGAGCTCGTGTAGGGCATTATGCAAACTTGCTAATTGCTTTTTGGCTTCATCAGCTGGTGCATCAGTCATTAAGCCTCCAATTGTTAATGGCATTTCCGCTAAAATCTCACCATCAGCTACTATGACAAAGCCGCCTTGAATTTCTTGAATGCGTGACAGAGCAAGTAGCATATCTTCATCATTCGTGCCTACTACTAATGCATTATGCGAATCATGAGCTACAGTAGTGGCCACTGCCCCTTTTCGTAAACCAAAGCCCTTCACAATCCCAAGACCTGTCGTATGCAAATTGTGATGACGCTCAATAACGGCTAGCTTTAGTAAATCCTGTTCAACTGACGGTACAAATACACCATCTTTCACAGGTACATCTATTACCAAATGGTTCGTAATAAGCTGATTCGGTATAATTTCCATTACATTCGCCTTCGTACCTTTTTGGAAAGGAATGCTGAGCATATCCTTCGTTACTTGCGGTAAATGTACAGAGCGATGGATATGTGCAGGTACATTAGATTCAGTGCGATTCGTTAACATAGCACCGTTTTCAGCAACCTTTTCACCATTTTTCCAAACTGCTTTTGCACGCATATTGTCGATGTTTTCGATTAGTACAAAATCAGCCTTATAGCCTGGCGCTAAAACTCCTCGATCATATAAACGATAACACTCAGCTGTATTAACAGTAGCAAGTTGAATGGCCTGCAACGGCTCCATCCCTTCCTCAATGGCCATTGCCACATCGAAGTTAATGCTACCTTCATTCATTAGCTCGTCAACGTATTTATCATCGGTACAAAAGCCAAAACGGCGAGCATTTGTTACATTGACAGCAGGCAATAGATCACGTAAATTTTTTGCTGCTGAGCCTTCACGAATTAGTACATACATCCCTTGCTCTACTCGATCAGTAGCCTCTTGTGCCGTTACACATTCATGATCTGTATGGATACCAGCTGCACGATAGCCCGTAATTTGATGACTATTTAAGCCCGCACAATGCCCATCAACCACTAGATTAGCCTGTTGTGAAAGGAGAATTTTTTCAAGCATGCCTACTTCTCCATTTAAAACAGCGGGAAAATCCATGACCTCCGCTAAACCTCGAACATCATCGTGCTTTAAAAACGGCTCTAAATCTGCTGCTGTCAGCGTTGCTCCTGCATTTTCAAAATGAGTGCCAGGTACACTAGATGGCAACATAACGAAGATATCCATATCTTCTTTTTTGGCATCGTCTAGCATAAACTGAATGCCCTCCGCACCTGCAACATTTGCAATTTCATGAGGATCTGTAATGACTGTTGTGATGCCATGCGGAATCAATATACGGCTAAATTCTGCAGGTGTTAGCATCGACGACTCAATATGTATATGTCCATCAATCAGACCTGGTACAACATATTTTCCTGCGGCATCCTCTTCTTTTTTAGCTTTAAATCTATTCATTGTATCGAGCGCCACAATTTGCCCATTGTTAACGACTATATCTGCTTTTTTCCACGTCAATGTAAAAACATCGGCAATTTGTGCATTACGCAATATAAAATCCGCCTCAATTTTTCCTTGCGATGTTAAAATATTTTGTGCAAGCTGTTGTAGTTTGTTTGTCATTCTCTGCACTCCTGTTTTCTTTTTGAATTATCATGCATGAATACTCGCCTAAATTCAAGTAAAGATTTATCATTTAACAAAGAATATTTTCCCCATTTTCAATAAATCATCAAAAAACGACCACATCTTAATGGTCGTTTGTAAATTCGAGTACTTTAGGTGGCTCCCCTTTTTTATTCATCAAGCGCATACGAATTGGCTCGATTTTTAGTGTAATCATTTCATCTTGATTACCAACGAAAATACTTGTAAAAAACTCAGCTAACTTATTTTTTATTCCTTCCTCTAGAATTTCTGTTAGCTTTCCTTCAATTTCAACATACGTATCACCAAAGCCTCTATTTTCGTATCCATATAATATATGTGTATATGGGTTTTTACGAAGCTCCTCCATTTTTTCAGAATGTTTATTCGTTACTGTGTACAATACAAAATCTTCATGTTGGAATGTCATATAACGTGAGAACGGTTTACCATTCTCAACTGTTGCCATCGTTCCTATTTTTTCTCGATTTAAAACTTCTAATATTTCATCTCGTACAGAGGTCATGTTATCTCATCCTTTCTGATTTCCTTATATTTTGTCCTTATTTAGCAAACCTAACCGTATTTTTTGAAAAGTATGAAATGACAATCTTCGGCTTATTTTAAAATCTATTGCTATAATAATTTGTTAGACAACATGAATTTTTAGAATGAGGGTTTTAATGATGAAGCAAGCATTTTTCACACGGTGTCTGTTCTTCTTTACAGGCATTTTGGTTTTATCCTTAGGTATAACGTTGACGATTAAAGGTCAAGTTTTTGGTGTTGGTTCGTGGGATGTGTTACATATCGGGCTAGTTAAAACATTTGGATTAACGATTGGTACTTGGTCAATTCTCATCGGACTAGCCATTTTAGCATTTGATATGGTAGTAACGAAGAAGTTTCCACTGCCTGGTACATTTATAGATATGTTTTTAGCAGGTATTTTTATTGATATTTTTAACTATTGGCTTCCAGATATAGATGGTTTTTGGATGCAGCTATTTTCTTATGTATCTGGCTTAGTATTACTTGGCTGGGGCTGCGGTATGTATATGGTGGCGAACTTAGGCATTGGTCCTCGTGATACATTAATGCTTCTAATGGTCCATAAGCTTGGCTGGAGTGTCACACGCTCTCGAACAACTATGGAAGTAACTGTGGCTATACTTGGTTTTTTACTTGGCGGACCTATTGGGGTTGGAACGGCTCTAATGGCTTTTGGACTTGGGCCAATTGTACAATTTGCTTTAACTTTTAACGAAAAATTATTTATGAGATTGACTGGCGTGAAAAGCGCTGTAATATAAAGGGGAGCTTTAATCAGTGAGGTTTTCTTCATTAACTACTGGATTTAGTTTTCATCAAGTAAGCTTTTACAGGCAATGGAGTCAATATGCATTGTCTTTTTTAGATTCAGTTCGGTAAAGAAGGTAACGCTTTTATCAAAATTTTATACTACATTGAACTTATCTTGAAATGGAGCCAATTTACAGAAGTAAATCGGCCCCTTTTTTCATATATTCTTAGCTTCTCATCTAATACGGGAGCAATCGAATCGTTTTTGTACGACTAATCGGTACTGCTGAGTCATGCTCGACGACAACAACAGTTGAAAATTTATTGTAATATTGGTCATCGTGAGCCTTCGGAGATAAAATAATAAGCTTTCGTTGTAATTCGTTTACATATAAATCAAACACTTTTTCTTTCCGTTCTTCATCTAATGCACTATCAAATTCATCTAGGACGATGAAGCTCGGTGAAGTATTTAAATTTTGTAGTAACGCAAGTGCAAATAATAGTGAGCTTAATGACTCTTCTCCGCCTGACACACCTTTTCCAAGCTTACCATGTCTGGCCTTTGTACCAACATCCTCTAAACGACCACTATGTCCAATTTTTCGTGCTTTAATATACAATTTAAAAATCGTACGACCTTTTTTATCTTCAAAACGTTCATATTCAATTTTTCCTTCAAATTGGAATTCATCCATATATTTCGTAAATAAATTGTTAATTTTAAGAACATTCATATTGATGGTTGTTTCAAGACGATTCTCATTTTCTAATGCTCGATTTCTGTGGATTTCTAAGTATTCCTGTGTCTGATCTACTGTCTCTTTTTTTATGTTAAAGTCATCTTTTACTGCAATATAATTACGCTCTGCCTCTGGATTCACATCTTCTACTCGTGCATTTTCAAAGTTGATACGGGCTGTAGTATTATCATTTTTCAACTTTGTCACAGTGTTATTTAATACTAGAGCCTCTTCTTGTACTTCAGCAAAAATATCTGGAATAATTGTTGCTAGCTCTTCCAAACGAAGCTGTTCTTGTAAAATGGAGGCTTCTGCCACTTCAAATTCTTCCTGATATTTGACAAGCAGCTTCTTCGTACCTTGCACTTCATTTTCTGCATCCGTAAAATCACGCTCAAGCGATCGAATATCACTTTCCTTCTGTCTACAAACATCATGGAGTTTATAGCTCTCATCCTTTAATTGATTAAGTTTGCTATTCGTCTCATCAATAGTATCATTCATGTCTTTTAACTTTAATTTCGTTTCTGTAAGTTGTTCTTGAACCTTCTTTAAAACTCCAAGCTGCTCATAAATATCTAACTCAGTTTTTAGCTTTTCTAATTCAAATTGGATACCTATTTTTTTTCCTTGCTCGTTTTGGAGTACTGCTGTCATCTGGATTTCATGTTTCTGAAGCTCAGTAAACTGTTCGTCTAGTTTTATTTTGTATTGTAGCTTATGATGCTTAAATTCAGCATCTACAACACTTGCTTCTGCCTTCTGTACATCCTTAATAATACTATTTAGCTTTTGCAAATTAATTTGGTTTTCTTTAAATTGTGTTGTCGCTACTGATAACGTTGTTTCAAGTTGAGTTCTTAATTGACGCATTGTGTTTAACTGCTCTGTCAGCATTTTATCATTTAAAATAACTGTATTTTTTTCTTGCGCACCTCGATAGCCGTGCTCGTCCACTAATAATTCACCTTGGATTTTTTTTTGCACTTGGATCTCGAAAAATTGCTGCGCCCACCATAATGCTTTTACGGCAAAATTTTGTTCTTTTTCCGATATTCCTTGTCGAATAACTAGTTTTTGCGCTGGTAAACTAGTTGTAAAACGTTCTGGTACAATGGAACGTAACGACACATGATACAAATCATTAAACGCTACTTTCTCTTTTGCATCATAAAAAATGGTGTATTTAATTGAATTCAAACGATTTTCATGTTCTATTGTGGCACCTTCAGCTAACGTAACTAAATCTCGGAATGTATAAGCCGAGATATCTCGTTGCTTGAATTGTTGTAAGCCCGCTAATTGACGAGCTGAATATATTTGATTGTTTTCACGTTGTGTAATTTCAATTGTTGTATCTTCAAGTGCCTGCTCTAAGGAAACTTTTTTCTTATAATAATCTTGAATTTGCTCTTCAAGATGTGTAATTTTTTGTTGTACTTGGTGGGAACTCGTATGCTCTGCTAGAAGTGCGATTGCTTCCTGTTCCTCTTTTTCAATTTGTTCTAGCTCCCATTTAAGGGTTAATCGAGTTTCATTCAGCTCATCCTTTTGCATAGTCAAATTTGTTAATTGCTGCTGTAATTGTTTATATTGCTGTTCAATAATAACTAGTTCTTGCTGTGCATCATTGAATTTTGCTTTTGTTACATCCTCTGTAAATCGAAGCTGTTTACGCTGTTCCTCTGTATGAACAAGTTGATCCTTTAATTCCTGCTCTGTCACAATCAAGGTCTCTCGTTTGTTGGATAACTGTTCAAGCAATGTTGATTTTGATCGCTTTTCCTCATCCATTAGCAGTTGCTTTTTATTAAGCTCTTGTAATAAGAGTTTTGCTTTTTCGATTTGTTTCTTTATTTGTACAATTTTTTCCTCTGTATCTTGACGAATGTCCGTTTGCTTTAGTTGTTTTTCTACAAGTTCTAGCTTTTGATTGTTGTATAATTGCACAAGTGACATGGTATAGACGATATGCGCTTTTCCTGCTTCATATAGACGGGCCTTGTTATTTTTCAAACGATCAAATTCTTCTTTTGCTATTTTCAAATTAAATTCAGCCTGCTTAACAACTGTCTTTGCAGCTATCAGTTCTTGTTCCAGTTCTTTAACACCTTCAATTGCCGTTTCCCAAGACTGCTGGATTTCAGTAATATTATGCATTTCACTAAATCGACGAAAACGCTCTTCTGGCGCCATCACAGCAAATTGATTCACTTCTTGCTGATACCAAATTAAATAAAATAAATCTGAATCAATTTTATATTTAAACTGTAAATCTTCTTTATATGTTGTAAAATTACGTTGGTTTGCATCACCTGAACGATAAATATCGCTTACAGTCAATGCGTCCTCTGTTTCTCCAGTTAGAACATGATATTCTCGCTGTAATGCACCTCGATTTGCATCCTGCTCAATCATTAAACGAAATGAAACAAAAGGTGCTGCATCAATTCGAGATGGCCCTTCATTTTTAAAGGTTAGCTCCACCATCGCTCTCCATTTTTCATGGCTTGGTAAATTATTTGATCGCAAGCCCTCTAAATCAATTTTTGACGAATATAGTACCGCTCCCATACAAAATGATATAGTTGATTTTCCTGTGCCATTTGGACCCGTGATTAGGATATGATCATTAGCTTGACCAAATAAAATGCGCGTTGGTTTATAGTCACGTATACCACTGAACTGCAGACGATAGGGAATCATAGTGCATCCTCCCGAATATACAGATTATAGCGTTTGAAAAATTTCAATACTTCTTCTTTATTTAACTGTGTAGATTGGGCAAATTCGGCAGTTCTCCGTAAAAATGAATCTGAAAACATATGAACACCAATCGCTGTTAACGAGTAAGCTTTTTCATTTTTTGAAATGTCATTTTCTTCTAATGCACCGATTTTTTTCAGTTGATCGATGTTTTTTAGTAATTTAGCACTCGCATTTAACAGCTCATGACCGAAATCTGTTAATATTTGCTGTACTAATGTATATTCATGATTTAGAACTTCCTGCTGATAAAACATATATAGTAAAATGGCAAGTGCCTCTTTGCTTAATGTTGATTTTGCATCCTTGGCAGAAACTCGCATCATCACGATCACGCGCGTTCTTTTTTCATCATAAATTACACGAAAGTAGCGATGCACTGCTGCATTTACACGTTCGATAAAAGAATAAAAAGCCATGTCATCATTTTTTATGTTTAATAGCTTTTCTAAATCCTTACGTCTTAAACCGTAATTACTGCCTAGTACACTTGCAGAAGATGAAAATAATAGCCGCATGAATGCTAGCTCTTCCTCCGCAGATAAATAGGCACGTAAATTACTCATTGTTGCGAGTTGTGCGTTTATGTCGTTGTAATGTAAATCGTCTGTCGTCATCTTCTATCCACTCCCATCGTTTATCGAATTGTTTTGTATCCGATACTTCTTTCATATTCACCTTTTGTTTACTCGTTAAAGCTGATACAGCTAAAAGTGATCGAATTGCGTCTCCCCATTCATCAGAGCTGGATTCAATTATTACTTCCTCTAGTTCACTTTCGCCATGTACGTCTAAATAGTGTTCGATTACATCCGTATTAATAATCGCCTTCGTCATTTGCCAAGCTGCATCTTCAAACAATTGTTGAACGGATTCACCTTCAACAACTGTTTCTTCAAAGTCGATTTCCTCCTCAGTCTCAATTGGATCATTTACTTTTGGCTCATAGGTTTCTAAATAGTGAATAGCTTCATCAATATCTTGTCCACCTATTGGAGCCGCAAATTTAATTGGCATCCAAATACCGTCAAGTTCCTCATCCTCATACTGTGCCTGCTCCATAAAACTAAATAAATCGTACGTATTTGGGATATTCGAATCGATTGGTGGGTTGTACATATTCACTATAAATGTACGTATCTTTTCTGGTGAAATCGAATCTGAGAGAGGCGTATCCTGCATCGTTACAAAGCGAATATATTTCGTAAGCATTCCTAGACTAAGGGCTGTTCCCTTTGATAAAACGGCTGTCCCACGTTGTACTAATTCACTCATCACTAAGCTCTCTTCTACTGTTTGGAACTGACTAAGTCGCTTTTGCATTTTTATTTCAAGTTCCTGCATTAGCTGATGGATAATTTCAAGCTGAGGTAAAGCATTTCGATCAGCAAAAAATTCCAATTGACGAAGTTCCAATTTTTGAATTGCATCTTCAACATTGTGAATCATAGATGCAATTTTATTGCCCCCTGAGATTCCATTATCATCATAGGCTGCACTAAGCTCCGCATCTCGTCGTGCTTGGAAGAGCGAACGTCCAATATCATCCTGTAAATAATAGGCTAATGAATCATTCGCAAGACGAATAAGTGCATCCATCATCCGTTTACCACGATCTAATAATTTTATTTGACGCGTTTGCTTCGTGAGCCAGCTATTTCGTGCCAAAATGTAAATTAAGTGATCAAGTTGCTTAATGGTTGGTGGTGCATCGTCGATATATGTATTGCGATAGCGATAATACAATATTTCTGTATCCTCAATCACGTCTGCTAGGCCTAAAGATTCCTCATATAAAAGCTGAATCGTATTCAGAAAGCGCAAAATTTCAAGCGGTGACTCATAAATTTGCTGACTCCCAAGCTCGTTTAATACACCAGCCAATGAGGCAATATCACGCATTGATGTTTTAAGCTCAGCTGTGTTTGATTCAACGTTAAAAATAGAGATTGGTGCACGCTTTACTGTATCCATTTCATCCATTGTTCTACATCTCCTAATTGCTGCTCTTGTTCGTGTTCAGCTATTTCAAGTTCACCAAGTAGCCACTTTTTATAGGCTTCGATATCAGAAAAAGTCTGATTATCCCTAGCAATGATTTTATACGGTGTATTAATCATTTGTACTGCATGCATAGCTATAGTTAAGCCTGCAACATCAAAATCTGTCCAAATAATCACAGTTTGTGTGGCGACTAGCTGACGAATCAACATTTTATGCGCAGACCTTATTTGACCATCTAAACATAAAATAAAGGAATTAGTACGCTGTAAAAAGCTCGTTTCCTTTGCCATTCGTGTAAGGATTGCTCTATTTTCGACAAGCCAAATAACGCTCGCATCTGTTTTATACGTATCCTTTAAAATGGCATCATCGGTTAATGCATGAATAACACCTTGTTGATAATAGCTAAATGTCCCTGTTAACTCACCCGTAAAAAAGACTGGTGTAATTTTCCCTAAACTAATTAATCCGCAATCGCTTGTCTGTACAGAGAATACACGTTCTAGCTCCTCGATAAATTCTTTTTGCTCACGGTCGAAAACTTTTGAGCCTCCAATCTTATCAAAAAGCGTTGCACCTATTTCTTTAAAATCAAACAGTACTCCTTCATTTGCCAATTGGAAAAAGCCGATTGAAAAGTGTAAAAAACGTAATCGTTTTTCAATCGACCAATGGGATAATAATTTTGTCGTATGTGCCAATTTTTCGATTGGCATTGCTACAAATTCATTTAATTGATGCACAGCTTGTTGGAGTTCTTTTATTGGTTGTATGTCAGCACTTTTTTGCAGCTGCAATGCAAAATTTTCTAACCTTTGCGTCTGCTGCTCGTTCTGTGCATCAAAATAGTACTTTAAACTTGGTCCAATTCGGTAATGGATTGCTTTTGCGGTACGTCCATCTTGTGCGAAGACAATTTCTTCTATAATCCACCCTTCCTTAATCCAGCTTTGAATTGTAGAAAAGTCTTCTGTTAGCTTTCGCTTTGCATTTTTTGTAAATTTATAATTTATAAGCTCTTGTGATGGCTTTGTTTTTGTTAGTTGCCCTACCTTTAAAAATGATACATTGCGATACGTTCGTGCAGTTTGTTTTGCTACCGTATACTGCTTAATTGTATCTGAAATATATTTTGGAGGTACTTCAAGGTGTTCCCCATTTTTGACAAAATACGAAGTCAAAAATTGTTCTATCATATTATCACACCCTTTCTCTCTCCATTATACAAAACTAGAGTATTGAATGCAGTAAACCTATTTATATAAATAAAATCTAAAAAATCTGTTAAAACACATAATAAAAACTACATCATCCATTAGGCAAATCTGATGGAATGATGTAGCTTTTTTCTTTTTACGATTCCTCTGTATTTTTCCCAGTAGCCTCGATTACTTCAGGGGTTCCATCTACTGTGTCCTCCTGCACATTTTCAGCAGCAGGCGGCGTAATCGTCACTAATGTATAATCATCCTCTTGTAAAATTTCAAAGGTAAACTTTCCGCGAATATCTCCTACATAAAGTGATGTCCCGATGGCTACATCAGTCACATCAACCTCTATTGTTTCAGGGATTTCTGTTGGATTTACTTTGATGCGAACTTCACGATTAGGCTGTAATAGGAATCCACCATCTGCAACCCCAATAGCATGACCGCTAACCGTTACTGGAATATCGACCTCTAGTTCCTCTGCCATATTAATGGACTTAAAATCTACATGCTTTACATTGCCCTTTAACGCACAGCGTTGTACTTCTGTTAATACTGCGTTGACCCGCTTACCGTCTACATCTAATTGAAAGACATTTTTATTGCCGAATTGAGCTAATATTTTTGCAAATTGTCTGGCATCCAGTGATACCGCTGTCGATTCCATTTGATAGCCATATACAACGCCCGGAATAGCACCGTTCTGTCTAAGTAGAGTTAATGATGATTGACGCCCTTTATCGCGTTTTTTTACAGTTAAAACAGTATTCATTGTATTTTCCCCTTTCATGGAAACTAGTCTCATAAAAGGTTTTGCCCGTTCTATAGATTTTTATACATGAGCACAATGTTGTAGCTTTCTCTGACGTTCGCTCCGTTGCATCGGAAGTTCTATACCCCAACAAAAAAGCAGAGACGTTTTTATGCTCAGCTAATTTTATTTAATTACAATCTTCCAGCCACGCTCAAAGTCACCGCTAACATTTTAGCAAACTCTCCGCGGGTAATAAATTGATTTGGTAATAGATTTGTATTGTAGTCTAGAGCACCGATTGCATACAAAGTCTCAGTATGACGCAATGCTTCCCCCTGAAGATAGTAGCCATCCTGATAAGGTAAGATCACATATTCCTTTTCTGGAACATAATCAATAGCTTCTAATGTTCGACCAAGCATTAAAATTGCCTGTTGGCGTGTAATTTTTCCATTGGGATCAAATGTAGTTGGCGATTTACCGTTTATAATTCCTAAAGAATGTAAGGCGCCAACATAACCACTATACCAAGATTTTTTGACATCAATGTCTTTAAATTGTTTTGTCGGTATTTGTTGAAAGCTGAATGCACGAACTAATAGTGCACTAACCTGAGCACGTGTTAAGGAATCATTGACACCAAAATTATCCGCTGTTTTACCTTGAACAATACCCCGCTTCGATAAAGTAGTAATATACGAACTATACGCTGATCTACCTATATCACGAAAATAATTTGACTGTGAATTATCAAATTTTAATTCTGCATTATTGTGAATCGTTGCAATTACTCGGTCCTTTAGATCTCGATAAGCAACCGGCTCCAATACGCCTTTTTTAACAACTTGCTTTAAGACCCCGTCCTGACCATTTTTAAAAATTTCCACTTCTAAGGGCTGACGGTTATTAACAATATTAGCTTTAATACTAAAAATATCCCCTTTTTCTGATGCATTAATTGTGGCACCATATGCAGAGTACACCGTCATATTTGGCGTTTTCATATGTACATAACTGGTTGGCTCTTGATAAGCATGTGCTTGCATTGGAATGACCAATGATATGCCTAACAACCCTACCAATACACCCTTTGAGATTTTCCCTTTCATCTTGTTTCTCCCTTCTTTTCATCTACCACTATCATACTGGATTTAACTATCCAAAAATATAGTATATTTAGAGAATTGTTCTACCCAAAAAACTACACTTCAATTGTTCAGTCTTATGAACAGTTGAAGCGTAGTTCAAACATGTACTTACAAAATTGTTACTTTATTATCTAACAATAAATGTAAATCATGAAGCTTTTTAATTTCAAAATGTGGTTGAATATCACTTGTATTTTCAATATTACGTATATTAAACCAGCATGTATCAATTCCGGCTTGTAGTCCGCCTTTAACATCAGATGTTAAGGAATCACCAATAATCATGGTTTTATCCTTATTTATATTATCGATACGTCCAAAAACATAATCGAAAAAAGCTGGCATTGGTTTTTGATAGCCTGTTTGCTCCGAGATAAAAACGCCATTGAAAAATTGTGCTAAATTCGCATCCTCTAGTCGTTTATTTTGAGTAATTGTTTTACCATTTGAAACGACATATAACTCATAGCTATCTGCAAGCTGTTCAATTACTTCGTAGGCACCGTCTACATAATGATGTGCCTCTTTCAAATATTTTTGAAAAATCGCTTCAAAATACTCTCCATCTACTTCAAAGCCGAATTCTTTTAAAGCAATCGAAAATCGAGTGTTATGTAGTGCATCTTTAGACACCTCACCACGTTCAAAAGCACGCCACATAGATTCATTAATCTCTTTATAACGAGCAATCATCGCTCCGGTTACTGCAATATTTTCCTGTTTAAATAAACGGTCAAGTGCTGCATTTTCAGCTAAGTCAAAATCTAATAATGTGTCATCCACGTCAAACAATAATGTTTCATACTTAGTCATGTCATTTCCTACTTTCTTTGGTGCTGTATTACCAATTTGCTCCTTCTATCATAACGTTTTTTTAGAAAAATAACAGTAAATTTACCCATTCATCCACTTAACAGAATTTTAAGAAATATCATTTAAGGAAAGGTGTGAAAGATATTCCTTCAATGTGTAATAAATATGATCATCTTGCCTAAAAATAGCCCTTTCGATAATTTCATATTTGAAATTATCAGCGAATATGAGACAATAGAATGCTAGAAAGGAAGATGTACCAATTATGAAGACCCTACAAAAAATTACGCCTGCCTTTGATCCATGGGAAGCGTATTTAGATGTTGAACAACATGGGCATATGACCCTATCTAATATAGAGTTCACAACAACGACTCTTTGTAATATGCGCTGTTCACACTGCGCTGTCGGCTATACATTACAAACTAAAGATCCAGATGCATTACCAATTGAGCTAATCATAAAGCGTCTCGATGAAATTCCACAACTTAAAACAATCTCGATTACTGGTGGAGAACCGATGATGTCTAAGAAATCCGTTCAAAACTATGTATTACCTTTATTGAAATATGCGCATAAACGAGGCGTGCGAACACAAATTAATTCCAACCTAACATTGGAGCCCGAACGTTATTTACTGATTGCACCGTATTTAGATGTACTACATATTTCACATAACTGGGGTACTATCGATGAATTCGTCGAAACAGGCTTTGCCATGATGGAGCGAAAACCGACTTATGAACAACGTGCAGCTTTGTTCCAACGTATGATTGATAACTCAAAAATGCTAGCAGAACACGGTGTAATGGTATCGGCGGAAACAATGTTAAACAAAAAAACTTTACCGTACTTAGAGCATATCCATAACCAAATCATCAACGAAATGAAATGTGCACGCCACGAAGTGCATCCGATGTACCCTTCAGATTTTGCAAGTGCCCTTACGTCTTTATCACTTGAAGAAACTCGTGAGGCGATTCATCATCTACTTGATGTTCGAGATGAAAACACTTGGATGCTATTTGGTACGCTACCTTTTTATCCATGTAGTATGAATGAAAAAGATCAAAAGCTTCTAAAACGACTAAGAGAAGAAAAAAACGTTACGATGCGTAATGATCCAGATGGTCGCTCTCGCTTAAATGTCAATATCTTTACAGGTGATGTCATTGTAACAGACTTTGGCGACACACCTGCACTTGGCAATATTGCGAACGACGAGTTACCAGCGATTTTTGATAAATGGATGGCAACAGATTTAGCGAAATCTCTAAACTGTCACTGTCCAGCAGTAAAGTGCTTAGGTCCTAACGTTCTTGTTAAAAATATGTATTATAAAGATACGAAGTTTGTTAGTGGCTCTGCTAGAGTGTAAAAGAAAAAATGAGGCTGGGACATAACTAAAAGGTTCCTTCATAAAGGCGAATAATCTCTAAATTAACAAAACACGATAAATAGAAAAACCGAACTATTTCGAAACACTTCATGAGCGTTTCATTGGATAGTTCGGTATTTTTGTTGGCTGAAACACTTTTGTCCCAGCCTCATTTTTTATAGGATTTATGATACTTTTACCTTAACAATAATACGCTACTAAATATCCGAGCATTAGGAAGCTTCAATTTTGTGAAAAAGTGATAGATAGAAAAATTATCTATACCTTTACTACTTTAGTACGTGAGATCATTTTCTTCACCATTCGATCAGTAGGAGTCATTTAAACTTGCCAATTCTCTTTTAATGATTTTAGTACTTATTCACAAGGTAAATTTAAACTTTTTATTCTTTCAATTTCCTATCTGTTATATCTAATAATTCCATTCTTTTTACATGATTCATAGTGGTTTTTCGCTAGCAAATTCGAAGCTACTCTTGTTGTTTAGTAGGTTTTGCATAAGTACTCCGCCGCTAAAGCTGTGTGGTTCATATTAATTCCTTTGCAAGTAGCTTATAAGTATTCATGCGACTTTCTAGAGCGTATTGATTGCAGTTTAGCATTACTTCGTCAAATCCATAATGCTCTTGCTCTGCTACTAAAAATTCAGCGATTTCCTTAGGAGTTCCGACAAGATTGGCTTTTCGATTATTGGCAATTGTCATTTTATCCAACTCCGTAAGTGGATAATCTTTTGCTTCCTCAGGCGACATCGCTTGAATGATTTGTCCTTTCATGAGATGAAGACGTGTAATATCAATCGGCTTTGCCAAATATTCCGCTTCCTCTAGCGTATCTGCAACTGTCGCCGCATAAGTAACGATAATTTGTGGCTTCTCCATGTAATAGGAAGGTATAAAGTAATCTCTATACGTATCAAATATATCCTTTGACATATTGCCAGTGAAAAACTGTGCATATGAATAACCCACACCTAATCGCCCTGCCTGCATAGCACTTTGACCACTAGACCCAAGTAACCAAGCCTCAGGTAATTGGATATTAACTGGTGCCGCTATCACTTGATCATAGACATCTTCGCCTGTTTTTTGATTATTCATCAGTTTTAAAATTATTTCGAGCTTATCGTATTGCTCTGTAAAACGTTGTCTTCTTCCCTCTGCTAGCGCATAAATAGAGGCATGGTCGCCACCAGGGGCTCTACCGACGCCAAAATCAATACGATTTGGTGCCAAGCCACTTAGTGTTTTAAAAACCTCTGCCAGCTTATATGGAGAATAGTGCATCATCATAACGCCACCAGTACCAATACGAAGACGTTTTGTTTTCGCTGCTAAGAAAGCTGCTGTAACTTCGGGAGCTGAACTTGCCAGTGAATGACTATTATGGTGCTCTGCTAACCACATACGATGATAGCCAAGCTCTTCACCTAAGAGCGCTATTTGTTCTGTACGCTGAAAGGCTTCCTCAGCTGTATGACCTTTTGGTATAGGCATTTGATCTAAAATACTTAATCTCATTGAAAACACCCTCTCTGTCTCTTAGCACTCCTCTCTACTGTAATATAGGAAGTTCTTTTTACAAAGGAAAAGACCTTACTCATAGGCGAGCCGCTTTGAATGCCATGTTTCATAAACCATGCCAATAAGCAGCCGGTTTTGTACGGGACTCAATACGACATCATTAAATTTCATCGCATAGGCTGTAAATTTCTTTGTTTGTTCATCCACTACGAACTGTAAAATGGCATGCCCTTTCTCACCTTCAAATGTAATATCACCTGATAATTCGACAACATGCTCACCTGTTTTTGCCTGATAATATCGCCAATATGGTTCAAAAAATGCATAATTAAATGCATTACGAACAGATACTTCTGAAAAATTCCCCAAATACCCTTCTTTTACTGTATCGATATACTCATTATCAGTTATATCTCTTTTGGCATTATACACATATGCGACAAGTAGCCCCATAAACACAACACAAATAAATACTCTTACATGATTTCCTAAACTCAAATGTCATCACGTCCCCTTTACGCAAAAAACACTATCACCTACATAATACATTAAAATATATACACAAAGTAGAATATTTTTGATTTTTGTAGAATTTTGAAATTTTAAAAAAAGATTAAATTCTCGAAATCAATAGAGAAATACTATTTAAGCTATTTACAGCGAGATTTCATTTCGCTACTATCAGATTATTATTATAGAAAAGAGATGACCTAGCGTGCCTTTTGATTTAGATGTAAACATTTTACTCATTCTTATTTTTTTTGGCTTTCTAGCTGCATTTATTGATTCTGTTGTAGGAGGCGGCGGACTTATTTCATTACCAGCTCTTATGTTTGTTGGTCTTCCACCATCTGCAGCTGTGGCTACCAATAAGTTAGCGGGCACTATGGGGTCATTAACGAGCACCATAACATTTTATCGATCTGGAAAATTGAATATTAAAGCCGTTTATAAATTGTTCCCTTTTGTTTTTATAGGTTCAATGATTGGTGCATGGATTGTCCATCTTATGGATCCCAGCGTTCTAAAGCCGCTTATGCTTGTCATGCTAGCAGCTGTGGCAATTTATACTATTTTCAAAAAAGACTGGGGTAGCGTTTCTACCTATAAAAAATTGACACCTAAACGTTACGCATTTTTCGTGGTGATCATTACCTTAATCGGCTTCTATGATGGCTTTTTAGGGCCAGGGACAGGCTCGTTTCTACTGTTTGCCTTTTTAATTGTGGGTTTCGACTTTTTAAAATCCGCAGGAAATGCCAAGTTTTTGAATTTCGGAAGTAATATCGCCGCCCTTCTTATGTTTATATACTTAGGGCAAATAAATTATGCCTATGGTTTACCAATGGGACTTGCGCAAATTGCTGGAGCTATTGTTGGTTCTAAATTTGCCATTAAACGTGGTAGTGGGTATGTACGTAATTTATTTATCGTTGTGACAATTCTATTACTTTTAAAAAATACATATGACTATTTTTCATGATTGATTTGTAATATCTTTAATAACCAAATTAAGCGGTGCAATTATATTGATTGCATCGCTTAATTTGGTTTATATATGTTGTTTTAGTGTGACACTACTTTACAATCAAAATAGTCGATTCTCGATTTGAGTATAGATTTAAATATTCCACTCCCTTTTAGCCTTTTCTTTGCCTAAAATTCTTAGGAAAAGTTTCGTTGCAGTCAAATAAGTTTAAGGATATTTTCTTCGATTGCTATTCCACCTATTCAGATGCTCTTCCTCCTGCTCCAAATAACACCCGTGCAATATTATTTCTAATTCTTTCCCCTTTCTTAGCAATTGTAAAAGGGATATAATTTGCTATGTTTTTCACCAAAATAAAGTGAAACTTTAATCAGTGGAGGTTTCTTCATTCCCACTGATTATTAGTCTTCACCAATCAGGTTTTTACGAGTAGGTGTTCTCCCACCTTACTTCTTCGATTTCGCTTAAATTTTATGGTGAGAGACTTACTGCTCGATAATGAGGGATAAATTAACATATACCTATTACTTGTCTTGGATGTTAACAAAATAAGATAAGTTTTTTATGCTATCAACTTTTTTTCCCCTTTTACACGTCTAGTAGTTGTATACAATTTGAAAATGTTAAAAAGGAGCTTCTTTGGACATGAAAACAAGAAATGCATTTCAACATGAAGAGATATTTGTCCAGTTTATTCGTGAACAGAAAGAACGTTTTTATTTGCTCGCGTATAGCTATACGAAAAATGAACAGGACGCACTTGATGTTGTACAAGACAGTATTCAAAAAGCAATGCTTTCTCTCGATCGACTAGAAAATGTCGAATATATGAAAAGCTGGTTTTACAAAATCGTCGTACGTACATCCATTGATTTTTTACGTAAGCATAAACGCTTACAGGTGACAGACGATGAAACATTGCAATATTTAACACCTGCGCAAGAGGATGTCTACGAAAACGTTGATTTAGAGCATGCGCTAGATGAATTACCTCTAATGTATCGTGAAGTTGTCATTTTACATTATTTTGAAGATTTAAAACTCGCTGATGTTGCCAATATCCTTAACATTAAGCTGAGTACCGCTAAATCGCGTCTTTATAAAGCGTTAAAGCTCTTGAAAATACAATTGCAAGATGCGAAGGGAGAAACAGCACATGGATGAAAAATTAAAAGAATTAGAAAAACAATATAATGAGGTACCCATTCCAAAGGAGTTAGATTTTGTGGTTGAAAACGCACTAAAGCAAGGCAAAAAGAAGAGAAAAAACCGAACACCACAATGGTTACTTGGAACTGCAGCGGCTGCAATACTTTTTACAGCTGGTTTAAATGTCAGTCCTGCAATGGCACGAACACTTTCAGATATTCCTGTTGTTGGTAGTGTCGTAAAAGTTTTAACATGGACTGAATATAAAGTAACAGATGACACATATGATGCTGACATAAAAGTACCTGCTATCGAAAACCTAGAAAATAAAAAGCTTGCTGATACTTTAAATGAGAAATACCGTTCAGAAGGCAAAGCTCTTTATAATGACTTTGTTGCCGAAGTTGGTGATTTAAAGGCTAACGGTGGCGGCCATTTAGGCGTAGATAGTGGCTTTGACGTAAAAACAGATAATGACCAAATCTTGTCGATTGGTCGTTATACTGTCAATACAGTTGCATCGTCTTCTACAACTATGCACTACGATACAATTGATAAACAAAATGAAATTTTAATTACACTACCAATGCTATTTAAAGACGATAGTTATATTAAAACGATCAGCGAAAACATTATTGAACAAATGCGTAAACAAGCTGCTTCCGACTCAGATAAAGTGTACTGGGTAAAAGGCGGAGGTCTTCCTGATGACGAGGTTATTGATGGCTTTACAGCTATTAAAGCTGATCAACAATTCTATATTTCTGATAAAGGTAAGCTTGTTATCTCCTTCGATAAATATGAAGTAGCACCTGGCTATATGGGCTTACTGGAATTCGAAATCCCATCCGATGTCCTAAAAAATAAACTTGTAAGCTCTAAGTATATTCATTAATCATTTACAATAATAAAGTGAAACTATAATCCGTGGGGTTTTCTTTATCCCACGGATTATTAGTCTTCACCAATCGGCCTTTTACGGGCAGTTGTTCTCTCACCTCACTTCTTTATGGTGGGAGAACAACTGCCCTTTAAAATATATTTCTGAAATTCGGGGTATTTGACAATTCAATCGTCAAATACCTCGCTTTTTTCTGTAAAAAAACTGTTCATGAACGAGGTGGGAATACGAAGCTCATGAAAGTAGTATTTTTTAGATTCTTCTTTTCAGAGTAGTTTGTCACGCTTATAATCCTCTCATTTTTTGTCTAAGCTAAAGTGTATCAATTAACGTTAGAGGGTTTTCATATGAAAGGTGTAGGTTCAATAAGTATTTTACATGTCATCTTCTTATCTATGACAGTCATTGGCTTAAAAAATCACGTGACAATTATTCCTCCGCTACTAGACGTTGTAGGGAGAGATGGTTGGATATCTGTAATAATAGCCGCATTTATTATATTCTTCTGGCTATTTCTTTTAGTTTATATTCAAAAAAAGACGAATCAGGAACCTATTAGAGACTGGTTAGATGGGAAAATCGGGAAAACAGGCTCTACAATTGTCATCTATATTATAGTTATTTATTTACTCATTCTAGCTGCTTTTACGATGGTTGAAACATTACAATGGGTAAACACAACTTTTTTACCTCAAACACCGGTCATTATATTATTACTTATTTATACGATTCTTTGTCTTCTTCTCGTTACAACAAGCTTACAAACCATGGTTATTTTAAATGTCTTTGTATTATTCGGTGTAATAGTCTTTGGTTTTTTTGTAGCATTTACAAATATACAGGTAAAAGAATACGAGTTATTACGTCCATTTTTTGAGCATGGATTCCAACCCGTTATAAAGGGGATGATTTTCCCAGCATCAGGTTTTATTGAATTATTAATGCTTATATTTTTACAGCATCAATTTAAAGAGCGCCTTCGTTGGTATCATTTTGCCATCATACTTTTCATTTTAATGGGGCTTACTTTAGGACCACTAATGGCCGCAATTGCAGAATTTGGTCCAACCGAAGCTGCAAAGCAAAGATATCCTGCCTACGAGGAATGGGGATTAGTCTCGATTGGTCGCTATATTGAGCATCTTGACTTTTTCTCTATTTACCAATGGCTTACTGGAACATTTATACGTGTTAGCTTCCTCTTATATATTATAGTGGATTTATTGAAAATGACCGGGGATCCTAAGCAAATATGGAAAATGATCGCTCCCCCCTTCTTTCTACTTTGTCTACCGCTAATTATTTTAAATGAAAACATATTTTTGAAAGTGAAAGGGAACTATATATTATCAGTTACTTTTATTTTCTTTTTTCTTTTGTCAATATTTTTCGGACTAGTAGCTTTCTTTTCAGGTAAGTCTTCTAAAAAGGATAAACCTAAAAAACAAGAAATGGAAAGTGGTGAATCATAATGCCTCAGCAGGAGAAGGCGATAGACCTAAACACCTTAAAAAAACTATTTCAAAAATCAGCAGATATCCAATTTCAGGAATATACATTTAATCAAAAAAAGGTTCATTTCATTACCTGTGATGCAATGATAGACCAGCAACTGCTCAATGAAGTCATTGTTCGACGTGTTCAATTTCTTTATGATCATCTAGCTGAAACATCCTTTGATGAAAATATTACAAAGCAGCTTCACATCCCGACTCTTCAAAAAATCAAAGATAAAGAAGAAGCCATTACCTTTGTATATACTGGTTTCCTACTGCTTTATTTTGAAGAAGAAGAACTTTTATATGCTAGTAATATTGCTAAAAAGCCAAATCGAAATCCAGAAGAAACGAGGATGGAGGTTCTCGTTAAGGGGCCAAGGGATAACTTTATTGAAGACATCCGCGTCAACATTGCACTATTGCGAAAACGTTTACCAACGAATTCATTTTGTGTAGAAAAAGTGGAGTTAGGGAGACGTTCAAAAACAACCGTGGCTATTCTTTATTTTGACGATATTGTCGATATGGATATTTTACACGGAATTAAAAAGCAACTGGCAGCTGTAGATACAGATATTGTCTTTAGTGGGGATGTCTTAATGGAGCGAATTAATAAAAACTCTAAGCTTTTCCCGAAATTCGATTACACTGGACGACCGGATTATGCTATTCAGGCTCTAATTAGAGGACGTTTTCTCATTTTCGTCGATGGTGTTGCATATGCCGTCATCACACCTGTAAATTTATTTTTATTATTAAAATCCGCTGAAGATAATGAATATCCCATCGTTTTTAGTTCTATAGAACGACTTTTGAGGATTGTTGGCATTTTAATCGGTTTGCTGTTGCCTGCATTTTGGCTCTCTCTGACGACTTATCACCAAAATCAGCTACCATTTCAACTTTTAGCAACAGTTGTCCAAGCAAAAACAGGTCTACCTCTCCCCTCTTCTCTCGAAATGCTAATAATGCTACTAATGTTTGAATTGTTTCGAGAAGCAGGCTTACGTCTGCCTTCTGTTATTGGAGGTACGATAAGTGTTGTTGGAGGTTTAATTATTGGTGATGCAGCCATTCGTGCAGGTGTGACAAGTCCAGAAATGATTGTGGTTATTGCGATCTCTACAATTGCATCATTTACTCTTGTGAACCAATCTCTTGTCACAACCATTAGTATATTGCGTATTACGTTCATTCTTGCCAGTGCTTTCTTTGGTTTATTTGGATTTTTCATCTCACTTTACTTTACACTTCTTTACTTATGTAATATTCGAATTTATGGTTACTCTTACATGAATCTCGCAACAGATTTAAATTGGTCAACTATTAAAAAATCGATCTTCCGCTTATCACCAAAGGGCTACACTGAGCGCAATAAAGCACTTGCACCACAGGATAGCACTCGTACCTCAAGTAGGAAGAAGCAATGAAGAAAAAAATTATTTTACTCTCATGCTTAGCTACTTCACTACTTCTTTCAGGATGTTTGGATGTTACCGAACCCCAAAGAATGTATTATGTTGATGGCCTTGGTATAGATTATAAAGATGGCCAGTATGAAATATACTTGCAATTAATTAACTTCACCAATGTTGCAAAATCCAAAACTTCTAATCCTCAAGCAGTACCGGCAGAGGTTGGACAATCTAAGGGAAAAACGTTGGAAGAAGCACTTTTTAAATTATTTCGATCCATCGACCAAAAAGTGTTTTGGGGGCATATGACTTACATTATTTTCTCTGAAGAAGCAATGAAAAATAAAAATGCCATCTCTGTTATAGACAGTGTGTTGCTATATAGGGAAACAAGGTATCAAATATGGACCTATTGTACACAAGATTCTATAAAAGACATCCTTCTAATAACGCCGATTTTGAATAAATTTCTTAGATCGTCAAAGCTTAGTACTCCTTTAGATACAGATGATCAAGAAACATTCGTCGAGCCCGTTAATTTCCGAAATTTAGTTATTGGCTTAAATGAACCAAATCACGAAATTGGTATCCCTTATGTAACCATCAATAAAAACTGGGAAACGGCAGAGGAACGAGGACAGGATACTGCCTTAACAGGTGTCGGTGTACTTTCTAAAGATGGGTTTAAAGGCTTTATTAAGAATGATGCTGCAAGAGGAATGCAATGGATGCACAATAGAACGCATAGAGGTGAAATAACTTTTAAGTTAGGTGATAACGAAACAGATTATTTAACGACAACATTGGAAAAAATAAAAGTAGATATCAAACCACTTGTTAAAAATGATCAAGTAACATTCGAGGTAGTTGTAAAATTAAATGCAACTTTAAATGGTTTCAAAACTAATGTTTCCGAAGAAGAATTAAGAAAACAGATTATAAAAGAAGTGAAGAAAGAAATTAGAACAACGTATAAAGAAGCATTAGCAAAAGGTATTGATATTTATCGCCTTTCTGAACATCTATATCGAAAAAATGTGAAAGTATGGAAAAAACTAGAGCAGGATGGGAAGATTCCATTAACACCTAGTTCTATTAGTAAATTAGAAATAGACGTGAACCAAGTAAATTCTGGCCGTGAAACATTTACAGGAACAATTAATGAATAATCTAAAAATATCCTCACAAATGTACATAACTATTTGATGAGGATATTTTAATTTTATTGATTAAATCTGAATAAGACAGACTTTATTTATTCATTCTTACATTCCAATATATCCTGCGATATTGTCTTAATAGTTATTTTCATATGGATTATTTTTATCCAATTATCAAAAAATTATTTCTGACGACAATTTTATTTGCAATTGATTATCAGCATGCTATAATTCATGTATAAAGAATTGAATAGCTTTTGACAATTATGTCAAAGGGGAGTAGCTAGCAGATGTGAAAAGCATCTGATTTCACATTCGTCATTACATGGTTATTTACCATCGGGTGTGAAGGCATATTTTAACGTACAGATATTCTGTGCAACAAACCGTTAATTAGCTTAGCAAGACCTTTGCCTATTTTTTAGGCATGGGTCTTTTTATTTTGCCTAAAAAAGCAAAGAATACGTTAAAAGCAGTACATTCATTTCTGTTCTAAATATAAAGGAGGAAATAAATTTGGAGGCAATTTTACTAGAATACGCATGGGTACTCGTCGTATTAATTGTACTGGAAGGTTTATTAGCTGCCGATAATGCCGTTGTTATGGCCGTTATGGTTAAGCATTTACCAAAAAATCAACAGCAAAAAGCACTGCTATATGGTTTAGTGGGAGCATTCGTTTTCCGCTTTGCTGCACTATTTCTTATTACAACGCTCGTTAACTTCTGGCAAATTCAAGCTCTAGGTGCTGCCTATTTATTAATTATGTCAACGAAGCATATTTATGATTCGCGAAAAGCCGCACAAAATCCCGAGGAAGTTCATGAGACGAAAAAACAATCTGGTTTCTGGATGACCGTACTAAAGGTTGAGTTTGCAGACATTGCCTTTGCCATAGATTCAATATTAGCCGCTGTTGCCATTGCAGTGACACTACCTCATATCGGAAATTTTGATGTTGGTGGCATTAATGCGGGGCAATTCACAGTGATGTTTTTAGGTGGTATTATCGGTGTTATTATGATGCGTTTCGCTGCCCGTTGGTTCGTGAAAATTCTCGATCAATTTCCATCACTTGAAACAGCTGCCTTCTTAATCGTTGGTTGGGTTGGTGTAAAGCTGGCTGTTCTAACATTAGCACATGAAAAACTAGGTATAATTCCACATGAATTTCCACACTCAACACTATGGAAGGCTATTTTCTGGATTGTCTTAGTTGGAATTGCCCTTGGTGGTTATTTAGTTGGTGTGAAAAACCAAAGAAAAAATGTAAAATAATATAAAAAATATTACCTGGTCCTAGCGAGGACCAGGTATATTTGTATCACCATATCGAGTTTGCTTGGCACTCAGTCGAAGGAATCCAAGCCCATATTATGATAATTATACAAATTTTTTATGGTTGAATCTTTTTCTAATTTGACTCGTATGTTACTATATAAAAGTTATTTTTCAAAAGAAAGGATTCCTCTAAATGGCGTATGCTAAAAATCAAAACTTAAATAAAATTTTAAAACACTTTGCTTTCATGTGGGTATTGACAGTTGTCGGAGTGTACATCGCAACATTACTACCTCCTTCAATTGTCATGCCGCTATCTATTATTGCTTTTGTACTTCTTATCATTGCCTTCTTTGTGCGAAGTCTTAAACTTGCTAATTCCATTATGTATACAATCCCCTTTTTAATGGGAATTTTACTATTTTGGACAACACAATTTTACATTGCGGAGCTAGGGCAACAGCTTGTTTTACTTGTTTTCGTAGCGACTGTAGCTATTTTCATTGTACTAGCACTGATTGGTATGATGATGAATAAAGACATTTCCAATTGGGGAAGCTATTTATTCACAGTATTAATCGTCATAATTGTATTTTCACTAATCTTTATGTTTATCCCTGTTAGCAACATGGTCGGATTGATTATTGCGGGAATTACTGTACTACTTTTTAGTCTCTATACTGTCTATGACTTTAACCAAATCCGACATAATCACGTTTCAGATGCTGAAGTCGTTGGGATGGCTTTAAATCTTTATTTAGATTTCATTAATTTATTTGTCAATCTTTTAGAAGTAATTTGGCGTTTAAAAAAATTATTTGATTAAATTTTTAATTGAGAATGAACATCAATTAATCTTTGCATCATAGCCTTTTTTCGCTGTATACTATAAGAGATGCAGAAGGTATTTACTGCAAAGGGAGGAAATCTTTTATGTTATCTGAAAAACTACACACAGTACTTAACGATCAAATGAATTTTGAATTTTACTCTGCGCATACATATATGGCGATGGCGGCATATTGCACAGATCAAGATTATGATGGCTTTGCCAACTTCTTTTTAGTACAGGCTGAAGAAGAGCGCTTCCATGCGATGAAATTTTACAATTTCCTAAGTGATATGGGCTACCGTGCAACAATCCATGGCTTCGATAGCCCCGATAATCATTTCGAGTCTATTTTACACGCATTCAAAACTGCCCTTTCACATGAGAAAGAAGTGACTCGTCGTATTTATAATTTATCGGATATCGCTTTAGATGAACGCGAGCATGCGACAATGGCTTTCTTAAAATGGTTCATTGACGAGCAAGTGGAAGAAGAATCAACATTCGACACGTTAATCCGTAAAATTGAACGTATAGAAAATGACTCTAACGCCATCTTTATGCTAGACGCTGAATTAGCGACACGTTCATTTACACCAGATGCTGAAGCATAAAAAATAATTTAAACTATAAAAATGAAGATTTAACTTGGATATTGCAAAAAAGCTACTAAGTCTCCGTTCTTGGAAACTTAGTAGCTTTTTTTACTATAACAATTTTATTCAAAAATAGGATTTGATTTCTTAATTATGAATAACATTCTAATCATTTTAGTAATCATAATAAAAATTGTCATCTGCATATGAAAGAAACCCTACTTCTTCGTTCGGTTTTAATAGCAATATTTGTTCAGTACCTTTTAAGTAAAAGAGAGGCGCTTCATCATCAACAAATGGCTTTCCTAAATCTTTATACCATTTTTCATTTAGGTGTTTAGGAGAAAAATCAAACGAAATAATTCCAATCTTATCGCCCATACCTATATAATGATAACTGCAACATGCGCAAGGGTATCCTTCTCTTTTCCAACTTTGATACTTCCCATTCCTTTATTCATTAAGGAAATAGCTAATTTTTTATTAGGTAATTTGATGGCTTCACTTATTGAATTTTCACCATCCCTATTTACAAAATTAACATTGGCCCCGTTTTCAATCAAAAAATTTATATCGTTCATATTTTGGCTTTTTACTGCTTCAATTAAAGAGTTATCCTTATCTTTTAATAAAAGATAATTTTCCCATGAAAATGTAAACTTTGTTATAAAGCCATAACCTACAATAGCAATAAGCAATAAGAGACTTATCAGCACAGAGCTATATTTAAAGATTTTCTTTACTTTTTTCTTTAATATTTCATGTTGACGTTCTTTTTCTAATAGATCTTTCTTTTTATTCTCTTCCACCTGTTTTTCATATTGTTTAATATGTTCATTTATTGTTTCTTCATTACTATAAATTGAAAGAACATGACCTTTTTCTCTTTTGCAACGCTTACATGTTTTCATATTCTCTAAGTTAAGACGTCCACATACACATGTCCATTTATCATTCAATATTTGTGAATAATATTTTGCATCATTTCCTTCATGTGCTTTCACAAACGTTAATTGCCTCGGGTTATTAATTTCTTTTAGTTCTACTTTCTCTAGCTCTGTTTCAGTTTTAGTCCATGTAGTTTCATCACTAAAAAGTACTTTATCAATGACTATATCTACGTTTCTTGCATGTGAAAAATTATCTAATAAAATTTTTTCATTGTCACAAATGCTTGGTTAGGACCTATTGATTCAGTTAACTGAAGTTTATATTCAAGGCTATTAGATTCCCAACCAACTGGCTCACCAAATTGATCAAAACAATAAATGATAGCATTAAAACCTTTAATTCTTTTTTCTGATATATTACTAAATCTAAATGAACAATAAACCTTACCAGTTTCTTTACTTCTATAAAGCTGATACTCAAGCAATTCAATTGGACAATTTATATTAACTAACATACTATTCCTCCGATTAATTTAACAACTCAAATTCCTCTTCTTGAGGTTTTCTATTAACTTTTAAACTTATTTCTTGGAGTAATGAAATAATCTTCGCAATTGCTAAAAAGAATATTCCTGTTAATACAATAGATAATGCTGATACTAAAGTTGTAGTAAGATGAGAGGTATAAGCATCTTTTAATACAAAATATTTGTCTTCTATAAGGTTATTATCATAATGTTTATGAGTCGCTTCTTCCCAATATTTCATGTCCTCCCTTTCATCTTTTAAACTTGGAATTTGTGATAAAGCAAAAATTATAGCGGAAACAATTAATATCACACTTGTTATCTGTAGTACTAATTTCGCCATTAATCCTCCATATTTTGTAATAATATCTATTATATACTAATTACCTGTTGTTTACTACGCACTTTAGAATACTTTCAGGGAGAATATTCACAATTTTCACCTAGTACTTTATTCATTATTAAAGTTTGTACTTGTTTTTTTATAAAAAAGAGAAACGTTAAAAACTAACGTTTCTCTTTTTACTACTTATAAGAACTCCGGCTCTTGAATTTCCTCTCTATTTTAGTGGAATTTCAACCGTTTGAGTTCCATCTAAAAAGTTTTCATAATGTGAGAAATAGATGCGAACTGGGTTGACTACTCCTTTAAGATCATATGTTTCTGTTTGTTCGATTACGTATTCATCAGGTCTATGATAACTTCCTGAATTACCGTAAACAGTTTCGCCATTTGCATCTATTGCTGTACCAAGTAAACTGATATTTTTATTTTCATAAGAAGTTGGAACATTTATTGTTACCATGTGATTATTAACTTGAACTTTTAAGCCAGAGAGAAGTGGTTTGGATAGTACTTTCTTTTGGTTAAAATCTACCTCTATAAAATCCTGCCCTTTCGGCAATGCTTTTACTTTTCCAATGGATAATGTTAACTTTTTAGGCTCCCTAAAATAATTACTTTGCATAAAGAATGTTTCTTCGCCATCCTTTAATGTCCCTGTAGCCACCAAACCATTACTGATTGTCGTCCACTCCTCCCCTTTTTCATCCAATAGACGAATATCATCAAATCCTAAAATACGCTTATCATTATGTGGATCGAGAGCAATTGTAATACCTGTACGGAGCGGTGAAATAGAGACAGACTTGATGGTGATTTGCTGACCTTCAAAACTCATTTTTTCGTTCAATACATAGGTCTTCGTTTTCGCTATTGGCTTTTTAAGTGAAAATGGTATCGTAAACTCTGTTTGTTTTTCATCTGCAAATTGGATATATAATTCAAAATTAGCATTGTCATAATTTATAGGATTTTGAAATGAAACCACAAATTTATCTTCAATCAAAGGTGTTTCTTTTGCGCTATACCAGCTATAACTTACTCCAGCGGGTAAAGCTTTACCATTTAGACGGAGCTCCATTTTCTTAGTTTCTAAATTATGAACATCGAATGGTGCTGAAAATGTATAAGGTAATATCATCCCTGTTTCATCAGCAATAACTCCTTGAAGTGTAAAGGATAGACCATTTTTCGTTTGTGACATTCCTAGTTTCTCATAATAGTTATTATGGAGTATATCTTTGACCCCTTTATCATACGTAATCATCTGAACTAGTGGAGCAAAGCCTGGGATTTTTGCGATGGCACTAGCAAAAGCTGGAGAAACACGGATGGACGTTACAAAAAGTAACAGCAACACACAAGTAATAGCAATGCTTTTCCATGTACGTTGTTGATTACGCTTTTCTTTTTGGTAGCGTATAATATTTTTCCTACGCGATTCTTCTAATTGCTCATGCGGAATATCAATTTTCGCAAGTTCTTTGACAAAAATATCATAGTCATGCTTTTCTACCTGTTTCATCTACAGCTCTCCCTTCTCGGTAAAATATAGTTTTAGCTTTTTCAATGCCGCATGTAACCTTGATTTCACGGTTCCCTCCGGAATATTTTGGAGCATAGCGATGTCTCGGTTTTTATAGTCTTGAAAATATTTTAGAAAAATAAGCTCTTGCTGCTCTTTCGGTAGCTTTGTAATGATATCTGTCATTTCAAAGCGCTCGTTATTGGGGGCGTTCTCACCGATTTCTATGTCTTCCTGTAAATCAAGACGTCTGCTTCTATCAAGCATATCATGGCAAATATTGAGTAAAATTCGGACAAGCCACGTACCAAAATAACCTGGTTCTTTTACGGTATGTATCTTTTTTAGACTTCTATAAGTAGCTTCTTGTACTGCTTCAATGGCATCATGTTCATTTTTTAAATAGGCAAATGCCATACGGTACATCGTCTGTTCATATTGTTTTATTAGATGCAAAAAAGCATCTTCATCCCTAGCTATCGCACGCTTCACCAACGCTTGTTCATCCATGACATTCATTCCCTTCTACTTATTAGACAGTCGAGCAGACATTTTCGTTCGATTTATTTCTACTATTTGATCAATTGTAACAAATTTCATTTCATAAAATTGTACAGAGTGAGGAGACTTCTGTACCCGTTGCTACACTTTCGGTACAAAAACACTTGCTGAAAGTAGTTAAATGTACATTAAAGCCTATTCTCAAACCTCTATGTAATAAAAGATAGAGGTTGTTATTTAAAATATTGTTGCTTTTTAACGATAAAAAGGACTGAAAGATATGTCAAAATATATATCAACAAATTGTTTTAGGAATATCGCCTGGCAGTCCGTTTATATAGAAAAAGTTAAAGTTGAAAATAATAATCTTCACTTAACTTTTGAGGATCTCTTATTTGCAAAAGAACACCCTCTTAACCCTTTTGACACTGAATGGGAAACGAATGAAGCAGTATTAGTTTTTTATGACTTCAAGGTATTTGATTCTGGATATTATGATTGTTCACAAGTCCAAAAAAAATTTAGAGACTACGATAAAGATTGTCAGTATTTTCCGATTTCGCTTTTATAGTTAATTACCGACTTTACTATTGTTACTGAAGATATAAAAGAAAAGATAAATCATTTGAGGGCTTTTCTTGAAATTTCGGAGAAGATACTTGGGGCAATTTTAAACTTCGATCTAAACGAATGGAAATGATGTGGGATTCTTTTCATAACGAATGATAAGTACAATCAACGCTTATTCAACTATCAAGGGCTTTAATTAAAGTACCATGGGATTGCCATGGGTAATTCTAATTTCTTTTTCAAACAACTCAACAGTTTTAAGGAGGAAGTGAATGACAATATCTATTCACGATGGTGTGTTAGTAGGATACTCAGTAAATTTTCTAGAAAATGAATTGCTATTAGATATCGAAACGGAGGCAGATGAAATTGTAACTGTTACATTCGAGAATTACTTAGCACATTATTTCGATCATGTAACTATTTATTGGAATAAATCTAACCGTTTCCTTAAGAAACGGTTAGATTTAAGAGAGAAAGTTTATTCACTCGTATTTCTTTAAAACAATTGACGCGTTATGACCTCCAAATCCGAATGAGTTAGATAGACCTGTATTTATTTTCACTTTACGAGCAACAGATGGTACATAATCAAGATCGCATAATGGATCAGGATTTTCTAAGTTAATTGTTGGAGGAACTATTCCTTCTTTTATACTCATGGCCAAAGCAATGGCTTCCACACCGCCAGCTGCCCCTAACATGTGACCAAACATAGATTTATTTGCTGTTACTGGAATTTGATAAGCTTGTTTTCCAAACAGCTGCTTAATAGCTAATGTTTCAGATATGTCACCCACTTGTGTACTTGTAGCATGGGCACTAATAACATCTACTTCTTCAGGAGCTATGTTTGCATTTTTTAAAGCTAATCTCATTGCAAGATGCGCCCCTTTACCTTCTGGATGTGTAGCTACCATATGATGTGCATCTGAACTTGCACCATATCCAATAACTTCTGCATAAATTTTTGCCTCTCTACGTAAAGCATGCGATAAGGATTCTAAGATTAGAATTCCAGCTCCTTCTGACATGACAAATCCATCTCGGTTTTTATCAAACGGACGACTAGCTTTCGTTGGGTCATTGTTTCTTGTTGATAATGCTGTAGCATTCCCAAAGCTTGCTATTGATAAGTCTGTTACAGCTGCCTCTGTTCCACCAGCAAACACAACGTCAACTTCTCCAGAACGAATTAGTCTAAAGGCTTCTCCAATAGCTGTATTTCCAATTGCGCAAGCAGAAACTGGCGACATAGAAGGTCCCATTGCATTCCATTTAATACTAATTTGCGCTGCAGCAGCATTGGAAATCATAGCTGGTACTAGAGCAGGGCTGACTCGTCTTGGTCCTTTCTGTCTAAGCGTATCTATATTTTCAATTAAGGTTTCAATTCCCCCAATGCCTGAACCTACGTACACACCTAATCTTTCGGAATCTATACTATCGAGATCTAATTTAGAATCTTTCCAAGCTTGGTCAGCTGCGGCCAAAGCAAATTGGGAAAAGCGATCTAAACGTCTTGCTTCAATCTTTCCTAAAATTTCATCTGCATCAAAATCCCGTATGATACCTGCAATTTTTGACTTATGATTAGTAATATCAAATGTATCAATAAGAGATATACCAGACTTGCCGTTAATTAGATTGTTCCAAAATGTTTTGATGTTATTGCCTATAGGAGAGACTACTCCCATACCGGTAATCACTACTCTTTCCACTCTTCATCACTCCAAATCAATAATATAATTGTATTTTATAATCTTTTTATCCTATTACAAGTGATTGTTTATCATGGTATAATTTCCACTAGGAAAAATTGGTTTCATGAGGAGTTTTAAAAATGAATGATAAAACTAGGCTTGAGGCTTTGTCGACATTTCTAAAAGCTAAGCGTGCCCAAATCAAGCCAGAGTCAATTGGTTTACCTGCCGGAACCCGGAGAAGGACACCTGGGCTACGAAGAGAAGAGGTTGCACATTTAGCAGGTGTAAGTACTACTTGGTACACATGGCTAGAACAAGGAAGAGATATAAAAGTTTCTTCTATCGTACTTGATTGTATTTCTACAGCGTTGCAATTAAATAATGATGAAAGAGACTATTTATATGACCTGGCATTAGAAACAAAAACGGAAATTGATAATCCAAAAAAGGATCAAACAGAGCTTAGCCCTTCTTTAAAACGAATACTAGCTGAATTAACATATTGTCCTACCATCATTACAGACCGACATTGCCATATTGTGGGCTGGAATCCTGCAGCTGCTCATATTTTTTTAGATTTTGACCAAATACCAAATGATCAAAGAAATTTGATTCGTATAGTTTTCACCAGAAAAGAATTAAAAGCTTTAGCCGCTAATTGGGAACACTTTGCGAAAGGTTTTCTTGCCATATTCCGTACCTATTATGGCCACTATTTAGGCGATGAGTGGTACAACCAATTTATAAAAGAAATGAGTCATTCACATCCAGAATTTCAAGATTTATGGCAAGAGAGTCAAGTAAGTAAGGCTCCAGAAATGATAATTGAATTTAGACATGCTAAAGCAGGTAAAATGCTGTTTAATTTAACTTCTCTTCAGGTTCACGGTGAAATGGATTTACGGTGCAGTATCTATACACCAGTAGAGGAGACAGATACAGAAAATAAATTAAAGCGATTAATGAAAAAGATTTCGGTTGAAAATAAATAAAGTAATTTCGTTATTCCATTTTCTGAAGCCACTCTTTAGTAGGTAGGTTTCTTTTTGATGTTCCCCTTCACATTAAGAGGATTAGATTTTTTTAAGATAAAAAAAGAGAAAAAGAGACAGCAATCGCTGTCTCTTTTTACTACTTATTACTGTTTTAAATACATTCACTTGTCTTTAATTTTACAGAGTAAACGTTACTCTTTACTTCTTTATAGTAACTGAGGTTCTCGAATCTCTCCATCAAATGCAGCACGATAAATTGTATAAATATCTTCTCGCTTAAGCGGCATCGGACTACGTGCTAAGATTCTAGTTTGCTTTGTCGCATCATCTGTTAGTTGTTCCAGTGCTAATTCTGGTATATTAAATCCTTTTAATGTTGACGGAATATTAACATCCTGCACAAGTTGCTTTAATGCATCTACACATTTATAGGAAGCCTCTTCTTGCGATATATACGCAGATGAAATACCCATCGCATCTAAAATATCTTTCATTCGTTTTTCGCAACTTTGGCGAATATAGCCCATGACATAAGGTAATAATACTGCGTTGGAATCTCCATGAGCAATATGGAATTGGCCACCAAGAGGATAAGCTAAAGCATGTACTCCTGCAACACCAGCATTGAAAAAGGCTAAGCCTGCCAAATAACTGCCATAACTCATATCCGAGCGTGCCTGCTTATTTTGACCGTCATGCACAGCAGTTCGGATAGAGCCACTAATTAACTTTATGGCTTGTAGTGCAAGTGCATCAGTTACTTCATTGGCATATACAGAAACATAGGCCTCTATTGCATGTGTTAAAGCATCTACACCTGTAGCAGCAGTCACTTTTGGTGGTAAGGAAATCGTTAACGCAGGATCTACAATTGCGACATCTGCTAATAAGTAATCATGTGTAACAACATCCTTCGTCGTTTCAAGTGACAGTACTGAAATATTTGTCACTTCTGAGCCTGTTCCAGATGTAGTTGGAATTAAAATTTTTGGTAATCCTTTATTTTCAAGAGTTTTTGTTCCCGTTAAATTTAAGTAATCTGCCACTTTTCCTTCATGTGTTGCTAAAACCGCAGCAAGTTTGGTTAAGTCTAATGCACTTCCACCTCCTAAACCAATCACTAAATCAAAATGATGCATTCTTGTAAATTCAACTAGTTTTTCACCAATTGCGAGCGGTGGCTCAGGGGCAATATCGGTGTAAATAGTTGTAGAGTACCCTTTTTCTAGTAAAGGCTTTTCAATACTATCTGTTAAACCTAACTCTTTTAAAAATGGGTCCGTGATAATTAAAATATTATTTACTTTGAGCTTTTCTACTTCTAGTAGTAGCTGATTCAAACAACCCCAGCCTGTATAACTTACAGGTGTAAAGGTTAATTTTTGCATAATTGTTTTACTCCTATCTATTCATAATAGCCTTCTGTCGATTTTCTAAATGATTTAAACTGGACAGAATCATGGCCAAACCAAACTTGTGAATTTGTTTCATTTGCTAACCTTCTAATTCGTTCAACTGTAGAATTATAGCCAACAGAATCATATAGTATTCCAGGTGGCTTGACAGGTGGACCAAAGCTTTCAGCGGTGTAAATGGCATCCGAAGCTAAAATAATTCCCCCCGTTTCAGGCATATTAATATGCAAACCTAGCATTCCTCAGGCATGACCACTACCAAAATTCAAAACTTGGATTCCTTCTGCAAGTTTCACATTATCCTCACCACGTTTTATTAAGCGCCAGTGTAAATTGTTTTTTATCCACATATCAACGTCACCCCAAATATAGGCGCCTTCTTTTACATTTCTTGCGTAAGTTTGTAAAGTTCCATTGAATTCATCTTCTTGTACAATGATCGTTGCATTCGTAAAAAACTCTAAACAACCTGCATGATCTAAATGTAAATGTGAAGCTACAACATATTTAATATCTTCTCGACGCACATTTAACTCTTCTAATCGATGATGTAAATAGCATTCTTCTGGCATATTAATTGGGAATGCTTTCTGAGTAAATTCACCCCAGCGTCCTTCAGGTCCCATTGAATTTGGGTTACATGCTGTATCAAACAATTTTTCCTTCCGGATGATCAATTAATACTGTATAAATCGGAAACTCTAGAAATTCATTTGGCTGGTTTGGATGATCAATCGTTGCAGGGTTATGCATGGCAATCATAAAGTTTTTATCCATTCTCATTGTCCCATTATCCATAACATACAATTTCGGGTGTTGTTTGATTGTTTTCATTTACAACCATCTCCATTCATGAATCAATTATGCCTCGGCATAATTGCATCCGTAATCGGCTTTGTGCGTAGGCCGTTCTTCTTTTTCAGCGGGTGTTTGGAAAGAAGTTAATTGTTATTCCAAATCACTAGCTTCATTTCTGTCATTTCCTCAATGGCATATTTGATTCCTTCACGACCAGTTCCGCTTTCTTTAACGCCACCATATGGCATTTGATCCACACGGTATGTCGGAACGTCATTTATGATGACACCTCCGACTTGTAGTTTCTTTGAAGCTTTAAAGGCCGTCTCAATTGAGGGTGTAAATATTCCTGCCTGTAAGCCATAATTTGAATCATTAACAGCATCAATGGCTTCTTCTACTGATGAAACAGTATTGACAATAACTACAGGTGCAAATATTTCCTCACAAGATACTCGGCTATTAGAAGATACGTTCAATAACACTGTTGGCAGTAAAATATCGTTTTCAATACTGCCACCCGTTAGTAGCTTCGCACCTTCTACTACCGCTTCTTCTATCCATGTGACAGCACGTTGTTGCTCAGTTTCTGAAATCATCATCGCTAAATCTGTTGTTGCATCAAGTGGGTCCCCTATTGTTAACCGTTCTACTTTTGCTTTTAGCTGCCCTAAAAAATCATCCATTATTTTTTCTATTACATATATACGCTGTAGGGAGATGCAAACTTGACCTTGATTTGAAAAAGCCCCCATAACAATTCGGTCCATAATTTTATCTAGTTGAACCCCTTCATCAACAATAACACCAGCATTCGAACCAAGTTCTAATGTGACTTTCTTTAAGCCCGCTCGATTGCGAAGAGAAATACCTACAGCTGGGCTCCCGGTAAATGTAATCATTTTCACTTTTGGATGCGCTAAAAATGCATCCCCTACTAGTTTCCCTTGCCCAGTTACTAAGTTAAACGCACCTGCTGGTAAATTTGTTTGTGCCAATAGATTTGCTAGAAAATGAGCAGATAAAGCTGTTTGTGTTGCAGGTTTCAAAACAATCGTATTTCCAGCTGCTAATGCCGGTCCAACTTTATGAGCCACTAAATTTTGCGGAAAATTAAATGGTGTAATGGCCGCAATAACGCCCAAAGGTTCGCGAATTGTATAACCAAATCTACCCTCTCCACTTTTAGATGCATCCATTGGAATCATTTCACCAGATAGTCGTTTAGCTTCTTCTGCTGCAAATTTATAAGTTTCAATCGTTCGATCAATTTCAGCATTGGCATATTTTAACGGTTTAGCTGATTCTAGTGAAATAATTCTAGCTGCCTCGTCTCGATTTTCGGCAAAAAGATCAGATAATTGTTCTAAAATCTCTGCTCTTTGAAATGCTGTTAAGGCTGCCATTTCGGATTCTGCTGCATGAGCACTTTCAATTGCATGCTGTACATCGTCATGAGTTGCCATAGCAAATTGTGCTACGACCTCTTTTGAGTAGGGAGCATGAACCTCCATATATTCATCTGTCATTTGCCATTGTCCATTAATAAATAAACCTCTTTTCAAGACCTAACTCACTCCTCTCATTAAATGGTTACGTATTCATTTCTGAAAATAAAAAATGAATACGTAACCATTATGGTGTAAAAAACAAACTGATGTTCATCAGTTCATTTTTCACACGTTGTATTTCTTGGAAAAAGTCTAACAGATTCTGTTTGTTGGATGCAAGTACTTTTTCTCTCCATTACCTCAAATAATTTTTCAATAGCAATAAATCCGAGGCTTTTTTCGGATTCTAAACCTACTGTTGTTAAGGCAATCGAATGGTGTTTACTAAGCTCCACATTATCGATGCCAATAACATTAAAATCTTTAGGAACTTGAAAGCCCCTCTCTAAGCAAAGGTTTAATATTTCAATGGCAATTGCATCTGTGGCGGCACAAATAGCAGTAGGTCTCGTAGGAAGTTTTAGCATTTCTTCAAATACTCGTTCAATATCATCTTTGTTAGTATTTGTAAAAAATGATGTCGCTGTTTTTATATCTATAGCGCTGTCATTTAATGCATTTTTAAAGCCTTTGTATCTTCCATAAAAAGTACTTATTTCATGAGGACCACCAACCCAGCATATATCTTGATGACCTAAAGATAAAATATGATTCGTCGCTATATAACCCGCTTCCACATTATCAATCTCTACAAAATGCCTATTTTCCTGATGCTTGCGATTATACATAATAAATGGGATGCCTAATTTTTCAAGCTTATAAAATAAGTCATCTTCATATAACATAGACGATAAAATAATCGCGTCAGCCCTCGTTTCCAAAACAGAATTATAAATAGACTCTAAATTATCTTCAGTCCCAAAATAGACATTTACTTTATAGCCCATAGCATTAACATAATTAACGATTGCTGTTGTAGTATCAACAAAAAAAGGATTATGTAACGGGCCAGAAATCAATGTAATAATCCCTGTTTTCTTCTGAACAAGCGATCTTGCAATATCATTTGGAACATAGTTTAATTCATCAATCGCCTTCATCACTTTTTCAATTGTTTTCGGCTTTACGAGTTCAGGAGTATTTAACACTCTCGAAACCGTTGTTTGAGAAACACCCGCATACTTTGCTACATCTTTTGAGGATACCAAAAAACCACCCACTTCATCTTTGTAAGCCTATTTTATACCATTACAAATATATTGTTAATAGTTAAGGGTGAGTGCAAGTAGTTTCTAGTATTAGGAATTATTTTTTCCGCGCATAAGGCTTAACGGGGGTAATCACTTTTAATATATCCGCAGTTTCCTCGAGAATAGATGTAATTTCTGACATCGGCTTATATGCCATTGGAGCTTCATCCAATGTTTCTTCGTTTACGGATGTTGTCCAAATATCTTGCTCGTTTCTTTAAAAATGATTGACCCCTCAAATGTAAAAACCCTCCTGTTATCTATATAAAAGATCACAAAATACTAAAAAAATGCCCTAAAAGTTTAAATTACTTTTAGAACATTTTCCCTTAGCGTCTATTCTTCATATTGAATATCTAACTTTTTCGGAATTTCTGGTATATCGTTTGATTTTACATCTTTTTCTGCTAAAGCTAACGTATGTAATGGATATTTTTTCTGAACATCGAAAGGAATCTCAATGCTCTCCATTTTATTGTTCATCTGACTACGGGCAAGTAGACCATTATTCGTCAGATCAATGCTTATGATACTGTTAATCGTTTCTTTTAGCATTTCAATATCTTTTTCTTTCAGCGGCATTTGTTCGTCCATTAAAAATGGTTGAATGTTGTCTTTAATATAGCCCTGCGCCTCAACTAAACAAGAAAATTCGTTTAATTTATTTGAGTATAACTTTAATTGGCGCTTTTCTCTTAAACGTTGTTGATTTAGCTCATGGACTTTTTGCTCAATACGTTCCAAACGCTTTTTCGTTAACTCCATAAGATAACTTTGTATCGAATGAATGGACTGAAGCATTATTGCCTCCGCTTCCTGCACTTTTTCAAATTGTGCAATACAAACAACTTGCTGCTCGTTTAACTTGTTGACACGTTCTTTAAAAAATCCATTTTGTGTATGCTGACCAAAAATAGCTTTCATAAGGCCTTTTCCGTGAATTTTTTTATGCTGAGCATCCAATCGATCATATTCACGCAAATATTCACTATGCATATTACGGTATTCTCGTAACATTTGTTGATAAAAAACAGCCTTTTCTGAAAAGCTTTCCACAATTTCATCCTGAAAATAATCGTTTTGAGAAATGGTTTGTAAAAGTTGATATAATGTTTGAACATTTTTAAATACACTAGCAACCTGTTCGTATTCTTGCTCATATTCAGTCACAATCGCTAAATCACGTTGATAGCGTGAAAATTCGTATTGTGTATCGCCTGCATACTTTTCAATGTTCTCAACAGCAGATTGGAATGGGTCTCTTTGTGGAATAACAGCTAATTCGAAGTGGAATCGTTCAAGCCATTGCAAGAAGCGAATTAATATGCCATACGTTTTCTTATCACTATTTTCTGCAACTCGGTGAATTTCTGAAATTAATTGCTCGTACTGACTTTTTTGCCAAAGCTCATCACTATCAGTCTGTTTAGCCTCAATCGCTTCCCTTGCAGAGATAGCTACAAAATCACTGATTAAATGTCCCAATCGTTCTCTCTCAGCATGGATAAACGCCTTCGTATTTTCATTTGAATCTATGGCATTGACGACACAAAGAGGCTCGACACCTTTGTTTTTTAACGTTTCCATCAATAATATTTCAGGATAAATAGCCATTGAACCAGAGCGTAATACCCAAAAGATTTCGTCAACACGGTTCATCAATGCTTCTGGGAAGTAGGCCATTTCTCCTCCCCCAGCTTCCAATGAAACAGAATCAATAATTGTCACTGATTTTAATAAATCATTTTTCAAATATACTTCTAGGTAATCTAAATGTTCTCGTAATATTTGAGATGCAAAAGTATCGCCAGTTGTCAATAATTCTAACTTGCTCATATCGAATATTGCTACAACACCATCTAAAAAATACGCCTTTATTTCTTCATGTTCACCGTATCGCAAAAACGTATTTACCCCTGTTGGATGCTGATCATTAACAGGCAAAACCTGACGTCCTAGCAATCCATTTACAAGTGTTGTTTTTCCAACACGCTCTTTCCCAACAATAAGAATCATTGTTTCGTTGTTAGCATCTTGAATGATACGATTTAAGTGTTTAGCTGTATCTTTTACATATGTATTTTGTATAATAATGCCAAGTAATTGGCGCAAATGATCAACAAGCTGTGGCAAAATATTATTCGCTGAGGCTGTATATTCGATCGGTACATTATCAATATTTGTCATCGTCAAAACCTCTTTTCCTATGTATCTAAAGTTATTATAAATGAAAATATTCCTTTATTAATACATAGTACTAAGAAATAACGGCAAAAAAGGACAATATACTTAAATTCAGTCGTCACAAATAGGTCATAAATCTTATGCTATAAAACCTTCTATCTCAGATATTATTACTCATTCAGACTAAAAGAATTAATATAATTTATATATATTTATTATTATAATTTGTAAGAGAGTTAGTCTTCTCTTTATTCTTCAACACCAGCCATACGTGCGTAAACCGCTCCAAGTGTTGGCATTCCTCCTTGTGCACCGAATTTCTCCACTGATAATGAAGCTGCAATATTTGCAAAATACACTGCCTGATCCAATGATTGCCCTTCTACTAAAGCATAAGCGAGTGCACCGTTAAACGTATCGCCTGCACCGGTTGTATCTATCGCCTTTGCTAGATAGCCCGGAACATGAATAGGATATTCACCATCGAAATAGCGTGCGCCATTACTACCTAACGTAATAATCATTTTATTAGGATATTTTTCTAACACTTGCTCAAAATCATCTCCAAAAATTTCAGCACACTCCGGTTCATTTGGTGTGATATAAGTAATATCCTCCATCCATTGCACATCAAAATTAGACGCCGGTGCTGGATTTAATAAAACAGGTACATTCGCTTCTTTACATAGTTTTATTGCATAAGCGGTCGTTTCCGTTGGGATTTCTAGCTGCATAATTACCATCTGACTTTTTTGAATGATTTCTTTCGCTGCCTCTATATGCGCAGGCATTAGTTCATAATTTGCCCCGGGCACTACTATGATACGGTTATCGTTATTGTAGATTAAAATATTAGCAATCCCGGTAGGTGCCAATACGCTTGTAATAGCTTCAGTTTGAACATGCTCTTGCTGTAAAACAGTACGTAATGATTCACCAAAACTATCGGAGCCGACACAGCCCATCATTGTGACTTCACTTCCAAGACGTGCCGCAGCAATTGCCTGATTAGCCCCTTTTCCTCCTGGGATTGTTTGGAAATCCTTGCCGAGTATAGTTTCTCCCTGCTTTGGAAAAACCCCCATTTGTACAACTAAATCCATATTTATGCTACCTATAACTGTAATCATCTTTTGACCTACCTTCCATCTTATTTTTCCATTTTAACTGAGAAAACAATAGAAAGACAGGTCATTTACATTTGAAAATTATGGGGGTACTGATTTTCTTACCAAATAGTTCATTAATCCAAATGCAAAAAAACTCATACCAACATATTTTCAATTAAGTTTTCCTAATAATCCTTTCCTTGCCTCTAATTCAATTTTTCTATCACAATCTTCACAGGAAAATTTTCCGTTCATATTTTGTTTATATAGTGTATATTTCCTTGTCCCTTCTACAACTTCAAATATTTCCTTACAAATGATACAACGAAGCGAATAGCTAATCATAATATTTCCTCCTTTAATCCGATGTAGTTTTTTGGGGAAAATAGCACAAAATATAATGAAATCGAAAATAAAATACTTATAATACCGAAAATAATTGCAGTCATTTGAAGCGTAAATAATTCTGCAAGCTGACCTAATAGTAAGGTGAAAAAAATTTGTAAAATACTTTGAAAAATAGTTGAAATACTGCCGAATCGACCCATCATTTCAGGCGGTACATTTTGCTGATAAAATGTTTCATAACCAGTATTACTAAATGCCATACAAAAACCTAGAAAAACTAAACTTACAAATGCCAATATACTTGATGTCGAGGCATAAAAGGCTGTGTAAAACAACATTGTCAGGAACAATCCAAAAGCCATATATGATCGAGTAGACCATTTTTTGGCGAAGCTGGCGGCAACCATCCCACCTAAAATGGCTCCGGCTCCTGCACTACTGACAAAGGCTCCATATAAACTATCGGATAACGCTAAATCCTGCTTAATAAATGTTGCTTCCTGAGAATCAAGCGCAAATGCAATCATTAACGCACTTTGAAACAATAAATAAATCGTGATAAATAATGAATTTTGATGAATGAAAGTTAGTACCGCTAGATAATCACTTTTTAATAGTTGCCAAGTAATACGCTGCCGTGAAGTTTCCTTCACATCATCTACGTCAGGTAATAAGTAAATGATCATAGCACAAACAAAAAATGTAAAGCTATTGAACCAAATCGTAACTGCTGTATTAAAAAGCATGATGAGGAGTCCCGCTAATGCTGGACCTACTAAAAACGAGCCTGAATTGAACGTGCCAAGTATTGCGTTGAATCGTTGTCTATCTTCAGAGGGAACAAACTTTGTAATATAATAGGTACTACTAGGCCCAAAGAAACTATTCGCTATATTCGCTAAAAATAACAGCGTATAGATGAGCCAAATAGATTCCATAAACGGCATACAAAAAACAATGATACCTCGTACAACATCAGTTGTAAGCATCAACTTGCGTTTGTTCATACGATCAATGAAAGAACCAGCTACCAAACTCGTCAATACTCTTGCTATTGGTCCAACAATAAAGATACCAGCCATCGCTCCAGGCGATTTTGTTAAATGCCAGACAAATAAATTTAGCGCTACAAGGTAAATCCAGTTTCCTAAATTGGAAAAACCTAAGCCCCCAATTAACAAGCTGTATTTACGAAGGATTTTCATTATAGTTCCCTCCTTATGTTAACTAACTCATTATTATCCGAACCCTTTCACTTGCCACAAATGCCCTTTCATAACAATTACTTGCTTGTTTATACGCCAGAAGAGTTTTATACAGTTCAGCAAATAATGGTGCATAAAACAAAATTAAAGAATAATATTTTTGTTGTTCAAAATAACATAATGCTTTTTCTTCTAGTACTTTTAATGGCAATTGTTCAATTTTCCCATTAGATATGAAACTAAGTACTTCAAATTGATATTCTTCATGCTTCTTTTGAAACGATAAATCTTTATAACGTTCAATCATTTCTTCCATCTTTCTAAAGTTCTTATGACGATATAAAGTTCGAATATAATTCACAACAGTAAGTGACTGACATTCAAAGGTTAAGGATTTTTCATAATTCACAATGGCTTGTTCAAATAGTTCCTGGCATTCATAGCAATAACCTAAATTATTATAAATAGAACTCATTTGATTTGGAGTTTGTAAATTTGCAACATGTTCAATTAAATCCAAGCTCGCCTCATATTCTTTAAAGGCTTTTTCAAATTGATATAGCGAATTAAAAATAACTGCTTTCATCAAATATAGATTCAATTGAAATAACGGTGCGTAATAATGACTAAATACATTACTCGCTGCTTCAATATAATTTAATGCTTTCTGATTTTGATATACTCGGTTATAAGCAAACGCTAAATTATATAAACAATACGCATGCTCGAAGCTTCTTCCATTTTTAGAATAATGCTTCACGTCAAACTGATGATACATATTAATTAGCTCTGTATATTGTTCCGTTAGTAAATAATAATTACTGATTGTTAAAATGTACATTTGCGTGATGCGATTGGATTCCCACTGAATAAACGGCTTAATTTTTTCTAAAAACTTTTCGGCTTCCACCATTTTGTTTTCAAAAAGTAAATAACGACAATGAACAATTGCATATTTAAGTTGTATTTCATCAATATAATCAGTTTTAGGATATGTAATAATCTTTTGACATTCTTTTGAAGTTAATGGACGATGACGAATGATTTTCTCCCAAATCACCTCTAACTGTTCATTTAATTGTTCTTGGTCTTCTGTATGTTGATGTAAATCAATGTTTAATCGTTGTAGCAACAATTGATAAATTGCTTCATCAGCAATCACGAGACCGTTTTCAATACGACTCAAATATGAAGATGTACAAACACCAATTGCCAGATCATCTTGTTTAATCTTCTGTTTTTTTCGTTGATGTTTAATTAACTGACCTATATTTCTAGTAAAGCTATTATTCAATTGTTCCCACCTCTAATTATATTTTATCAAAATATTGCATCAATTTATTGTGTAATTTTACAAAAAATAGACAAATGAATATTTAATATTTGAATCATTTACACAAGAATATTAGAACTGGTAAGAACGCGACATCATTTTCCCAACTTCTCACTACTCCCTGAATAGTTTTCCTTCCTACTTGAGTAGCTTTGTCTTCTTCACGAGCAGTACGCCTCACTACCTTAACGTTTCCCCTCGAGTCACCAATTTCTTTTCTCAGCAATAAAAAACTGAAGACAAATAGTCTGTCTTCAGTCAAAAGGAAATCCCTTATCTATTAAAATGCAATACGTTTTGCTTCATAAGCAGCGATTTGTTCATCGTATTTAAAGGTTAGTGCAATTTCATCCCAACCATTCAGCAATGTTTCTTTATAGTAAGGATCGATGGTAAATTTATAAATTGTACCATCTTCACCCGTTACTGTTTGTGCTTCAAGATTGACTTCCATCGTGTACGGATTTTCTAAGCCTTTCGCTAAAATTTCATCACACTCTGCTTCTGTTAGTTTGATTGGTAAAATCCCATTTTTGAAGCAGTTATTATGGAAAATATCTGCGAAAGATGGTGCAATCACTACATTGATACCGTAATCTAAGATTGCCCACGGTGCATGTTCACGTGAAGAACCGCAGCCGAAGTTATCTTGTGCTACTAAAATTTTGGAGTCTTTAAATTCAGGTTTGTTTAACACAAAATCTTTTACTTCATTGCCCTCTGCATCGAAGCGCCAATGGTAAAATAAAAACTGACCAAAACCTGTACGCTCAATACGCTTTAAAAACTCTTTCGAAATAATTTGGTCTGTATCGACATTTTTGCGATCAAGTGGTGTTATCACACTTTTTACGATATTAATTGGTTCCATTTGCAATCATCCCTTCCGTGTAAATGGAAATTACACAGTTTCCTTTACGAATTCACGAACATCCACAAAGTGACCAGCAATTGCTGCCGCTGCTGCCATTGGTGGTGATACTAAGTGTGTACGAGAACCAGCTCCTTGGCGTCCTTCAAAGTTACGGTTTGATGTTGATGCACAGCGTTCACCCGCTGGTACGATATCATCATTCATTGCCAGACACATTGAGCAACCCGTCTCACGCCATTCAAAGCCAGCATCTGTAAAGATTTTATCTAATCCTTCTGCTTCTGCTTGTTTTTTCGTCGAATATGAGCCTGGTACAACGATCGCTGTTACCTTTTCATGTACCTTACGCCCTTCGATAACATTTGCTGCTGCACGTAAATCACTGATGCGTGAATTTGTGCAGGAACCGATAAATACGTGTTGGATATCGATTGAAGTTAATGGTTGACCTTCTTCTAATTCCATGTAGGCAAGTGCTTTACGAAGAGCAGCTTTATCTGACTCATCCTCATAATCTGCCTGTGCTGGAACATTACTTGAAACACCTGAACCCATTGATGGATTCGTTCCCCAAGTGATGATTGGCTCGATTTCTTCAGCTTGAATAATTCGAACTGTATCGTATGTTGCATCTTCATCGGATGCTAAGCTTAACCAATAATCTGTTGCTTCCTCAAACTTTTCTCCTTGTGGTGCATGTTTGCGTCCACGGATATAGTCAACAGTCGTTTGGTCAGGAGAAATTAGCCCTGCCTTTGCACCCGCTTCGATTGACATGTTACAAATTGTCATCCGTTCTTCCATAGAAAGTTTATGGATAGCCTCTCCAGTGAATTCCACAATATGTCCTGTGCCAACGCTAATACCGAATTTAGAAATAATCGCTAAAATAATATCTTTTGCAGCGACACCTACAGGGAGCTCACCCTCTACACGAATTTCCATTGTTTTCGGCTTATTTTGCCATAGAGTTTGTGTTGACAATACATGTTCTACTTCAGATGTACCAATCCCGAAGGCAATCGCTCCGAACGCACCATGGGTAGACGTATGGGAGTCACCACAGACAATCGTTTTACCAGGCTGAGTTAAACCTAGCTCTGGTCCAATTACGTGAACAATTCCTTGGTCAGGATGCCCCATTCCTGCAAGCTCAACTCCAAATTCTTCAGCATTTTTAGCTAACGTTTCAATTTGGTTGCGTGCAATTGGGTCATGAATCGTTGGTAGATTTTTGGTAGGGACGTTATGATCCATTGTCGCAAAGCTTAAATCTGGACGACGCACTTGACGTCCGTTCATTCGTAGACCTTCAAAGGCTTGCGGAGAAGTTACTTCATGAATTAAATGGAGATCAATATATAACAGGTCCGGTTTGCCCTCTTCCTGATAAACAACATGTTTATCCCAAATCTTTTCAATTATATTTTTGCCCATTATCTTCACCTATTTCTTAAATGTATGTTGTCATAATGCTTTCTGAAACAAAGCTTGTATCAATCTCGTTAATAACTTTATCTGTCCATTCATTCGTCGATAGTATACGACTGCCACCACGTGCAAGATCTGCTGTGAAATAGCCATCATCAAACACTGCACTTACAGCACGTTCGATTTCTGCAGCCTCTTCTTTTAAGCCAAATGAATATTGTAGCATCATGGCCACTGAAAGAATTGTTGCGGCTGGATTTGCTACACCTTGGCCTGCAATTTCTGGTGCTGAGCCATGTACTGGTTCATATAGACCGAAATTATCTCCGCGAATAGATGCAGATGGAAGTACGCCTAAAGAGCCTGTAATAACAGATGCTTCATCACTTAAAATATCTCCAAACATATTTTCAGTAACTACCACATCATAATGACTAGGATTTGTAATTAATTTCATAGCAACTGAGTCTACTAAATTGTGCTCCACTTGCACATCTGGATACTCTTTTTTCTTCGTTTCTACAACTTCGCGCCATAAACGACTTGTTTCAAGTACATTGGCTTTATCAACAGAGCATAATTTGCCTCCACGTAAACGTGCTAATTCAAAGGCATTTTCAACAATACGCTCAACTTCTGCAGTTGAGTAAACAGTTGTATCTATCGCGCCATTCTCAGTACGCATACGTGGTTCCCCGAAGTATACGCCGCCTGTTAATTCACGTACAATCATTAAATCGACGTTTTCGGCTACTTCACGCTTTAATGGTGAAGCATCTAGTAAACTCGGGAACGCCTTTACTGGACGTAAGTTTGCGAATAAGTCAAAGTGTTTGCGAATACGTAGTAATCCTTTTTCTGGACGTAATTCAGGTGGATTATTATCCCATTTCGGGCCACCAACGGCTCCTAGTAAAACCGCGTCACTATTTTCACACATCTCAATTGTTTCATCTGGTAGTGGGTTATTGTGTTGATCGATGGCAGCGCCTCCGATTGTTGCATAACCTAAATGGAATGTATGGTTGAATCGCTTACCAATCACCTGTAATACACGTACAGCAGAAGCAACAACCTCTGGCCCTATTCCGTCACCAGGAAGTACTGTAATTTTTTTCTCCATCGTCAAAACACCTTTCCTTGTATAGCGTTGAACTACGCTATTTTAGTAAGACTCTCACCTATACTAATAGGTGAGGTCATCAATATTATGATTACACGTAATTGGCCTAATTGCGTTTGGGATGTGAATGATGCTGACTCAATTCACTACCATTAAAATTTGCGACATTGATTAACTTACAGGCTGTGTACGAAGGCTTGCTTGTATTAAATGACGGTTGATAGCATTTAAATAAGCTTTTGCCGATGCTTCTAAAACATCCTGTGATGAGTTTCGCCCGGTTGTTGAAATACCATCATATCGAATATTAATTACAGCTTCTCCTAATGCATCACGTCCCTTACCGACGGACTTAACTCGATAATCAATCACATGAATATCTCCTTGAACAAGTTGCTCAAGCGTATTGAAAATAGCTTCCACCGAGCCTGAACCTGTTGCAACAACTGTCTTCTCTAGACCTTCTGGTGTTAAAACAATCGCTGTTGCTGTTGGTATATTTTCTGTACCATATTGCACCTGTACCATCTTTAGTTCGTAAAGTGGAACATCTTCTATTTGAACTTGTTGCTCAGTAAGAAGCGTTAGTAAATCTTCTTCCGTAATTTCTTTTTTACGATCAGCAAGCTTTTTAAATTCTGTAAATGCTTTATTTAGTTTTTCATCCGAAAGGTTGAAGCCCATTGTTTCTGCTCGGTCACGGAATGCTGCACGACCTGAGTGTTTACCTAGAACGAGTGGTACCTCCCCTTCACCAATAAGGGCAGGTGAAATAATTTCATATGTTTCAGGATTTTTTAACACACCATCTTGGTGAATACCTGATTCGTGTGCAAATGCATTTTTACCAACAATAGCTTTATTTGGCTGAATAACCACATTCGTGAGCTTACTGACTAATTGAGATGTACGCTTAATTTCTTGTAAATGAATCCCTGTTTCTACAGGGTAAATATCTTTACGGATATGAAGGGCAACTGCGATTTCTTCAAGCGCAACATTTCCAGCGCGCTCTCCGATACCGTTAATCGTTCCCTCTACTTGTGAGGCACCATTTTCAATGGCTGCAATCGTGTTAGCGGTTGCCATACCTAAATCATCATGGCAATGTGCAGAGAATTTTACCCGTTCCGCACCTTTTACGTTTTCAAGTAGGAATTTAAATAATGCACCATATTCTTGTGGCGATGCATATCCTACTGTGTCAGGTACATTAATGGTTGTCGCACCTGCCGCAACAACTTCATTCATAATACGTACTAAAAATTCATGATCTGAGCGGAATGCATCTTCTGCAGACCATTGTACAAGCGGAAAGAATTTTTTTGCATATTTTACAGCTTCCACTGCTTGTTCTACCACTTGATCGGGTGATTTTTTTAGCTTATATTCCATATGAATTGGGGAAGTTGCTAGGAAAATATGAATGTGCGGCTGTTCGGCCACTTTAATCGCTTGCCAAGTTGAGTCGATATCCTTTTGTACACAGCGAGCTAAGCCTGTTACGATCGAGTTTTTCACTGTTCCTGCAATACGGTTTACCGCCTCAAAGTCACCGGGTGACGAAGCAGGAAAACCTGCTTCAATAATTGTCACTCCTAGGCGCTCCAGTTGCTTGGCGATTTCAATCTTCTCCGCGGTGTTTAGATTAATACCAGCAGATTGTTCGCCGTCGCGAAGGGTTGTATCGAAAATATCAATTTTTCGCACTTGCAGCCACTTCTCTCACAACTTTTTCTTTACCTTCGTTGATGAATGGCATCATAGCACGTAATTTAGCACCAACTTCTTCAATTTGGTGGTTTGCACCAGCTTCTTTGAATTTTGTATATTCTGGACGACCGTTTTCGTTTTCTTGAATCCAACGACGTGCGAATGTACCATCTTGGATATCTGTTAATACATCTTTCATACGACCTTTTACTGAGTCATCGATAATGCGTGGTCCTGCAACATAGTCACCCCACTCTGCTGTATCCGATACGGAGTAACGCATTGTTGCCATACCACCTTCAAACATAAGGTCAACAATTAATTTTAGTTCGTGAAGTGTTTCAAAGTATGCTAATTCTGGTTGGTAGCCTGCTTCTACTAAAGTTTCGAAACCTGCTCTTACTAATTGTGTAGCACCACCGCACAGTACTGCTTGCTCACCGAATAAATCAGTTTCAGTTTCTTCTTTGAATGATGTTTCAAGTAAACCGCCACGAGCTGCACCGATCCCTTTACCATAAGCTAGAGCTAAATCTTTTGCTTGACCAGTTGCATCTTGATGAATTGCGAATAAGCCTGGTACACCAGCACCTTCTTGGAATTGACGACGAACTAAGTGTCCTGGACCTTTCGGTGCAACTAAGAATACGTCCACATCTGCTGGTGGTGTAATTTGACCGAAGTGAATGTTGAAGCCGTGTGCAAACATAAGTGCTTTACCTGCTTCAAGATGTGGAGCAATTTCAGCTTCATATACAGCTTTTTGACGCTCATCCGGAAGTAAGATTTGGATAACATCTGCTTCTTGCGCTGCTTCAGCAACAGTCTTTACATCTAATCCATCTGCTTTTGCTGCATCGAAAGATCCGCCTGGACGAACTCCTACTACTACATCGAATCCTGATTCTTTAAGGTTTAGTGCATGTGCATGACCTTGTGAACCATAACCGATGATTGCGATTTTTTTCCCTTTTAATACTTCCTCGTTGATGTTTTGATCATAATACATAGTAGCCATTGTTTGTTTCCTCCTAATTTTTGGTTTGTTTTTTTAAACTTCGGATGCTAGTAAACCACTAAGGGCTATGTATCCAAAGGTATCCATTTTATATGCAAACTATTTTAAAATAGAGAGCTGCGTATTTGAGATTTTTTGTGTTTCACGAACAGATGCAGTAGCCCCTGTACGCGTTAATTCTTTAATACCATAAGGTCGAATTAGTTCAATAAAGGCATCAATCTTATCTGGATCCCCTACTACTTGATAGGTGACAACGTTTTTCGCTGTATCAATAATTTGTGGACGGAATGGTTCAACAATTGAATTCATTTCCAGTCGTAAATTTGGTGGTGAAATTACCTTTACAAGCGCTAACTCGCGTAGCACGATTGATTTATCTGTAATATCATTGACCTTTAACACATCAATTTGCTTTGATAATTGCTTCACTAGCTGCTCAATTTTACGCTCATCCTCTACGTTTACAACAAAAGTCATTTTCGAAAAGTTTGGCTGTTCAGTATGACCAACTGTGATTGATTCAATATTGAATTGACGTTTCATAAGTAAACCTGTTACACGGTTTAAGACACCACTTTGGTTAATCACTGTTACTGTAATTACTCGTTTCAATTCTTTTTCACCCCAATCATTTCATGTAAGCCTTTGCCTGGGGCTACCATTGGGTAAACACATTGAAGCTGTTTAACCCGACAATCAATTAACACTGGCTCATCAGAAAGTAGTGCCTCGCGGAAAATACTTTCCGCTTCATCAATTGTGTTAATTCGATAGCCCTTCAAATCATATGCATCAGCTAATTTAACAAAATCTGGTTGGATCGGCATTAATGAAGATGAATAACGCTCCTCATAGAATGTTTCTTGCCATTGGCGTACCATTCCTAGACAGCTGTTATTTAAAATCACCACTTTTACCGGTAAGTTGAATTCTTGTAGTATAGAAAGCTCTTGCGCAGTCATTTGGAATCCTGCATCACCTACAATGGCAACAACTTTTTTGTCTGGCTTCGCAAACTGGGCGCCAATTGCAGCCGGGAAACCGAAGCCCATCGTACCAAGTCCACCAGACGTTACCCATCCATGATCATTGTTTAATCGATAATATTGCGCAGCCCACATTTGATGCTGACCAACATCTGTCGTGACAATTGCGTCACCTTCTGTAATTTTATGCACAAGCTCTAATGCTTCCTGCGGTAAAATTTCTTTGTCCCCTGGCTCCTTGCTGTACCATAATGGGTATTCCTTAGCATGATTATTTAAGAATGCTAGCCATTCTGTTGTAACTGGACCCTCGAAATCTTTTTTCAATAATGCTTTTAATGCTTCTTTGGCATCTGCAACGATTGGAATATCTGTCGGAACATTTTTTCCAATTTCCGCTGGATCAATATCGATGTGTATGATTGTTGCATTTGGAGCAAATGTTGCTAAGTTACCTGTTAAACGGTCATCAAAGCGAGCTCCGATATTCAACAATAAATCTGATTTTGTAATAGCTGTGTTCGCTGTTACAGTTCCATGCATTCCTGCCATACCGATGAATAATTCATGCTCTCCATGGATTGAACCAAGTCCTAGTAAAGTGTTTGCTACTGGAATTCGGTATTTTTCAGCGAATGCTGTTAACTCTTCTTTGGCATCTGCAAAGAGGACACCAGCTCCAGCTAAAATGACTGGATTTTTGGCCAATGAAATCGCCTGAATAGCCTTTTGAATTTGTAAATAATTTGGTTTGTATGTTGGCTGATAACCTGGTAAATATATTTCATCAGGAGCCTGTGGTGGGTTTTCCACATCAAATAACATTTGAGAAACGTTTTTCGGGAAATCCACTACAACAGGTCCCTTTCGACCAGTGCTTGCAATATGGAAAGCCTCTTTAACAATACGCGGGATATCATTAACATCCTGCACCTGATAATTGTGCTTCGTAATTGGTGTCGTAATGCCCATAATGTCCGCTTCTTGGAAAGCATCTGTACCAATCACAGATGTTGAAACTTGACCTGTAAATACAACTAATGGGATGGAATCAATCATCGCATCGGCAATACCAGTTACTAAGTTTGTTGCCCCCGGACCGCTTGTTGCAATAACAACACCAGGTTTATTGGAAACACGTGCATAACCTTCCGCTGCATGGATTGCACCTTGTTCATGTCTAGTTAAAATATGACGAATCGGATTTTTATACATGGCATCATAGATTGGTAGTACCGCTCCACCAGGGTAACCAAAAATAATTTCAACACCTTGTTCATGCAGTGCTTGCACTAATACGTCAGCACCATCTTTCGCTTGATAGGTTTGTTCAGCTTTTGCTGCTGTTGCTATTTCTTCTTTTTCATTGATAGAAACATTCGTACTCATCAAATATGCCTCCTTCTTATCATTCAATTTCACATCAGTAATGCGCATCATTGAAGTATTACAAGCTGGTTATCTCCTTGAAAAGAGATGACAGACTCTTTCTAACTTCGAAAAAAAATAAAAAGCCCTTTTCTCCACACGCAAAGAATTACCTTACGTAGGGATGAAAAAGACTTTCCATGGTACCACCCTTTTTTATAGCAAATAATTGCTACCTCGTGAATAAATGTAAGCATTTATGCACCAATGCGAGATCATTCGCATCCAATAAGGTGTCATAAATTATTTATTCATTAATAACGAGCACTTTCGATTATGCCCGGAGCTATCTAATGGCGAACACGCTTTTAATAGCTCGCTCCGAGGGGATGTCGGATCTAGTTGTATCGCCGGCTTCCAGCACGACCGGCTCTCTGGTAGATACAAGGCTCTAGAACCTTTAACCTCATCAACGCTTTAACTATTTAAATTTTCATAACGCCACCTGTAGAGGCGTTTGTTACTAGTTTTGAATATCTTGCTAGCCAACCGCGCTTAATTTTCGGTTCAAATACCGGTAGTTTTGCACGACGTTCAGCTAATACTTCATCTGAAACTTCTAAATTGATTGTACGATTTGGTAGATCAATTGTGATAATGTCACCGTTCTCTACTAAAGCGATTGGTCCGCCTTCTGCTGCCTCCGGTGAAATATGTCCGATTGAAATACCACGAGATGCACCTGAGAAACGTCCATCTGTGATTAACGCAACCTTTGTACCAAGTCCACGTCCTTGAATCGCAGACGTTGGTGCAAGCATTTCAGGCATCCCTGGGCCACCTTTTGGTCCTTCGTAGCGAATGACGACTACATGGCCCTCTTTTACCGTCCCGTTATCGATATTTTCCTGTGCTGCTTCTTGTGAATCAAAGACGACTGCTTCGCCTCTGAATACTTTAATAGAAGGGTCTACAGCGCCTACTTTAATAACAGAACCCTCTGGCGCGATATTACCAAATAACACCGATAATCCACCAACTGGGCTATACGGATTGTCTTTCGTACGAATAACTTCATCATTTATAATATGGTAATCCTTTACAAGCTCACCCATTGTTACTCCTGCAACTGTTGGTCGATCTGGGTGAATAGCACCTGGAATAGACGTTAATTCATTAATAATGGCACTAACGCCACCTGCTTTATTAATATCATCCATTGAAATATCTGAAGCAGGCATAATTTTCGCTAAATATGGAACCCGCTCTGCAACTTTATTAATATCTTCAATGTTATAATCGATTTCAGCTTCATTGGCGATTGCTAATGTATGGAGAACTGTATTAGTCGAACCACCCATCGCCATATCAAGTGCGAATGCATCATCAATTGCTTCTTTAGTAATAATGTCACGAGGCTTGATATCCTCATTAATCATACGGACTAATTGTTTAGCAGCCTCTTTAATAAGATTATGGCGCTCTTCAGAAGTAGCGACGATTGTTCCATTACCTGGTAAAGCTACTCCTAGCATTTCCATTAAGCAGTTCATAGAGTTTGCAGTAAACATTCCTGAACATGAACCACATGTTGGACATGCATTGCTTTCAATATCTAACAGCTCTTCAGCTGACATTTTGCCTGATTTATGAGCCCCTACACCTTCAAAAACTGAAGTTAATGAAAGTTGCTTGCCAGAAGCAGAAGTACCAGCCTCCATTGGACCACCAGATACGAAAATTGACGGTACATTAGTACGAACTGCTGCCATTAACATTCCAGGAGTGATTTTGTCACAGTTAGGAATATAGAATACTCCATCAAACCAGTGTGCATTAATAACCGTTTCAGCTGAGTCTGCGATAATTTCACGGCTTGGTAAAGAATAACGCATTCCAATGTGCCCCATTGCAATACCATCATCTACACCGATTGTATTAAACTCAAACGGAATACCACCCGCTTCAATAATGGCCTCTTTGACAACATCAGCAAATGTACGTAAATGAACGTGACCTGGTATAATGTCGATATAAGAATTACAAACCCCAATAAATGGCTTGCCTAAATCTTTCGCTTTTACTTTGCCTGTTGCATATAAAAGACTTCGATGTGGCGCACGATCTACGCCTACTTTAATCATGTCACTTCTCATTTTAAACGCCCCTCTTTATTGCTATGTTCGTTGCTATAAACAAAATGTTCTGTCTATTTCGTTTTTGCTTATATGTTAATCGCCTAGAAGACAACTAACTGCTGTAACGAACGTGTTAAATTGTTGTTATCATAGTACGAAAAAAAGGTCTCGTCAACAGTATTTTTTGAATTGTCCAAACAATTTAAAAAATCAGCAAAATTTGAAATCGTTTTCATGCTGATTAAGCATCACTTTTATCTCGCTTTGATGAATATTTCGACATTTCGTTCAAATTTTAATTTTTTCAATAATCTATCAATGATATTTACAAATCCTTCAAAAGAGCGTGAACTGCTATTTAATGAGATAGCGCTTACAGTGTAAATATTTTTCTTAAGTACCCTGTTAAAAACACATTATCGGGATCATATTGACTTCGAATTGCTAAAAACTTTTCGATATCTGGGTATAGCTCATGTACATAATTAGCAGTTAAATGACTTAGTTTGCCCCAATGTGGTCGTCCTTTATATTTCATCATCATCGTATGGACCCATTTAAAATAAGGCTCTTCCTGCATTCCTTTATACATGTGAAAGGCAATAAACGCTGATTCGTGTCCTTGGGTAGGACTTAAAAAACCTGCTTCTCCCGCTGTCGTTCGACATTCTAACGGAAAATGCACATTAAAAATTCCACTTTTAAAGGTTACGTGGATTTCCTCTATACATGCCTCAAATTGCGTTAATGGAATAGCATATTCACTTTCTTGGAACTTGACGCTACGAGGGGACGGATAAATTTCATAGCTAATCCCCGTTTTCTCTCCTTCCACAACATTGGCTGCTGCTAATTTACTCATAGCGGCACTGAACGAAGGCTTCCATTTACAAAGCTCGGACATCGCAAAAAAAGCACCGTTCTCTACTATTTGTAGTTTCATTGTTTCGATTCTCTTATCCCAATTACTCTGATAAACAGGTGCTATAGCGTTCATGCGCTTCACTTGAATTGTTTCGCTGCCAGGGAAATAAAACCACTCAACATGTCGGTTTTGTCGAATATCTTCAGTAAATATCGCCAGCCCATTTTCTAAAGTATCTCTTGTGCTCACATAATGTAAGCTATATAGAGGTATCACCTTAATCGTTACTTTCACAAGTACACCCAGCATACCTAGTGAAACATACAAAGCTTCAGATAAATCATCCATTCCTCTCACATGCTCCCTATAAGTACCTGTACCATCTACAAAACCCCATCTTGTTACAGCTGAGGATAACGAACCGAGTGTTACACCTGTTCCATGGGTACCTGTTGACACTGCTCCTGCAATCGTTTGCTCCTGAATATCCCCCATATTTATAAGGGCAAAACCATGCTTCGCAAGCAATGGGCCTATTTCATATAAATACGTTCCAGCCCAAATTGTCGCTTCTTGCTTCTCCTCATTCACAGCTATTAGCCCACGCATCTTATGTAGAGAAAGTGCTATATGCTCAGGCATCGCAACAGCGCTAAAGGAGTGAGCTGCACCTGTGACACGAATCGTTTTTCCTGATTCACGTGTATGCTTCACGATATTTGTAACCTCTTCAATAGATCGAGGTAAGTACATCTCAGACGGATAAGAGATGACATTTCCAGCCCAGTTTGTCCACTTCTCACCATTTTTCCACTTATCTATAGAAAACATTGTCCATCCCCCCTATAGGTTGTATAAGCTCCTACATACTTGTCCCCTTTAATTCCATGTATGTTTTGAAATCTTTCACACAGTTCACCAGCTTTCGCATGTCGAAAATATAACGTGTCTCCTATGTTAACTTTTTTACGCTTTACCTTAACGGGTGTCTGAACTTCTCCTGCTCCTTCTAGATTAAGATATGAAAAAAAAGTGGGTTCATAGAATACCGGTAATCGATCAGCACTGATTGCTCCAGATGCTGTATAACCTCCACCATGACAAACAACAATATTATTTTCAGGCTTTCTTGTTACACTTAAAGCAAATCCAGCTGCCTTTTTCAGCCTTAGATGCGTAAATTGGTCAAATAAAGCTGGTGCATAAAATGCAGAGCCAACTGTTATTTCTGTTACTTCCTTCTGTTGTGCCGTGTATGCCATACTTCCTGAACCACCACCATTTACAAAGTGCAAGCTTGGAAAATATGCTTTTATATGCGCAATGGCTAATCTACGAAACTGGGTAACTTGCTTTTTAGCTTGCAATTGCATTACTTCAATTAGTCTTCCTTTAACAGCATTGGCTGGTCGATTACCGATTCCTGCAATTTGAGCCTCATAGCCCATTGCTCCAACTACCTCAATAAATGCTTGATTTTTAATATATTCGAGGAATGGTGTTAGTGACTCAAGTGAATGAAGCGAAGAGCGTTTCGTACCAAAATAAAGCAGCTTAAAATCATTGGATACATTAATATCAATACATACCTGCACACGAATACCTAGCTCTTGCCCTAGCTCCGCCAAAAACTTGACATGCTCCCGCTTATCCACCATAAAAGTGACAGTTTTCCCCGCTTTTACAAAGTGCAATAACTGACGAACAGCAGCTTCTTCCATCACCGGATATCCTAACAATAAATCATCAAAATGCTGTTGAAATAAAAATAGTGTTTCTGCCGCTGTAAACGTCATAAATCCCGTCACATTGGGTAGATTTTTTTGTAAATAGCGTAATATCTCCACAGAACGAACTGATTTCGTCGCAATACGTATATTTTTCTCTCCACAAGCGTTGTGTACAGTTGAAATATTATGATCCAGTGCATCAAAGTCCAACCAAGCAAATGGACGTTCTAGCTCATGGAACGCTCGATCAAATCTAGTAGTCATCCTATCACTCCTTTGTTTGTACTTTGTCTTTGATATTCATTTTGTAAGTTAAAGAAATTATTTTTAGACAATAAAAAACAACCGTGGACATGTAATCAAATTTGCCTTCACGGTTGTTTTTAATAATGGACAAGCATGTAACTCACCTTTCTACTATTTTAAGAGATTACGAGGAAAATATGAAATCCGCTGCTAAATTTAACAATACTAGCAGATGTAAGCCTGCAATCAGTAATCCTTGGCGATTTAAACGTTTCATAGCTGTCATATTCATATAGACCACTCTCCTTTTTTCACATTATACTCTCAGAAAAATCAATTTTCAAACTATTCGTAATATTAAAATTGAATCATTTTTCTGACAAACAGGCCCAAATATGGCATGTTAAAAAGTGCAATTATACCTATAAAGAGAGTGTAAAAGTTGAAAAAGGCTTTATTGGTAACTGATTATACGTATGATTTTGTCGCTTCTGATGGAAAACTAACTTGTGGAGGGCACGGTCAAACATTATTAGATTAATTTCGTCTTGGCGTAATTGCGTCCGGATTTTGAAATGTGTACGCACAATTCAAAAATTTATTACTGAAAACGAATTTGTTGTTTTTGCGAATGATCTATATGAGGAAGATGATCCGTTTCATCCTGAAACAAAGCGATTTCCCCCTCATAATATTCGCGGCACTAAAGGACGTCATTTATTTGGGCAAGTTGGCGAAATTTATAACCTTCACAAGGATAAAGTTTTGTGGCTTGATAAAACTCGCTATAGCGCATTTGCCGGAACCAATTTATCGATTTTATTAAATGAACGAGGTATCAAAGAAATTCATTTAGTTGGGGTTTGTACTGATATTTGTGGCAGTTGATGCTTATAATTTGGGCATTTCAACGGTTGTTTATGCAGATGGTGTTGCAAGTTTTGATGCTGCAGGTCATGAATGGGCATTACGTCATTTTGAACATATATTAGACGCAACGTTGTTAAGTCGTAAAAACCTTATCGTGAATTTGTAATAATTACTAAAGTAGCGAGACGCGTTTAATATACTCCATTCCGGGCATAACTAAGCAATCGCCATTATATCTTAATTTTAAGGAGATGAAAAAGAATGATTAGCTTCATTTGGTATTTAATCATCGGCGGAGTATTAGGTTGGTTAGCTGGCGTTATTTTAGGTAAAGATGTACCTGGCGGCATCATTGGAAATATTGTTGCAGGGGTTGTCGGTTCTTGGATCGGTAGTATGGTTCTTGGCAACTGGGGTTGGAGAGTTAGTAATTTTTACGTATTCCCAGCATTAATCGGTGCTGTAGTGCTGATCTTCATCGTAAGCATTATTTTAAAAAGTATGCGTAAAGCAACCTAAATATGTAATAAAGAGCCATCATTTTTGATGGCTCTTTACATATATTTTTGAAAATAAAATGATCAAGGAAATATTTTGATGTGACAGCTCTTTACATGAGTGTGTCGAGTCCTTTTCGCACATAAAATATCTATTACTTAATTTCCTTTTTATAATAATAAATAAATTAAATTACTCACCAAGAGATGTGGTTGATTGGAGTGGAGACAGGGCGACTCCTTGGGGATTAGCGTCCCAGATGAGACCCTGGAGCGAGCCATTAGGGGAACGAAGGCTAAGAGCATCACGTCCTGTGATAACGCCTTCGTGACCAACTTCGTGTTGGCCCAAGCGGCTCATCGGACGCCCCCAAGAAAGCGCCCTGTCGGAACGGAAATCAACCCCACGTTTTGCCGAAGAGCAATATTTTTAAAATCTTTTTGATGGTACTTTACTTTTCTTTATTTAAAACGACTGCTTCCTTTAGCTCATCATGATAGTCATTATACAAATTGAAATAATGTAACACCTTTTTAACATATTCATCACTGTGATTGTACTTAAAAACAGCTTCCTTTAAATGACCATCTGCTGCACCATTTTTCGATAAATAATTCGCGGCACTAAATATAGCGTCCTCTATATCAAAAGGATCTGCTATGCCATCTCCATTAGCATCTACGCCATATCCACCATATTTTTTAATGGTTTCTGGATTCATTAATTCAGCTTTCGATATATCCCCTTTTCCTAACCCCGAGCAGGAAGGATGTTTCCAGCCGACAAATGTACAAGGCATAAATTGCATAGGGCCTTCTGCCCCAGCTGGTGAAACGAGCGATTTCATTGAGGAGAAGCGTGTTTCAATTCGATGATGGGCTGCAAGCAAAGTCCAAGGCACGCCGTATTTCTCTTCTGCTGCTACATATATAGGAATATATTGCTCAGGAATTTTCATATCGAAATTTTGTTGAATTTCTTCTAGTGCTTTTTCCCGTGCTAATTTTTCAAATATAGGTAATGTTTGTAGCTCCTTCCATGCAAAAAAGGCGAAAACACAAACAGTTATCGCTATTGGTATTAATAAAGCTATCATGCCTAATTGAGCGGAAGGCGATAGCATCGGTTTTTTCTTCTTTTTTTTCGTCATATGTCACACCTAATCTTTTATTCTATTTCTATATTACCAAAATTTTCGATTATATAGCAGATTTTTCAGTATATAATTACCACTACTTTAATAGTTGAAAAGGAAGGGAAAAATATAGTAAAATATAATTCGACTATTTTATATGGATAATAATAGGAGGAATTTATTTTGTGGAAAGACTTTAAAGAATTTGCTATGAAAGGCAATATTGTCGATCTAGCAGTAGCAGTAGTAATTGGTGGTGCTTTCGGTAAAATTGTTACTTCCTTAGTTGCAAATATCATAATGCCATTAGTCGGTGTCTTAACTGGTGGTATTGATTTAACAGAGAGCTTTGTGTTTGGCTCAGGAGATGCGAAAGTTAAATTAGGCGAATTTTTACAGTCGATCCTTGACTTTTTAATAATTGCATTTGCAATATTTATGGCATTAAGACTTATGACAAAGCTAACTCGTAAAAAAGAAGAGGCTGTTGTGGAAGAACCAGCACCAGAATTGGATGCTAAAGAAGAACTTCTAAAAGAAATTCGAGATTTATTAAAAAAAGAACAAGCTTAAATTAAAGTTAAAAAGAATCTGTCTAATTACTTCGACTTATCCGAGGTAATAGGCAGATTCTTTTTAACTTTAAGGACGCAAATCCCATGGTTCAAAAACGCCCACATGTTTTTCCAGTATTTCTTGTTCTATTGTATCAATAATTCCTTGTGCAATTTCACTATTTGTTAGCCATCTTGAAGAGTTGTTGTTTAGTATGATAAATCCAAGTTTCACCTCTCTATAATTTATATTAGAAGGGATATAACTTTTTGTACGGTCATTATTTAAGTAAGAGCTACTTCCTTTTATATGATAAAATCACATTTTTCGGAGGAGGAATTGCTTGTAAAAGCGACTCCCAAACTCTTTTATCAGAGCCATGGATCCAAGCAATAATACAATCAAACGACCTATGAGTTTCTTAAGACTCTATTAAAGCCGATATCAATTATGCCTCGGCATAATTGATATCGGCTTTGTGCTTGCACAAAGAACTCCTTTCCGATTCCGTGACATCTTCCGGAGGCTTTAACTTCTTTCAGCGGATGTTTAGACACCCGCTGAAAGAAGTTAAAACTATTGTAATTCGTATAATCAACTAATAAAGGCGTTAATTTTGAAGCATTTTTAGCTTCATTTATCAATCTTTGCATTTTATTTTGCTGTCTCCAGATAACGGTTACATGATTACCTTCCTGTATAAGCCATACAGAAACATCCTTTAGCATTCCTGTTCCACCTATTACTAGCCATGTTTCATTTACTTTTCTTCCCTTCCTTATCTCCTACTATTCCTAGATGATTTAATATAAACAATCTCGCTAATTTTCTGAAATTATCTTGTTCTTCTTTAGTATACATGTTAAATTGGTAACAATTATTGAGATTATGGGGAAAAGAAGGTCTAATAGACTCCCACTTTATTATGATGAAGAAAAGAGTGACGACATGACAAACAGCAGAAGTATTGAAACAAAACTTGTACAACTTGGGAATTTAAGTGATCCTATAACTGGTGCTGTCAGCCCACCAATCCATTTATCGACAGCTTACAAACATACAGGCATCGGTGAATCCACTGGTTTTGATTATGCACGTACAAAAAATCCAACTCGTGCTCTATTAGAAGAAGGAATTGCCGATTTAGAGGGCGGAGATGCGGGCTTTGCCTGTAGCTCTGGGATGGCTGCTATTCAACTAGTTCTATCATTGTTTAAGCCTGGTGATGAATTAGTAGTGCCTGATGATTTATATGGTGGTACATATCGACTTTTTAATTTCTTTGAAGAAACATATAATATTAAGCCTGTCTACTCAAAATTTGAATCAGTTGAACAGGTAGAAGCATTAATCAACGACAATACGCGTGCTCTATTTATTGAAACACCGACAAATCCGCTCATGCAGGAATTTGATTTGCAAGTATATGCGGAATTGGCTCACAAGCATGGGGCGTGGTTAATTGTCGATAATACGTTCTATACACCATATTTCCAACGTCCAATCGAACTAGGTGCAGACATTATCATTCATTCAGCTACTAAATATATTGGTGGACATAATGATGTGTTAGCTGGTTTAGTTGTCGCAAAAGGTGCTGAATTAGCAGAACGCATTGGCTTTATTCATAATGGTAGCGGTATGGTTTTAGGTGCGATGGATTCCTGGTTACTTATTCGCGGATTAAAAACAATGCATCTTCGATTAAAGCAGCACGATGCGAACGCCAAAGCAATTGCCGCATATTTAGAGGAAGAAGAGCTTGTAACAGACGTGCTATACACAGGAAAAGGTGGCATGCTTTCATTCCGCTTGGAAAAGGCTGAGTGGATTGACCCATTCCTTCGAAACTTAAAGCTAATTACTTTTGCTGAAAGCCTTGGTGGTGTTGAAAGCTTTATTACGTATCCTGCTACTCAAACACATGCAGACATGCCTTATGAGGAGCGTATTGAACGTGGTGTTTGTGACCGATTACTACGCTTTTCTGTTGGCGTTGAAGAGGCTGAAGATTTAATTGCGGATTTAAAACAAGTATTCGATATCCTTAGAGAAGAGGTTAAAAATGAAGCAGCATATTGAAACAAGCCTAATTCACGCAGGTGTCCGTGACGGCTATGAAAATAAAAAGGGTGCAGTCAATGTGCCTATGTATTTATCATCTACTTTTCATCAGGAAAGTATCGATGTATTCGGCGAATATGATTATGCACGTTCTGGCAACCCTACGCGGGATGCATTAGAAAAAGCAATAGCTGAGCTTGAAGGCGGAGTACGAGCCCATGCATTTTCTTCTGGGATTGCCGCTGTATCTGCAGCATTAATGCTATTATCTCAGGGGGACCATATTGTCATTACAGAGGATGTTTATGGTGGAACATACCGCTTCGTCTCCAAGGTTTTACCACGCTTCGGTATTTCCCATACTTTCGTTGATTTCACAGATTTAGCGGCAGTAGAAGCAGCCATTACACCAGCTACAAAGCTTCTCTATATGGAAACACCGTCAAATCCAACACTTGGCATCACAGATATTCGCGGAGTAGTAGCACTTGCCAAGCAGCATAATTGCTTAACGTTTTTAGACAATACTTTTATGACACCTTTACACCAACGTCCTCTTGAGCTAGGTGTTGATGTTATTATTCATAGTGCTACAAAGTTTTTATCTGGGCACTCTGATATTATCGCGGGATTGACAGTAACGGCTGACGAAAAACTTGGTCAGGAGCTATACTTTATCCAAAATTCATTTGGCAATATATTAGGTGTACAGGACTGCTTTACTTTATTGCAAAATATTAAAACAACAGATGTGCGTTTTACTCGTTCTGCTGAATCGGCACAGAAGATTGCGGAGTTTTTAGCTGCAAATTCCCTTGTCGAGCAAGTATACTACCCAGGGCTTGCATCACATCCTGGCTATGAGATTCATCATAGCCAATCTACGAGTGCAGGAGCAGTACTATCCTTCCGCCTAGCAAGCTATGAAGCTGCAAAAGCGCTAGTAGAAGCGATGAAAATTCCAGTTTTCGCTGTCTCTCTTGGTGGCGTTGAATCCATTTTATCCTACCCTGCTAAAATGAGTCATGCAGCAATGGAGCCTGAGGAGCGTGCAAAACGTGGTATTACTGATGGGCTATTACGATTCTCAGTAGGATTAGAGCATGTTGACGATCTGATCGCCGATTTCGCTCAGGCATTAGAAGTGATTGCCGCAAAAGCTATATAACAACAAAACAACCGCGTTTCCGATTGATGGAAACGCGGTTTTGTTCATTAAATGTACTTATTAAATGTCTATGTTTAACAATCAATTGTTCACACGAGCTAGTACTCGATATAAATAATCTCCATGGCCCTTTGCTAATGTTACTTCTTGTTCATCTGTTATCCAGTAAAATGAAAACTCTAAGCATGCCTCATTAACACCTGTCGGACAATGCTTCCAAGAATCTCGTTTTTCATTTGTCGTTAAATGATAAAAATAGCGTTTTTGTAATAGCCCTGAATGATGATTAAAATAATCCTGGGCAATTAACCCCTTCACTACTAAACAGGATAAACCTGTCTCCTCAAACATCTCCCGTGTTACTGCCTCTAGCGGTGTTTCCCCTTCCTCTACCGTGCCTTTAGGAATTTGAATCCCTGCTCCTTCTGTATTTTGCTCAAATACTAGCACTTGTAACTGACCCTCATGCTCTCTCGTAATATAGCCAAATGCCTTTTCAACAACTTGCATGAAGTCATCCCCCTTCGCGTGATTTAATATTACAATAAATAGAAAAATTGGAACTATAGGTGAAAAGTATTGATATCAATTATACGACACATGCAAAAGAATGACATCATTTTTGTGCAAGAAATTGCCAAAAAGAGTTGGCATCACACATACGAAGGAATTATCCCACATGAGATTCAAAATCGTTTTTTACAAGTTGCTTATAGTAGAGACCGATTGCTAGATCGTATAGAAAATAGTTTATTTTTAGTTGCTTATACTTGAAGAATCAATAGTAGGCTTTGCAAATTTTTCAAATGTTGTAGATGGTGAGGCAGAACTTTACTCAATATATTTACTTCCTGAAAATCAGGGCAAAGGAATTAGTACAGCCATATTACATGAAGGTATCAAAATACTTCCAGATTTAACATCACTTTTAGTTTGTGTAGAAAAGGAAAATACGATTAACATGAACTTTTATCAAGCAAAGGGCTTCAAGAAATTGGAGGAGTTTGATGAGTTATTTGATGGTCATTTATTGAAAACAGTTAAACTTAGCTTAAAAATAACTACTTAGTGTAACGGAGCTATAACTTACTCCGTTACACATTTTATATGTAATTTATGCAAGGTTGATTTGCTCGGATTGGATGACAAGTGCTGTTAAGCCTGAATCACTCCTGGATTCATGTGCCTCTCCAGTTTGCCAAAGAACACCTTCCCCTGTCTTTATGATTACTTTTTCTTGATCCTCACCGCAAACCCATCCTTCGCCCTGAATCACAATAAATAACTGTGGTACAGGCGCCTCATGCATCCCAACAACACCACCAGGCTCTATATAAATGAAGCCGATACTTGCAGGCTCCACCGTTTTCATGATTTTCGTATAAAAAGCATCTATCGATTGATAATTATTAATTTGATTGGCCAATTCTAGTGTGAAATTATATTTTTTCATGTCAGCATATTTCCCTTCAATTTTTCACTAAAATCCTATACATTAAAACATCATCTATATATTCATTGTCATGTAGCTTTATTTCATTGATTTTTCTTCCTTCTTCAACAAATCCCATCTTTTTATAGAGCACAATAGCCCTTTCGTTTGTTGAAAATACGCCAAGACTAATTTTTTCAATATAAGGGTTATGCTCTGCCCATCCCAGTATCTTTTCAATTAAGTGTTTACCAATTCCTAGACCACGATATTTATTAAGCGCCATCATGCCAAAGGTACCTGTATGTGCTAATCGTTTTCTTTGTGATGATTGAAATACAAGCGAGGAGATTGAAGCCAAGCACGTGGAAAGCGTTCACTCGGAGTAAAAATCAACCTTTGTCTATTGACACACATTTATTTATATGAATTGTTAATGTTTTTTAATGTAGTCAGATATCTTTGGAAATTTTTTAAATCCTTCGCTAAAAATTCATTTGATAGCCAAGAATTTTTTGTCATAATATCTTCAACAAAATTAGAGAGAGCAGTTTTATTTAATTGACTAAAATGATTTGAAATCAGCGTATTTTTGATTGTTTCTTGCCAGTCATTATAATTCTCTATTTTCTTTTGTACAAGATGTGATTGATTTGAATAAATTGATTTAACTAGTTGGTTATAGTCCTTGAATGCTTCAAGAAGTGCGTCATAATCCGCCCCAATTGTTACAGCATCCTGTTCTTTTTTACTGCTTGAGATTCTTCCCGCTTAGTTTGATCATTCGTAGATTGAAGAAAATTTACCGTATTAGTATGGACGTTATCTTCATAATAAAAATGTCTCCCTCTTTATTTGTGTTAAAGACTATATCGGATTAATTACAAATAATCGAAGATAATTGGTCAATTTTACAATTCCGTAAAAATAAAAAAACCCAGAATATTTTCTGGGCTTGATGACACTTACTTTTCTAGCTGATTAAAACTGACGGGCTTTTGCTTCACTTCTCAAGATACGGTTATGCAGGGTAATCTCCGTTTCACCATTTACTTGAGATTTTGAGCGCTTAATCCTTGACCAGTTGCGGTGGATTTTTTGAGATTTTGGGTCTAACTGTTCAAACCTACTCATTTGCCATCCTCCTCATCAATATAGATTTCATAAGTGAAACCTTTTTTAGTATGACCTTGCAATTAAAAATTATTCAGTTTTCTATCACCATTAACCCCACACTTCTTGCAATGTACTTCTAAATAACGCATTTAATTTTTGTGTAGGATCATCGACTTTAACATGAAGATTTTTACAGTATGTCTCAATATGTTTTATTTCTTTATCTAAATACTCATTAATACTTTCAATTCGCGGTTCCATATTTAGTTCTTCACCAGCCATTTTTCTCTGCAAAAGTTTCTGAATTTCGGTTTTTAAAGGGCCGTCAGTAATTATTTCATTTAACAAGTCCTGAAAATCAATGGGTGGAACCGTATTGTTTTTCTCGATCCATTTACATGCTAAAATTGGTCTGAGGACATAGAAATATTTTTTTATTTTTACTTCTGAACCCTGTAAATACTCACGATAATTGTTTTTTGCCATATTTAAATAGTGATATAAGCTTGCATTTGGATAAAATACTTCTCTTTCTAGTAACCGTACATTGTCAATAAATGAATATTGTTGGTCATAAACTATATTACTTCGTAACCATTCTAAAAGAGGTGGATTACTTTTGCGAAATAGCCTTAATGCTTTTGTTATTTCCCAACCACTAATATCTAACAAATCATTGATAGGCACTTCAATGACATCCCTCTTTGCCCCAATTCCTTGAGGGTCGATTGAAAGATACCACTGAGGTTGATGAATATATATGAAACGAACATCATAATCACTATCCTTAGAAGGAAATCCCCAAGCACGACTACCCGATTCTATAGCGTATAAAATTTTCACTTGATACTCATTTTCAATTTTTTTTAATTTACTTAGTATAATTTCCTTCATTTTATTACCACTTTCCAAATTTTATCATTTAAAGCATTTGCCTTGTATCAACTATACCTGTATTATCATAAATTCTAAGTTGGTTTCGACCGCTTTCCTTTGCACTATAAAGCGCTTGATCCGCACTGTCAAGCAGCTCGTAAAATGTTGAAATATTTTTAGAATGACCATATCCTGCGATACCAATACTCACTGTCACATCGATTTCAAAATCATCCGCATGGTAAGGGTTATCTTCAACATGTTGCCGAACTCTTTCCGCTATTTTTATTGCACTCACTAACGTAGTATTTGGGGATAAAATGACAAACTCCTCTCCCCCATACCTTGTAACAATATCGATTCTTCGCACAGAATTTGTAATGATGTTTGCGACGTGCTTTAGTACTTCATCACCGATTAAATGTCCATATGTATCATTGACCTTTTTGAAAAAATCAATATCAATCGCTATACATGAACAATGGTTTTGTCCTTCTAAACATTTCTGAAAAGCAAGCTCCCCCTGCTCAATTAAAAAACGACGATTATACAGCTTCGTCAACTGACAGGTAATCGATAATTCCTTCAGTAAGATAGTATCTTTTCTCACCTTGTCGCTCATTTCATTGAAGGACGAACAAAGCTCCTGAAATTCTTGCGCATAAGGTGCCAGCTGTTGTTCATTTATTTGATAATCATAAAAACCTTGTTCTACCTTTCTAACACCTGTAAGAAGCTGCTGGATAGGTTCTTCAATTCTTTTAGAGAGATGTAACATCATTTTAATCGTAAAAAATGACCCTACTACTAAACAAATGGTTATCCATAAAAATCTAATGATTAATGGTTTATAGGCCTCTAACGGATCAATTTCTGATATGATAAACCATTTCCCTTCATTTATAGGCTTACTTTTAGCAAGAACCCACTTATTATTCGCGTTTTTATAAAGCTCGAGTCCGCTTGTTGTATTTTTTAAAGCTGCGTTCAGGATATGCTTATCAACTAAATAATTGCCAGAAGACCGTTGTTGTTTATTGTTAAATTCTGTGAGCATAGTACCTTCTTGATCTATAATATAAGCATGACCTAAAAAGCCCACTCTCGATTCTTGTAGCAGTTGATCGATAGTGTCTAAATTTACTGCGCCAAAAACTACACCATTGAATTGTTGTTGTGCATTAAGAATCGGTGAAGCAAATGCAATAATAGGCTGCTTTGTAACTTTACTTATTAAAATATCTGTTATATACGGTTGCTTCGTTTTTTTAGCAACTTGAAAATACTTTCGGTCATTTACATCCATACTAACACCTGTTGTACTGTTTTCGGTAACTGTATCAACTTGCACGATGCCCTCTTTATTGACGAATATTAAGTCTGTGAAATTTGTTTTTTCTTTAAAATCTTGAAAAAAAGTTTGCGATTTTTCAAAATTATAGTCCTTTACAAAATCTAAATTAGCTATTGTATGTATATCACTGGATCGCTCTGATAACCAGCTTTCAAAAAAATATGTTTGGGCATCCAAATAATGTTTCATCTCTTCATTTTGATGTTGAATGGTTTGCCGATATTCAATATAAAGCGTTGGAATAAAAATACATAAACCAATAATAAAAGTAATCCATACAAGTGATCGATGAAGCTGACCTTTTATTGTGTTTGGCTGTGGAAACTTTTTTAAAACCCTCAAAGCAATAACCTCCAAATTAATCTAAATATTTCCTTAAAATGGGCAATAAATAGTATTTTATTCATTAAAAATACCACAACAAGAAGATTGTGGCAGTGAGAAATTTAACTTCTTTCAGCAAGTGTTTTATGTAACGTAAGTGAAACGGCAGTTACAAGTGTTTTATGTAACGTAAGTGAAACGGCAGTTACAAGTGTTTTATGTAACGTAAGTGAAACGGCAGTTACAAGTGTTTTGGTAGCGCAAGCGAACGTCAGCTACAAATGTCTTTTGTACCGAAAGTGAAACGACAGTTAAAGGAAAATCGATACTGCTTTTCGCTGACCGCCAGACGCATTTTTCAACAAGATATGATTATAAGTCGGTAATCCTAATATTTCATATAGCTCTCCCAAATCAATCGGTTTGTTCGTCAATGTAGCAAAAAGAGCAATCACTTCACGAACTTTCTGATGCTGATAACTCGTAAAAATTTAGTATTACAGCGCTATTGCTCCTGCACATTTTAGGACGAATCATTGAATACAATAGAACATCCATCAGGTTTTACATCTTTAGCTATACATTTTGACAAAGTAGATTTACCGGCTCCATTCTGACTTAATAATAAATAACAATAGCCCATTGTGAACTACCCCCACTTAGTATCCCTTACGAACTTATTTGAAGTGAGGCTTCTCGGTTAGTCGTTACTTTTTCTTTCATGCTGTTTGTAAGTTTAATTGAGCGTTTGCCAAAGCTAATGAATCAACTTCTTTTAACCATTCAAACTCTGCTTTGTATTTTCCTGAGTTGGAAACTTTAGTTTTTTTAGTTGTTCTTTATCATCTTTATATTTCTCATACACCACTTTACATTCAGCCAACATTTTGTTATACACAAAACGCACACAACCGAAAGTTTTACGCATAAGATATGCTGTGCTTGTTCTTCTGTTGGATACAAACGAAATTTATATGCTTTATTATGCTTAGTCATATCGTTTCACCTTGATTTTCAATATACTTATTTACTATGTCTATTGGTGAACCACTAGTAGTTAGTAAGAAGCAAAAACTTCTGGACCAAAACATCTCTTTCCAAAGTTTCTTTTTTACTTGTTGAAAATCTCTTTTAATTAGTCGAGAACTTGCACTTTTATAAGCATTAATGAATTTTGTCATTTCTGTATTAGCATGTGCCTTGAACAAGATAATTATTTTTTCACAATATCCTTCCTCCAAAATAACCCCTCCCTTTTTATTACTGACTATACTAAAAAAAACATAAAAATATATGTTTCTATAAAATGATTTTTTATGTAAAATAAATAATAATTGGGAATTAAGTAAAGATAAAGGGAAATCATCCTAACACAGCTTCTACTGACGACGTTCGATGAGCGGTTAGGCCAAATCTTGTTTTTACTGCACGAATAATAGAATACTAATTTTAAAGGGAGTTACCGAAGTGAGCGATTTTGAAGAACTTAAGTATTTTTTAGGACCACATTTTGGTCCAGAGATAGACTGGGAGCTAATCGAATACGCTGTTATTGATCATCGACAATTAAGTAAAAAAGAACGATCCAAATTCAAAGAAGAGCTCCTTTATATGAAACAACTGTTAGAACAAAATCAATATGAAAAAATACAGCAGATTATCGAGAAGCATGCTTTAGAAGATACAAAGCTTTACGATATAGAAAAAATACAAAGATTTATTGATGAGGTTTTACCTATTATTGAGAAATATGAGTATAAGAAAGGTATCCCTTATGTCCCATTTAAAGCTTTAAACTATTTGTTTGATAAAGTTATTATCCCTACTAAAACATTTTTATCTTTTGACTTTATTGCTATAGATATCAAAAGAGAAGGGGATACATTTATACATCATATCTTGCAAGATTTACAATATGTAGAAAAAGCCTTTATGGAACAAGATGAAGTAAAGATTCAAAAGTTACAGCAACTTTCCAGAGAAAAAGGGGTTAATTTTTTAGAATCACAATATCGAGATGAATTTATCCAAGTAGTAACGAACGAATTAAGTTAATAAATAAGGATGTCCTATAAAGAGAATTGACTACGAAAAATAGCCACTAAATAGCTCATTCACCTCCCATAAATTAGTCAACCCATAAAGTATAACTTCAATTAATAGTAATTTTTCTACTTGATAATAAGTAAAGATAATCGGGCTTTTGCGCTTTAGTGTAAATGTCAACACCGAGCGTTAATGCGGAACGGTTTTGGCGAGTGCTATTTCTTTCTCTTTTCACTATCGGACACAGTATGAGTGTTTGTACATACAAAAAGACCTTTCACCAAAGGAGGGCACTGAAAAACTTACGTTTTCATAAAAGCGAACCTTTCTCAGATAAAAATAAGGCACTTCTTGTTCGATTTTGAACAGGAAGTGCCTTA
>NZ_JBNNVG010000021.1:0-104632 GCF_050280425.1 Lysinibacillus sp. NPDC093190 | reverse complement strand
TACGGCGGTTCAATTAAGATGAATAACGCAAAGTTTCGTAACGAACTTGCAGACTTTTCAGCCCTTGGCTTTCCCAATAGGAATTGCCGAGGGTTCTGTGTAATATGGGGCTTTTTGAGATGCGCCAGAATCCTTTTCGGGTATTTCCCCATTCGTATGCTTTTCCGTATGGAACTTTTAAACGAATGAGATTTCTGACTTTGGTTCGGGGTTTCTTCCAATTCTTCCAAAGACACATTCGTAACCTTCTTTTAATCCAACTGTCTAATTTACTAAATACTGAAGGTGTATCTGCGAGCGCAAAATATCCACACCATCCAATTAGATATTGGTTTAATTTCTCGATACGATATTCCATTGTAAATGGCATCTTTCTAGAGGTAATTTCTCGTATTTTCTTCTTCATTCGTTGAAGGCTTGTTTTCGCCACTCGAACCTTTGGTTCTTTATGGTGTGAAAAACTAAAACCCAAGAATTTTCGATTCCACGGTCGGTCTACCGCTGATTTGGATTCATTCACTTTCAAGCGTAGTGTTCCTTCGACGAATCGCTGTACGCTTGCTATTGTACGCTCTCCCGCACGTTTACTCTTTACATAGATATTGCAGTCGTCTGCGTAGCGAACGAATTTATGACCACGTTTCTCTAATTCTTTATCCAACTCATCTAACACGATATTAGAGAGAAGTGGACTTAATGGTCCACCTTGCGGTGTTCCTTCCTCTGTACTTGAAACAACTCCATTTATCATGACACCTGCTTGGAGATATTTACGGATAAGTTTTAATAATGATTTATCATGAATTCTTTTCGCTAATGTTGCCATTAATCGGTCGTGGTTGACCTTATCAAAGAATTTCTCTAAATCCATATCCACAACCCAACGATATCCTTCCTTCATATAACCCTTCGCTTTTCGAACTGCGTCATGAGCACTCCGATTTGGTCGGAATCCATAACTGTTGTCCGAGAAAGTTTGGTCATATTCCTTTGATAATATCTGCGATATAGCTTGTTGAATCAAACGGTCTGTCACGGTTGGGATTCCTAATAGACGCACACCGCCGTCTGGTTTCGGGATTTCGACACGAAGTACCGGTTGCGGTTCATAGGTTCCCGTTAGAATTTGCGATTTAATGGATTCCCAGTTTTCGAGGATGTGCTGACGTAAGGTTTGTACGGGCATCATGTCTACTCCCTGGCTTCCTTTATTCGCTTCCACTCGCTTTAATGCTTGTATCATATTCGGACGTGCTAGAATTTGATTCAACATCACCATTTCGTTCCTTTCCGTGAATAGCTTGTCTTCTTATGCCCACCTGAAAAATAAACTGACCTTTAATATTTTTATCAAATTGGCACTTTTACGATAGTCAGTCCTTTGCTAAAGTTAAAATTATCGAAAAATTCATCATAGTGAGGATATGCAGATGCAAAATATACAAGGTCAATCCTATACAAAATCACGCACGAAAACATTTGATTTGGTCATTACATCCATTCTTGCAGCACTTGTTTTCGTCGCAACAATGTTCATCAATCTTAAGCTACCATTTGGGCAAGGTGGACTTATTCACTTAGGGACATCTATGCTTTTAATCACGTCAATTTTATTTGGTCCTAAAAAAGGGGCCCTTGCTGGAGCAATCGGAATGGGCTTATTCGATATCGTAGGTGGCTGGTTAATTTGGGCGCCAACCACAATAATCTCCCGCGCATTACAAGGCGCCATCGTTGGGAAAATCGCTTGGTCTAAAGGTCATAGAGGCGACAATATTGGGTTAAACATTTTCGCAGCAGCTGTTTCAATGCCTGTGATGATGGCAGTCTACTATATCGGGCAAGCGATTATGTTCAAAAGCTGGGTTGCCCCTTTAGCATCCATTCCAGGAGACGTAATCCAAAACGTTGTCGGTTTAATTATCGCTATTCCTGTATGTATCGTGATGAAAAAAACACCGTATTTTAAAAAGAATTTTTAACTTCTTTCAAAAGAAGTTAAAGCCTCTGGCGGATGTCACGGAATCGGAAAGGAGTTCTTAAAGGATGTTAGCCTAAAATCATCGCATCCATGCGATAACGGCTAACTGACCTGCATCGGTAAAAACGCCACGTCCTGTGGCATTACCGAAATGACCGACATCGTGTCGGCCCTCACGCAGGCCTTAGCACAAAGCCGATTCCGGACGCAATTATGCCGAGGCATAATTGATTACTACAAAATAAACACGCCATCTTGTTGTTTTGCTGACAGCATAGATGACGTGTTTTTTGGTTGGCGTTTCGTTTAAAATTTCAAGTCGCAATAATGGAGGATTTTTTCCATACTATATCTTTAGGGCGAAAATGCCACGAGTAAAATTGAATTAACCTAAGGAGTGGTTAGGAATGAACGGAGATGCTATCGTTTGGATCGTTCTATTACTATCTATTGTAGTTTGTGATTATTTAGCAGCCTATTTATACAAAAATAAGAAGATCCCTATATGGGCTTCTGCAATTGGCATGGCGGTTTTAATCCCAGTAATAGTCGGAAGCTTTGTGTATTTAGGGGTCAGTTATGCTAAAGCCTTTGAACCAGATAACACAAGAGAAGGGATTGCTTTTGCAGGAGGATTTATAGCGGTGATCCTTGCATTAAATGCAATAATTATGTTCGTTATAGGAGTTATTTTAAATATTTATACATTCGTTAAAAAGCATTAAAACAATCATGTGTTATAAAGCATAACTGCTTGTACTTGGCGTTTTCAATATAGAATGCTCAAAATCTAAAGCTAAATTAAAGGGAATTGTTAGCTCACTTTCACAAAAGTATTTCGAAATGACTTTTCAACCTTTTCTGAATGAATAAATTTGATTTTCAATAATGAAGGTTTTTTTTCATACTATATGGTGGAGGTGAAAAAATGCCAAGAGTAAAATATATAAATTCTGACGTTGACTTAGTGGCAAGGATGATGAGAGCAGAAGCTGTAGGTGAAGGAAATCAAGGAATGCTATATGTTGGCAATGTCATTGTGAATCGTGTTATAGCAGAGTGTCCAGACTTTAAAGATTTAAGAACCATTAATGATGTCATTTATCAGGTACAGGGAGGAAATTATTCTTTTGAAGCTGTTCAAAAAGGTAATATGTTTTACCAAAGAGCGCGACCTAATGAAAAAAGATTAGCAAAATTGACTCTGGATTATTGGCGAGATCATCCAGCGAAATACGCACTTTGGTATTTCAATCCATACGCACCATGTCCTCCAACATGGTACGGTCAACCTTTTACTGGTCAATTTAAAAATCATTGCTTCTATGAACCAGCACCTGATACATGTGAAAGTGTTTATCAAGGATAGGTAGCTATTTTCCTTTTTTGTTACAGTTTTTCTGTTGAGCCTTTTACAGTCTCAAAATATTAAAGTCTATAAATAAAAAAAAGACATTCTACCCAAGTAGTTTGTCTTTTTTGTATCAATATTTTTTTGTAGATATTATTTAAAAATCTACCACGCCATTCTTGTGCTTTAGTTCAAATATTGTTTGTGATTTAATTTTATTTGTATTTTTCAGGTATGCGTTCTCCATTTCTAAACGCTCAATTTTTGCTTGTAATGTTTCAAGAGAGCCTTCAGCTTCTCTTACATTTTTGGATTGCTTCTTATTGGTTTCTTTTTTCTTGGGAGAACGTCCCCTTTTCTTTGGCTCTAGAGCTGTTAGTCCTTGTGTTTTTAATAGCTTTGTCCACTGATATATTGTACTCGGAGAAGATATATTAAATTTACTTGCTGTTTCTAGAAAAGAAGCACCTGTTTCGTTCATAAAGTTTAGTACGTCTAGTTTAAACTGAACAGGATACGTTGTATAACTTTTTTCAAAACCTTTAATCCCTTGAGCCTTAAATAATTTTACCCATGTGATAATTTGATTTTGATTTGAACCAATACTTTCTGCAATCTCTTTATAAGTCTCTGTTCCATTTAAATAACGATTCACTGCGTTTAATTTTATTTCAACTGTAAATTTAGACATATAAACACCCCATTAATGTTAGTTAAGACACATATTTACGGGTCATATCAAAATAAGAAATTTTCTTTCTTATTGCATTCTCTTTTTATTTCTCGTCATTTCCCATTTTTTAATGGCCAACACGGAACCAAAGAAAAATACCGTGGCAACCAATATACCTACCGGAAGACTAGTCACAATGTCTGCAGGTAATACAAAAGTAAGCAGAGGGAAAGCATACACAGCTGGTAAACGGATGCCAACGATATGCAACAAAATAAACATTAGCAACATAGCTAAAATCGTAATGAGTATCCAAGAATTAATATTCAAATACAAAAGCGTTCCTACAGTTGTTGATATGTTCAGTAGCAATACTTGCTTAAACGCCATTTTGCTACTGTACATTGGTTTTTGAAGCACTTCATACACGGCGACAAGGATGGGAGGGATGACCGCAAGCTGCTCATAACCAACAATCGTGACTGAATCAATCCAAACCAAATTGAGGAATATAAAAACCAACATATACTTATACTGAATTGGCACTTTCTTTACCAATCCCTTATTTAATCCAAATAGGAGAACACCACGCATTAAGAGGAGCGTGAAAATGAAAACCGCTATAATAATTCGACCTCTCCATAGTTTAGTTGCAAAGAATTTTGCAACCTTGGAGACGATTGCTAACTATAAATCTAATATTCTTACAGCAGAACTAGTGCCTATTCTAGATGCACCAGCATCAACCATTAATTTTATATCATCGATGTTACGTACTCCGCCCGATGCTTTGACCCCAACATTTGGTCCAACTGCTTTTCTCATGATCGCAACATCTTCAACAGTTGCTCCGTGCAGAGAACAACCTGTGGAAGTTTTAAGATAGTCCGCACCCGCTTTTACAGATATTTCGCAAGCACGTACTTTTTCTTCATCCGTTAATAGACATGCCTCTATAATAACTTTTACTAGGGCCTTTCCTTTTGCAGCGTTTACAACTCTACTAATTTCTTTTTCAACTAGCATATTGTTTTTATTTTTTAATGCCCCGATATTAATCACTACATCTATTTCCGTAGCCCCGTTACCAATTGCATTTAGAGTCTCAAATACTTTCGTCTCAGTAGTGCTCGCACCTAAAGGAAATCCTATAACTGTGCAAATATTAACATCTGTTTCACGTAAAAGATCTGCAGATAAGCTTACCCAAGCAGGATTCACGCATACAGACGCAAAGTAAAATTGTTTTGCCTCTTGGCATAAATTAATTATTTCTTTTTCGGTAGTACAAGGTGAAAGTAATGTGTGGTCTATTAATTTTGGATAGTCCATAAATATATCAACTCCATCTTCAAGATATGTTTAGTGAAATTAGGTGATCTGCGTTTTTTTTACCTCAAGAGCTTTTTATGATATACCAAGAGGATTTTCATTTAATGCTACTTTTTTCAAGCCTAATCCATTTGTTTTCATTTCTAAAACCATTATGTGAAAAGATAATTGTGAATTGTGAATCATTCCACATATTTAATTTATAAACCATTTATTTTAGCCTATATGGATGTTAAATTACCCATGTCTCTTATAATAAAGGGTTTATCATTTTTTTGACCATCCAGTACATTTGTTTTTTACCCATCCATTTATAATTAAAAAAAGAGACAAAACTGGTCAAATCCTAAAAAAAAGCGAGAAATCAATTTTAGAAACATTGATTTCTCGCGCTTTTCTGATGTGAAATTTTCATAGTGTTAAAAAATAAAATGGTTAAGGTTCGCACCAAAATTATCTGTTGCTGTCACTTCTTTAGCACTACGTAAATCAATCCCTCGTTTTGCCAGAGGGTCATACTTAACTGACACCTAAATTTCATTAGTTTTTCAATAAAAAGAATCAAAATAGTTTAAAGTTTAAAGCGAATGAAGTGCTTCTGCAAACCTTTTGATTCCTTCTTCAATTGATTTTTCATCTTCCCTTGAGAAAGTAAAACGCACAAAATTCTTTTTAGACCCAATTGTAGAACCGGGGACATAAATTACTCCTCTTTTAATGGATGTCTCAAGTAATTGGACTTCATTAAAGTCTTTTAATATTTTACACCAGATATGAATCCCCCCTTGAGGAACAAAAAATTCCACCTCATCCTTTAAATAATGAGTAAGACTTTTAACAATTTGATTTCTTCTTTTTTCTAATTCCACAACTAATTTATTCATATGAGATTGGAAATTTTCTGATTCTAAAAAATCATTAGCAATCCATTGTGTAAAGCTTGAATGACCAAAGTCTATTTGCTGTTTTGCATCGGATAATCTTTCTATTACTGATTTGGGCCCTATAATCCAGCCAATTCTTAGTCCTGAGGCAACAATTTTGGACAATGAGCTAATGTATAAAACATTTCCGTTAACATCCATTGATTTAAGTGTAGGGATTTTTCTCCCTGTAAAAGCTGTTAAACTATATGGATCGTCTTCTACTACTGGGATTCCTAGTTCGGAGGATATGTCTAAAATATCTCGTCTTTTCTTTTCATTCATGACAGAACCTGTAGGGTTTTGAAAATCAGGATTTAAAAAAATCATTCTAATTCGATGTTTTTTATATAATGAGCGTAAATCTTCTGGTTTGATGCCATCCTTGTCCACAGATAAATAATGTATTTGAATGCCTGCTGTTTTGAAAATTTGAAGATTATAACTGTATGAAGGCTCTTCTAGCGCAACTGCATCTCCTGGTTTTAACAAACACTGCACGATTAAATGTATGGCTTGTTGTGCACCAGATGTAATGAGAATGGAAGCGGGATCGGTTTCTATTTGACGATACTGTCTCATATGTTTCGTTATTGTTTCTCTAAATATCTCATTCCCTTGTGGATGATCATATCCTAAGCTCCCGATAAAAGAACGGGTAAAAGTAATCTCCCTTAAATAATCCAACGGGAAAAGATCCTCTGACAATTCTCCACTAGCTAAATTGATTAGTTTATGTTCAACCGCTTCTTTTCTTATTCTCTGCGTTACAGGTTGATTAGGTAAAAAAGGCCCCGCTTCAATATATCTATTCCAACTAGGAATGCGTTTATTTGTAATTCCCCAGATGTCTTTACTGATTGTTGTACCGCTTCCTCTATTTCTTTCAATCAGTCCATTGGATTCCAACTCATCATATGCACTTACAACAGTGCTTCTGTTTATATTAAATTCTTTAGCTAAAAACCTTTCAGACGGTAAGGATTTATCAGCCGGAAATGTGCCATCTGCTATCCCTTTTTCAATATATTCGGCAAGTTGTTTATATATAGCTTTCTTTGATTCTCGATCTGGTTTCCAATCCATAAAAACTCTCTCCTTAAAATTCCTAATTGTTCCTATCCCCAAAAATGGGGGTTCAATAGAATTATCCTGTATTCTCTTTTATCAAACTGCAATAACTTCCTCTAATCTTTTCGATTAAAAAGAATTATTTTAAATAAATCACACTCATAATAAACCACCCATTTAACCTTTAATTTAACCATCCACTTTGTTTATCAAACCACTTCTTGCATTTTAAAAGCTTGATATAATCCCTTTTTTCACAAAAAAATTATATCAAAATATTTTTTTCATTTGAGAACGTTTTGTGATAGATTTCATATTTTCTTGCCTTTCGATTTTTATGCAACTAATATGAAACTCGAATTGTGAATCAAATTCCGCACAAACCCTTATTAGCCTTTAAAACATACAAGAATAATTGAAAGGGGTTTGTCTATGAAAAAGATGTGGATCAGTTTCATTAGCTTTTTCACTATTGCCACTATATTAACAGGGTGTGAACCGTTGTTAGTATTGGATCCAAAAGGGCCTCAGGGTCAAGTACAAGCTAAAGATATAATGCTATCGATTTGGATTATGTCCGTTATCCTTATCGTTGTGTATGTCATCTTAGCTTATATGTTATTTAGATTTCGCGCGTCTAAACAAAGCGCAAACTATAAACCTCCCTACATTAAAGGAAGTACACTAGTTGAAATAATTTGTGTTGGTATACCTGTATTGATCGTTATATTCCTATCAATTGTTTCAGTTCAAAGTAACAATAAGGTTGAATCAACACCTGCAGAATATAAGGACAAAGAACCTCTTGTCATTTATGCTGCAACATCTAACTGGAAATGGCACTTTAGCTATCCAGCAGAAAACATTGAAACAGTTAACTATCTGTATATTCCTGTTGACCGTCCAATTGAGTTTAAACTCTACTCTTACGGACCTATTACAAGTTTCTGGATTCCGCAGCTTGGGGGGCAAAAATATGCAATGTCAGATATGGTGAATACATTGCATTTAGGTGCTAACACACCAGGTAAATATATGGGACGAAACGCAAGTTTTAGTGGTAAAGGATTTGCTGAAAATACTTTTAGAGTCGAAGCAGTACATCAGGAAGAATTTGATAGCTGGGTAAAGGACATTAAAAATACTTCTCCAGAAATAACGGAAGAAAAATTTGATAATTTACTAAAGCCAGGTCATGTGGATGAAGCTTCGTTTAATGGGACTCACTTAACATTTTATCCGGCACCAGACAGTGAACATGGTGAACATTAACACAGGTTTCTAATTCATTAGAATAGTGTTCATTCAAACACCACTAATTCTTATGATGAATCATTTAATTATTAAAATTCCACTATTTTACTATAGAACTCTTGAAAGGAGTATTAATCGTTATGGAATTCTTTGAACGATTTGCTATACCTCATCCAAGTGCTGCGATTTACGGATCAATGGTTGCCATTGCACTAACGATTATAGCAATCATTGTCGGATTAACTTTTTTTAAAAAATGGGGCTATTTATGGCGTGAATGGTTAACGACAGTTGATCATAAGCGAATTGGGATTATGTATTTAATCTCTGCATTACTAATGCTTTTCCGCGGTGGAGCAGATGCGATTATGATTCGTGCTCAACTAGCTGTACCTGATAATAAATTACTTGATGCTCAGCACTATAATGAAGTATTCACTACTCATGGGACTGTGATGATCATCTTTATGGCAATGCCCTTCATTATGGCATTTATGAACTTCGTTGTACCATTACAAATCGGGGCTCGTGACGTAGCTTTCCCAAGGTTAAACGCATTAAGTTTTTGGTTATTCTTTATGGGGGCAATGCTCCTAAACATTTCCTTTGTCATTGGTGGTTCACCTGATTCAGGTTGGACAAATTACTTCCCTCTAGCGAATAACGATTATAGCCAATCAGTAGGTACTAACTATTATTTATTCGCTCTACAAATTTCTGGATTGGGCACATTAATGACTGGTATTAACATGATCGCAACGATTCTTAAAATGCGAGCACCTGGTATGACATTAATGAAAATGCCAATGTTTACATGGTCTGCTTTAGTAGCTAATGTTATTATCGTTTTCGCTTTTCCTGTATTAACAGTAGCACTTGCTATGGGGACTATGGACCGCTTATTTGGAACTAACTTCTTCTCAACAACAAGTGGTGGTATGGATATGCTTTGGGCCAATTTCTTCTGGGTCTGGGGACATCCTGAAGTATATATTCTAGTGTTACCAGCGTTCGGTATTTACAGTGAAATTATCTCCACCTTTTCTAAGAGAAACCTTTATGGATATAAATCTATGGTTGGCTCAATGGTGATTATCTCCTTCCTATCATTTTTAGTATGGACGCACCATTTCTTTACGATGGGACAAGGAGCTTTAACAAACAGTGTCTTCTCTATTACAACAATGGCGATAGCCGTTCCAACAGGAGTTAAGCTTTTCAACTGGTTATTTACACTTTGGAAAGGAAAAATCGAATTCACGACTCCAATGCTCTATTCATTACTATTTATCCCCACTTTTACAATTGGTGGAGTAACCGGAGTTATGCTCGGAATGTCAGCTGCTGACTATCAATATCATAATACGATGTTTCTAGTGGCTCATTTCCATATGGTTATTATTCCTGGTGTTGTATTCGGTATGTTAGCCGGTTTACATTACTATTGGCCAAAAATGTTTGGCTTTATATTAAATGAAAAAATCGGAAAATTGACAGCTTGGATTATCGCTATTAGTACGCTTGTGGCGTTTATGCCAATGTTCTTCTCAGGTCTCGATGGACAAGCACGTCGTATGTACACATACACTGAAGAAACTGGTTTTGGCATATGGAATATGATTTCGTTTGTAGGTGCAATTGGCCTAGCAATTGGATTTGCCTTAATCGCCTATAACGTTTACTACAGTATTCGTTACGCATCAAGAGATATTGGCTCAGATCCATGGGATTCACGTTCACTAGAGTGGGCTACGCCAAATCCTGTACCTCATTATAACTTTGCTATTTTACCGCATGTTAACTCTACTGAAGCTTTCTGGGATTCAAAGTATAATAATCATGTTTTATTCCCAGATAAATATGAAGAAATTCATATGCCAAATAACAGCGGTGTCCCATTTATATTAAGCTGTATTTTCTTTGCTTGGGGCTTTTCTTTTGTATTCGGAATGTGGATTCCAACGATCATCACTACCATTGGGATATTTATATGTATGGCTTTACGTTCTTTAGAAAAAGATCACGGACATTACGTATCTGTAGAAGAAGTAATAAAAACAGAAACGCAATTGCGAGGTGCTAAATAATGAAGATTGATAAAACACTTCCACTCGAATATAGTACACAACAGAATCAATTAAACATTCTCGGTTTTTGGATTTTCCTAGGCGCCGAAATTATGCTTTTTGGAACGCTCTTTGCAGGTTACTTCGTTTTATTTAATCGTGTTGGTAACGGTCCAACTGGGGCAGAGATTTTCGAACTCGCGCCTGTCCTATTTGAAACATTTATACTCCTAACAAGTAGCTTTACGATCGGGTTAGGAATACATGCCATGCGACATGAAAACAAGAAGGCCATGATTACATTCTTCGTGATCACACTACTTCTTGGTCTAGCATTTATAGGTTTTGAAGTTGCTGAGTTTGCTCACTACATTCATATTGGTGCAGGACTACAAACAAGTGCTTTCACAGCTATATTACTAACAACACTAGGAACTCATGGAGGTCACGTAACATTCGGTGTATTCTGGGGATTCCTTATTGTCCTACAACTAATAAAACGTGGACTGACTCCACAAACAGCTAATAAAGCTTTTATTTTCTCCCTATATTGGCACTTCTTAGATGTCGTTTGGATCTTTATATTCAGCTTCATTTACTTGAAAGGAATGGTATAAAATGAGCAATTTATTCCCTCTTAAACAAGTAATAGGTTTTGCACTTTCAATAATCCTAACTTTAATCGCAGTTAGTGTTTATTTTCTGGATGTATCCTTTCCCATTATTATGACGATTTTACTTGTCACAGCATTTATTCAGGCAACCCTTCAACTGATTGTGTTTATGCACGCAAGTGAAACGAAGGATAAAGGAGCAATCTTTACAAACATTTACTATGCTTTAATTATTGCCCTTGTTACAGTATTCGGGACAATATTATGTATGGTTTGGGGATATTTATAATATCATTATATAAGCAGACAAATACTCTGATAGAAGTATTTGTCTGCTTTATTACATACGAAATTAATTAATAAATTATATATTTGTGTACCTTTTATCTGTTCAAGTAAAAGTAAATTTACTATATAATGTTGAGAAAATATTTGCGCTATTCTCCAAATAAATTCATTGGTACGGTTTTCAAAAATTCTCTCACTTCTCGAATGCCAGGAAGTTCACTTTCTACAAGCTCCACCCCGACAATTTTTGCTAGTGGCTGAAGCATCGGTCTTAATTCTTTAGAGACAAATATTTTACTTGGTCTTACCTCTAAGCCTTGTAAAAATGCCCATAACATGCCTTGTGCAATTGGTGGCGTTTTAGGCATAGAAAGCATTTCGTGTTCAATAACTAAATTGCTTCCTCGTTCAACAAGCATACCAGAAATCGGATAAACAGTGCGGTTCGTTTCTTCCGACTCTACGCCAAAAGGCATATAAAATAAATCATATTCTAATTGTAATGCACTTTTAGGTTTTTTCTTATATTTTGCTTTTTCAAACATTGAAATTTCCTCGTAGCACTCATACGTTGGCTTCGTCATATTTATTTGCAAAATATAGATTTCTTGTAACTCACCATCCATTTGCACTTTAAACGTTGGATATTGATGTGCAGCTAGCTGCGGATATTCCCAGTCATATAGCATCGTGTTTAACCGTTTTTATTTTTTCTAGAACTTCCTTTTTGGTTGGTTCTAGTAAAGAGTCGAAACGACGTAAAACACTTAACGGTAATATAACATCACGATATTCCTCTTTCTTATATGGACCTCGCAATATTTCTGCGTTTTTCCATATAAAATTTACAAATTCATTATTTTGTAATTGATTCATTGATATAGGACACCTCATTAAATTATTTTTTTACGTGTATTTTTAGTTTCTATACAATTGTAACCCATTCCTCTATCTCTTACATACATGAAAAGTTGTAACTATTGATATTCCTAATATTTGATAGAAAAAGGTCAAAAAGCAATGATAGCTTTCTGACCTTGAATATTTATTTCCCGATAGAAAATGCATATTGGAATCCGCCGATTTTTTTATTTTCATCGTATAATGATAGTGGTAAATCAGCTTTGGACATCCAGACTCGTCCTAATTCAACTGCTGTTGAGACTGATGTGGCAGGGAATATGTGAATAACACTGTCCTCACCATGTATTAATTTAATCTTATTAAAAAGTCCCCTCATTAATACACGAAATTGACGTAATTGATTCTTCCCCTTTAAAAAATCAGGATTTGGTGAAGGGATTGTTATGGTCCAAATCGATGTATCTCCACCGATTACATTTGTAATACGACTGTTATCAATTGTTGCACTAAGAGACAAGTTTATTGCAACCTTCTTATGAATTTCAATAGGTTCAATAACTTCGTATTCAAAACCATCGTATTCATCTCGCCACTTCCAAGTTTGTGGTTCCCTTCCTAATTGATAAACCTCTGCAGGATAAAGATCGGATATCAATGTTCCTAATAAAATAAGTAAAGGTTGTGGAGCTAATGCAAAAACCGATAAATGTTTATTTTCACTTGACTCCAACTTCCCTTTCACTTTATCCCTAAATTGATTCTTTAGTTGTTCGCTTTCGATTGTCCAGTAAACAGCTTGATTGTCGTAGAAAGAGCTATTTTTTAGACTTAGTTCAATCGCGTGGTTTTCGTCTGGATATCGATTTGGTAACATTGCAAAGGTCGTGTCTTTCCAATTAAGCGGGGTTGTATGTTCACCGATATTTCCTCCATATAAGAGGACATGACTTTTCATATTCTCGGTAATTGAAGTTACCAACTCAATTCTTTCTTCATGTTTTTTCTTCATCTTACAAAGTCTCTCTACAGGATGACCATCTACATCCTGTTTATCTATTAATCTATGATGATCGTCACACATTAACATTAAATTTGTTATATCTGAGGCAAGTTGTTCTGAAAGCGTTTCATGTCCTCTTGGACCTCTTGGTTTATCGGCAATAATATGTGCTATATATGCCGTGTTAAACTCACATTGAGTTAATGAATCTAACCATAACGGTTTATTACATCCTTCGTATTGACATCTACCAGCTGCTTTACCCCATAACCTCATTTTTACACTCTCAGGAATATACGATACTGACAAATTAACACCCCTTTAAAGTTTATATATACTTCTTCCCTTTTTTTTTATTCGGATGTTCCCCTCCGCCCAGCCATTCACCTGTTACATGCCACAATTCATAGTAATATAACCACAGTGAAGTCCAAGGTACGATTGTTTTTGAAATCAACTTTTCTTTAGTCCATTCTTTCTTTTTTGGTCGAAAAAGACACAACTTATTCCCTGGATACACATGGGGTATAGACTCATCGTTTCTTTTTACAAGCTCAGGAGAAAGTACCGTTACATCTGGTTGATCCATCCCCAAAGAATAAACAATACGAACTGTATATTTTTCGCTTAATGGTGTCGGTTGAAGGTCGCCTGTCCATGTCACAACATTTTTATCCCAATCTGCAATAAAATCAGGAAAATCATTTTTCATTGCAACGATTTGTTCAGCTAGTGGTAAAAATAACTTTTTATATGGAATTTTCTTAATCGCCATAAAACGTGTTTCTTTCTATAGCAACTGCTTTTTCTGTTGTTGCTGCGACCAGTAAACCTGAACCAATTACTGCAAGTCCTTTATTATTTCTTGATTTTTCTATATGTGCGGCTTGTTCCTTGAATGCTTGGCTCGTTACATTCTCACCGAACATTTGCTTTAATTTGTCAGCAATTTCATTTAACCCCTGTAACTCGTTCAATTGCTCCCAGTTAACCTTGAAATCTCGAATAAATGTTACAAATGAACGATATAATTCAGGTTTTCCGTCCCATCTTTCACTCAAATCTTCTTTTTTGTTACTTGGATTCAATACAACTAATCTTTTATTACTTTGTGAAATTAAGACTGTTATCTCATTTAAAACGTGTGTTAGTGTCTCGTTAACGGAAGCTTGTCCTTCATAAACTTGTCCAGCAAGCGTTGTTAAAACGATACTGATTGGTGCTGAATCAGCGTCTTTTTCAAAATAAATATCTCGATAACGCTTGATTAATTGAACAGCCCTTTTAAGCGGAGCTTTTCTTTCAACACTTTCATCATTAGGTAATGGTTCAATATCAGCTCGAACTTCAAAGGATTTTTCCATTATAATAGAACGATCATTTAACCAAGCAGTATAGCCTTTCGGGTTACTATCTTTCCAATCTTCTGCTTTACGATCTGGAACCTTTACGCATGTATCTGGACCTGGGTTTGCAGGGTGTGCTGGTAGTATGTCCATGTGAAACTCATTTGCGTAATTAAGACGAATACAACGATTTTTCCGTTCTACCTTTTCCTTATATATCTCATTATCTTTTAACCGTTGTTCAATCGTATTTAACAACTCAATAGGGTCTTTTCCATGATAAGACTCGTCAATTTCACACACCAAATCTAGATCGTATTCCTGCCTAGCTAGTGGTTTAACAGTTGTACTAATACTTAATGAGCCTTGAGGATAGATGTTTATCTCTGCCCCTTCAAATAAATCTCCATCTTTTGAAAGCCAAGTTCCAACTGCTTTATAACGCTCCTCTGCAAGCCGCCTCTGCGTTTTACTAATTTGCAACTTTTCACCGACACGCTGTAATAAATCATCTACTAAATCACTTTTCCCGAAGTTTTTAACCATAGATAATTCCTTTCTTTTTTAAATTTTTTCACTGAGTAACAATAGGAAAACATGTTCTTATCTGGATTATATTACACTACATATTGAAAAGTCAAAAAACATCAAACACAATATATAGAAAAGTTTTGTTTTTTTTTTTTTATCTTCTATATTAAAAATAAGCCTAGAATTATTCTCTAAGCTCACTTTTTAGTAGATTCATATTCTATTACCCTAAGTGAAATGTACCTTTTCACCTCATTTGAAACTGTCGGTCTAAGCCCCGCTTTTCTGTAAATTTTCCATTCGACGATTGGCTCTCCCGCATCTTTTAACTTTTCGAGGCACCATTCAACACGTCTTTTTTTTTGTTTCTAAATGAAATGTTGCGGATCGATTAAATTCATCATGCTTGATGAGATTGATTTGATCAATATTTTTACGAGCTTTTAAATGTGCTTTCATTCGATTTTTAAAATATACAGTTTCTCCAATGTAAGCCTCTTTGTTGCCGTTCAGCACATAAATGACTGGGTAATTTAAATATTGTTCTGTGTTTCTTATTTGATTAATACTATCTTGCTTAAACGGCAAAGATAGTATTTCAATTGCTGTCATTTTTTCACCTACTTATGATTTTTCCCAGTAAAACAGGTATTCAAATTTTACTAGAAAATGATTCCTATGCAGTGTGTATTAAGTCACTACGCATCCAGTTACTACTTTAATAATAACAAAGCAGCAATGGTAATATCTACCAGATAAAAAACTTCTGAAATAGTAATAGGTGCCCTTTCTACTTTAATATACTCGTTTAGCTTTATTACAAGAATTTGCGGCTACTAGCTCTTTTATATTCATCAATTGTAATTACGGAGAATTGAAATCATGCCCGTAAATCACTAAACCCTCTAAAACTGTAACGTGGCTATCACAGTTCAGATGAACAACCTTCAATAGCACCATTTCCCTTAGGTGTAAGCGATTGGTTAGGGGGATATTGCCGAAGCAATTATGCCCTTCAACCCTTGATACTAAAGGATTTACAATAAAAAAAATGAAATATTTTTTTCAACTTTTTTTCGAAATTTTTTTCAGAATTTAAACTCTAATTAGGCTAAAACCCTTGGAGGAATCAAATAATAGTTTTTTCAGTCGAATCCTTCCATTGCTAATTAATTCCCTTTGTCCTGGAGGAATTATACAATAGTTTTTCTAGTCAATTTCTTCCAACGATAACTCCCTCTATTTATATAAACGCTGTATATCTTATATCAATTTCATATAAATGCAGCTTGAATATTCAAGAAACCCCTATGTCTTTTTTGATATAAGTTGTATAGATGTTATATAACTTATATTGTTTTTTGCATAAGTTATATAATTGTTATATAACTTTTTTTGCATTATTTTGCTCTGTATGAGCTTTTTCATTGGAAGAATCTAATTGTAGTTTTTTCGGTCATTCTCTTCCTCTTAAATTTCCTTTAAACTTATATAACAGTTATATATAAGTTATATAAGTGTTGTATAAATGTTATATAACTTATGTCCTTTTTCATATAAATGTGGCATTAATATCCGAGAAACACCCTATGACTTTTTCAATATAAGTTATATATATGTTGTATAAATGTTATATAAATGTTGTATAACTTATATCCTTTTCTATATAAATGTGGATCTAATACCCAATAAACACCCTATGCCTTTTTCTATATAAGTTGTATAAATGTTATATAACTATTTGGCAGTATAAAATCAAAATACTATTAATTAAAAGGAAATTGGTATTTAAACCTCAAATGTGGCTACTGGATCGAAAGTTTTTATAGTCCCTATTTTGTTTGCAATTATTGGCTTTAAGTAAAGGCTGGCACATTACATTTATGTCTAAAATATGACAACTGTGTACAACAAATTCCTATATGTGTGCACACACTCGTTTTTCCCTTCGAACTAGAGGCAGGTATTAGTGTACATACGTCCGTGTGTAAGCCTACTTGTGTCGGATCACTACAAGCGAGCTTTACGGATTACTCTCGCTCCAAGCACACTTATACCATTTCGTTTACTAGCACGCCCCATGAAATATAAAAACACTGTTAATTAAATAGAAAAAGCATTTAAACCTCAAGTGTAGCTGCTGATCTGAATGCTCTTATAGCCCTATTTTTTTGCAATTATTGGCTTTTAATTTAGTTGCCTTTAATACAGGCACATTTTAACTGTGTCCGAAATGTGACAACTGTGTACAACAAATTCCTATATGTGTGCACACACTCGTTTTTCCCTTCGAACTAGAGGCAGGTATTAGTGTACATACGTCCGTGTGTAAGCCTACTTGTGTCGGATCACTACAAGCGAGCTTTACGGATTACTCTCGCTCCAAGCACACTTATACCATTTCGTTTACTAGCACGCCCCATGAAATATAAAAACACTGTTAATTAAATAGAAAAAGCATTTAAACCTCAAGTGTAGCTGCTGATCTGAATGCTCTTATAGCCCTATTTTTTTGCAATTATTGGCTTTTAATTTAGTTGCCTTTAATACAGGCACATTTTAACTGTGTCCGAAATGTGACAACTGTGTACAACAAATTCCTATATGTGTGCACACACTCGTTTTTCCCTTCGAACTAGAGGCAGGTTTTAGTTTACATACGTCCGTGTGTAAGCCTACTTATTGTCGGATCACTACTGGCGAGCATTACGGATTGCTCTCGCTCCGAGCACGCTTATGCCATTTTGTTTACTAGCACGTACCACGGAATATCAAAACACTGTTAATTTAAAAAAGTATTTAAACCTCAAATGTAGCTGCTGATCTGAATGCTCTTATAGCCCCTATTTGTTTGAAATTATTGGCTTTTAATTTAGTTGGTCTTACTTCAGGTACATTAAATTTGTGTCTAAAATGTGACAACCATGTACAACAAATTCCTATATGTGTGCACGCACTCGTTTCCCCCTTCGAACTAGAGGCAGGTATTGGTGTACATTCGTGCGTGCGTAAGCCTACTGTTATCGGATTACTACATGCGAGCTTTACGATTACTCTCGCTCCAAGCACGCTTATGCCATTTTGTTTACTAGCACGTACCATGAAATATCAATACACTGTTAATTTAAAAAAGCATTTAAACCTCCAATGTAGCTGCTGATTCGAACGTTCTTATATCCCCTATTCGTTTAAAATTATTGGCTTATGATTTAGTTGCCTTTAATATAGGCATGTTCTAGTTGTGTCTAAAATGTGACAACCGTGTACAACAAATTCCTATATGTGTGCACGCACTCGTTTCCCCCTTCGAACTAGAGGCAGGTATTGATGTACATACGTCCGTGCGTAAACCTACCTGTTATCGTATTACTACAAGCGAGTTTTACGGATTACTCTTGCTCAGAGCACGCTTATGCCATTTCGTTTACTAGCAGTACCACGGAATATCAAAACACTGTTAATTAAAAAGAAAAAGGCATTTTGACCTCAGATTTAACTGCTGACCTAAGTATCCTTATAGCCCCTATTTGTTTGAAATTATTAGCTTAGGGTTTATTTGGCTTTACGGCAGGAATGCCACAATTGCGTTTAAAATGTGACAACTGTGTACAACAAATTCCTATATGTGTACGCATTCGTTTCCTCCTTCGAACTAGAAGCAGGTATTGGCGTACATTCGTGCGTGCGTAAGCCTACTTATTGTCGGATTACTACAAGCGAGCTTTACAGATTACATTCGCTCCAAGCCGGCTAATACCATTACGTTTACTAGCACGTATCAAGGAATATAAAAACACTGTTAATTAAAAGAAATTGGTATTTAGACCTCATTTGATGCAAGTCTTCCCCTAAGATTTAAGAATTACTTTCATTACTTCAAATCGTTTAGAGTCGACTTTCTTATACTTAATATGACATTTTGTGTCGGTTCCAATCCTAAAATACAAAATAAACATCTCTCTGTAATCCTTCTCCTCAAATCTAAAATTTCCAATCAAACAACATAGCTATGTAATTCAAATGTTTAGAAGTAAACAATTTAATTATCTTAATTCTGGTTTGTCGTACTTAGAATGCTGATGAATAGCTGATTCTATGTATCCGACACTTTTTCATGAATATTCATTTCTGCAATTATATAGAGTGTCGTAGCTATACTTCAGCTAGCTTCACATCTCATAACTGACAATCCGATGTGTCCGACACTTTTTCGAGAATTTTCATTTCTGCAATTGTATAGAGTGTCGTAGCTATACTTCAGCTGGCTTCACATCTTATAACCGACAATCAGACGTGTTCGACACTTTTTTATGAATATTCATTTCTGCAAGTGTGTAGAGTGTCGTAGCTATACTTCAGCTAGCTTCACATCTTATAACTGACAATCCGATGTGTTCGACACTTTTTTATGAATATTCATTTCTGCAAGTGTATACAGTGTCGTAGCTATACTTCAGCTGGCTTCACATCTTATAACTGACAATCGGATGTGTTCGGCACTTTTTTATGAATATTCATTTCTGCAAATGTATACAGTGTCGTAGCTATACTTCAGCTGGCTTCACACCTTATAACTGACAATCGGATATGTTCGACACTTTTTTATGAATATTCATTTCTGCAAGTGTATAGCATGTGGTAGCAATTCTTTACTGACTTAATAACACTTACCATCTATTACGGAGGAATAAACAAATGGAACAAACTATTGAAAAATCAATCGAAGAAAAAATTGAAAGCCTAATTACACAAAGCCTTGAAAAAATCCTTGAAAAAAATATTGAATTAATCCTTGATACAAAGCTTGATTCTTACCTTGGAAAAAAGCTTGGATTTTCTTCTGATAAAAACCTTGAAAAAATCTTTGAAAAAAAACTTGGTGAAACAATTGGACAGCATAATGAGCAGCATGCAGCTAAAGAATGGCTAAACGTTCAGGAAACTTGCGACTATATAGGAATTTCCTACAAAGGCTTACAAAAGCTTATTGATCAAGGGCTTAAATTTATTTCAATTGGTCGTAGCAAGCGATTCTCCAAAACGGAAATCAATCACTTTTTAAAAAATGTACAAGCATAAAAAATAATGGAAAACACAAAAGGAGATCATTCTAATGACAACAATGGACAAAGCAGTTAAAGAATATATGAAAAGAGGCGTTCCTCACTATATGGTGAAAATGTATGGGGGTATCGATCCTTATACGAAAAAGCAAATCGACATTACAAAGCGTGGTTTTAAAACAAAAACTGAAGCAAAAACTTTTTATGCTCAAAAGCAAGCGGAAATGCTACAACGAAATGATACTGACAATCCAAACCTTACATTTGAGCAATTCTATCATTCTTACTATGAAAAATACCTTCAAAATTGTTCCCTCGAAAAAAGTACTTTAGGGAAAATTAAAGGTATTTTCAAAAACCACATCCTACCTTTTTACGGAGATTTAAAGCTTAAAAGTATTTCTTACCAAGATACTTTGCGGTCTTTTGAAGTATGGAAAGAAAAATTACAAAAACCGTCAAAGGTAGCAATCGAACTAAATAAATGCTTAGAACAAGCTGTCCATAACGATTTCATTCTGAAAAATCCCGTTAAACTTGATGGTTTACGATTATGGGAAAAAAAAGAAGAAAGAAAGAGAGACAATGCACAAGGTGATAAACTGTTCTATACATCAGATGAAATAGATTTATTTATTCAAAAGCTAAAAACAACAGATGATATTTCAAAAATTGTAAGTTTCCTCTTGCTTGTAAATTTAGGCTTACGCAAAGGAGAGCTTCTTGCACTGCAATGGCAAGATATTAATTTTCAAAATAAAAAAATCCATATTCATCAAGCCATTGGTACAGATGAATCGAATAAGCCTTATATTAAAGCTACGAAGAACTTTTTAGAAAGAACACTTGATATTGATGAGGAAACTTTCCAAGCATTATTAAAATGGCAGGAGCTCCAAGCAGAGCAATTAAAGTGGCAAAGTCTTGAGCATCAAGGCGATAAGCAGTTTATCTTCCCAAACAATAAAAATACTTTTTATAATAACAGCAAGTTAAATGCCTGGTTAAAAAAGTTCCAAACTCAACATGGCTTAAAACTCGTTTCAGTTCATGGCTTACGTCACTCTTGTGCTACCCGTATCTATTATCAAACGAATGATGTAAAATTCATTCAACATTTCTTAGGTCACACAGACATAACAACAACGATAGATACGTATATTCATTGCATTCCTGAATTAGGCAGTATATTAGTAAAACGATTTAATCGTACTGCATAAATGATCATTAGTTGAATATCAATTCGTGCCAAAGTACATTTGTATTTTGGCACTTTTTCTTTCTCTTTTTTTAACAGGTATTCGCAATATGTATAGAAATACTTAAAACTAACCCTTTTATATATACATTAATTATAAAAAAAGCTTGGCAGAAACCCTATTAGATAAGGCTCTACCAGGCTTTTTACATTTTTATTAATTTATCTTCACTCAATTGTCTCACTTGTTGCTGGTGGCTTAGAAGCGATGTCATGCAGTACGTGATTAATGCCTTGTACTTCGTTGACCAAACGTACAGAGATTTTTTCTAGGATGTCGTAAGGGATACTTGCCCAGTCAGAAGTCCTGCCGTCAATTGATGTAAAGCTGCGGATACTAATTGCGTAGTCGTACGTACTGCCATCGCCCATTTCACCTACCGAACGGATGTCAGGTAATACGCAGAAATATTTCCAAATGTCTAATTTATGTTAAAAGTGAAATTCAAATTTTTAGTAATTTTAACATTTAAATAATAGTATTTTTTTATTAGCAAACAATATAATATCTTATTTTACTGCAACTGCTGTGCCATTATAATGATCTAAATCCCAATATTCATTACCGATTAATCCATTTGTATTTATATAGCCTAATACCTTTTCTTCCAATTCTCCAATCGACGAGTATTCCAATTCACAATCAGTAACAGCTGGATCGCCGTAAGCATAAAATAAAAACTTCACAAACTTTTTCACTTCTGCATTTGTACCAGTCTTCATTTCTGTATTAAAAAATTTCCAAGCTTCGTAAGGTTTCGATTTCTTACCTTCAGTTTTCAAAAACTCCCCTTCGAAATTCGGAACAGAAGCAAACATTTTAATATCTATTCCTTTATCAATTCCCTTTTTTGCTTCCTCTATAATTTTATAATTATTTGTCCACGCACCATTTTTAACTTTAGTAGATGTGCCACTAATTGTTTTCATCACAGTTGGATTATCTGCATCATGTAATATTTTATATGGAACTTTAAAATGATTTAATATTTTTGATACGGTTACTATATTGGCTTTACCTATACAGTTTAAAATGTGAATGTCTTTAAATTCATTTAATTCTTGTTGTAATAATTTAATTACACTAAACTCCGTTTCCCCTTCCACTAATAAATTGGTTTTGGCAAAGAACAATTCATTAAAATTCGGATTACAGTAGTTCAGCATTTTTAAATTTTCTTTTTCCTCATCACTAAAACTCACGCTATCAGTAGAAAAAGTTTTAACGGTACGATTGCCGCTTGTTTCTTTCTCAATTCTTATAATTGTCGTGTGATCTTTAGTTAAATCAATGAACAAGGGGGAATGCGTTGTCGTCATCACTTGCCAACCTTCAATATCTGCAATAGAGTATAACGCTTCTCTAGCTTCTCTTATAGCACTAGGGTGCAAAAATGCTTCAGGTTCTTCAATTAATAAGATTTTTGGTATTTCTGATTGAACAAATACCTTACCTTTTTTGTACTTACCAGTTTCCGCCAACATTTTTAGTGCAGACCATAAAAAAGTTCTTTGTAGTCCTGTACCATGTTGAGATAAAGGTAAATTTTGAATTACTTCACCCGATTCATCAGCTTTTCCCAATCTAATTACGCTACCTGCACTTACTAACTTTTCTGCCTCTAGGTTACCTGGATTAATATCAATTTGAACATTATTATATTCTGGGAAGACCTTTTTTAATTGATCCGCTATTTTAGTAGTTGTAGTAGAAATTTCTTCTGAAATATTGCCCTTTATTTTATCTGTCAAAGCCTCTACCACTTCAATAAGTTGTTGAATTTCTTCATGATCATCTGCAATATTCGCCTTAATTGTTTCATTTATAATTGCTAAAATTTTTGTTTGCAAACTTAAAGGATCTTCTAATGGTGAAATTTTTATAGGGTGAGGTATTTTACTCATTAAAATACTTTCAAATCCACCTATACTTTTCGCAATAAAGTCACCTTCACTAGGAGAGTAAGAATATTTTACCCTTTTCTTACCTACCTCCTCCCAAACAAATTTTACTTTTATACAATTTTCATATCCACTATCCGGATCATTGTGAATCCATTCTTTTCCGATACCTATGCCTTCAGGAACATTAATAAATACACCTTTAATCGTTGGAAGATTTGTTGTATCTTCATTAAAAAAATCTTTTTCAGTCAAAACCGTTGTACTATCTGCAAAGGCCTCATACGCTGATAAAATGGTTGTTTTCCCCACATTATTATTACCTAACAACGCTACTATATTGTCTATTTTAATCTTAATTGGTTCAGCTATACCTTTAAAATTTTCTATCTCTATTTCTGCTAATTTCACTAAATATCACTCTCCATAAGACTTATTTTCCATCCTTTACTTATTAGTCTATATTAATGGATTATCCTTCTAATTTTTTAAAATTGTCATATTTAATTAAAATTATCATAATAGATTGTTCACAAAAATTTCCCAAAATACTTCTTATATTTTCCAAGGACTAGGTGGGAAATATACTTCCCCCCTCTCCCCCTGCGAATATAGACAGCAAAAAGAAGAGGTTTAATATTTCTCATTTTTTATTCTTTTTAAATCAAACTATTCATGATGTTGCTGCCATCGCAAAAGGCGATGTTGATATTAATACATCAACTATGACAGCTGTTGTAGTAACGCAGTTTGAACTTTTCCAAGGTACCTTGGGTAATATGAATTACATTCAATCAAGTTTGATATGCAAAAAAAAAGAACGCATTAAGCGTTCAATTAGTCCACCATATAGGGGATTAGGATGTCTATTCGGTTTTTGTGAATAGATTTTCATTGAGGGTGTTCCAGGATGACTAAATATTTTTGAAATAATTGTTAATTCCCCTTTATATGACTTATTATACTCATGATAATATAATCCTCTTGCTATAGATTCGAATGAGTGATTTAGCTTATGATTATCTACATTAATCCATAGTACAGGTAACTCTTTATCTTTAATTTTAAGAACTTCCCTTTCTTCAATGTCAAATAATTTACTATTTCTTTTCACACTCCTATCAATTTTAGTTTGTGTTTGTACATAAGCTAAACTATTATTTCCAACTTTCCCCGATAAAGTTACCATTAAATATTCATCTAAATTTGATTTTCTCATATTATGTTCATCACATGATGGTACAGTAATTAATCGCTCTCTAAAGCTTATATTAAACAATGGTTTCACATCTTTATCTTCTGGGAACAAACATTTAGATGGAACATGCTCCACTGACGTTGCTTCCTTTTCACACCAATAACATTTTTTTTCGCCCAAAATCTCACCTGCTATTCTCTTATAATAAATATCACAATCAAAATAATATTTAATTGCATAGATTGATTTTACAATATTTCACATAAACCTTCCCTCATTAATTATTTTATACACAGTAGCTCTACCAATCCCATACTCCTTAGCAATATCAATTGCACTTTCACCAGCTTCAAATAAAGCTCTTACCTGTTTCTTTTTCTTTTCATCAATAGCTGGTCGTCCTCCAACTCGACCACGTTTCCTTGCACTCTCTAGCCCTGCCTTAGTTCTTTGTTGAATAATATCTCGTTCAAATTCAGCAAATACAGCTAACATACCAAACATTGCTTTACCTGTTGGAGTAGTTGTATCAAATGCATCATTAATTGAAACAAACTCTACGCCCTTCTCATTTAATTCACCTGTTAATGTAAATAACTCTTTCGTGCTTCTAGCTAAACGATCTAATTTAAACACAACAAATAAATCTCCATTAGTTGCGGCTTTCATCGCATATTCAAGTTCAACACGCATTTCTTTACGACTAGAAATCTTTTCTACATACATGATTAGTTCTAATCCTTTTTCTTTAGCATATTTTTCAATTGCTTGCTCCTGCATATCTATATTTTGATCTTCCGTACTAACACGACAATATCCTATTACTCGTCCCATTTCCGACACCACTTTCTATAAACTTATACGTTTTACACACACTTGATAATAGACGAGTTTATAGACGAAAACAACAAAAAAAGGAAGCATAAACGTTAATTTATGCTCCGTCTTCAAATTGTCTATTTAACAATGGTTTTATAGACATTTATTTCGTAATTGAAATGTGAGCCATATCGCAACCGAAATACTAGATCATTCTGGTAGATAAGATTATCGAGACAGCAAGTTTACTGGTAGGTTTTACACGGATTCTTTGCGGGCCTAATTCACGTTTAAAAGGCGTAGTAAAAATGTTACTTAACATACATTTTACTAGGGATAAATCACACATACTTGAGAACATCAAAATTAATAATTCAATTCAAATTGTTTAGATAAAAATCAAAAATCATGCTATAATTTGGTGTGAATTGATTATAAATAAGACTGTTTAGTGGTGGTACACCAAGCAATCTTAGCAATAAGCAGAATCGATTCAAAGGCGATTAGCGAGTAAAAAGTAAAAAAATAAACCACTACTCAGCTTTGGGGGCGAGGGCGGTTTATTTTTTTAGTAATAGCAAATGACAATGCAATTACAGATACGATAAGTGTTGAAAAGCGTATAGCCATCATCATTGCTTCGCCCTTACCAACAGCTAACACTTCGCGATTCTACAATACTAATGTCCGAACGATTAATACACATGTAAAATGAAGGGGGAAAGCGGTAGCCAGTATGTAATCATAAAAAAGCTTACCAATCTTATATGACCAATAAGCATGAGATGAATTCAGATGGATAAGTTTGTTATTAAAGTTAATTCCCGATTCAACTGAAAGCCATTTAGTCAACGACCTCAAATTGCACCGTTTCAAAATTTAGCTCCATTGGAATGTAATGCGATACAATCATCATTAATGGGAATGCCAGCGTCACTGTATACGCATATACGTGTATGAATTGTAGCGGATCAACCTGTGCATATGTCACCATCACCCAATGAGCGAGCACATATGGAACATAGAAAACGATAAAAAAGTATGCTAAGCATCTTGCGGTTTGTTGCATACTCGAATAAAAGCCTGATGCAATATATAATAATATGTCTCTTGTTTCTTCTTTCATAATACAATCACCTCCATAATATCTAATGTTTCCTCTATTATATTATAAAAGTGGTGTACTGCGATATTCTCTAATACACCATCAGACATGTTTTTAATTGTTTAGAAAGTAACTTTATACTATAGCTTAAACAGCAGCATACACCCTTCGTATTTATTCATGTATTAAATCTCCCCTACCCATTTTGAGCAAAAAAAGAGATGCAAAATTTGCATCTACTCTATTTTTCGCCAATCAATAATCTCAATCATTGCATTTGAAAGCTGATTGTACAAGATTAACCAATTTCCAGCGATATTTAATTGAATCAATATTTCACCGTTAATATTTTCTCGAAATACAAGAACAATAATAGAAAGTTCTTTATTTTCGTAACGCTCTAATACCCCAGCTTTCACCATGTAGTCATTAAAATAGCATTCTACGTATTGTTTTTCATCTAGCTGAGCGTCTAGTAGCGTTCGTATCGTCTGAGCCACATGCTTGTACAGCTTATGTGTATTGAATTCGTCTTGTAGTGCTACTGCTAAATCGTGCTTAATTTGCTGTGCTAGCAAAGAATCGCTCCTTTCATAACGTGTTCGTATTATCATTCTACATGCTTTGAATCGCGATATTCAATTGGTATGTAAATAAACTAGATTGCCGTATATATTAAACGTTCTCCACAAGACAAATAGGAAAAAAAGAGGGTTTTTAATCTTTTTTATTTTACCTGGGGTACAGACAACAAAACGGAAAAATTGTACGTATAGTTACAGCCGACCAACACTAGAAAACATAAAATACAGAAAATAAAGAAAAACGAATGTTCGTTTTGTGGTATATTATTAGTGCTTCAAAGGCGATTAGCGAGAAAAGTAAACCACTATTCAACTTGGAGGGAGAGGGCGGTTTACCTTTTTAGTGAAAGTGACTACGGATGATAGAACATCCGTAGTTTTTTATGCTTAATTTAAATCGAAGGCATGAGAGTTGCGGTTACTCCATGCAAAAAGCACTCACAGATTTGATTTTTAGAGAGTTTTACAAGGAGTTCTGTCAGATTTATATGGATTTATATCGTTAAGCAAAGAAAAGTACCCAAACGATGCTTTGGGCACTTTGTTTTGTAAGTAAATGTTATCCTTTATTTCGAAGCTTACTAATTGAGCTATTTTCGTTCAAGCAGAGCAATCGCCTTATCAATTTTCTTAATCGTTTTATCAAATCCATGATTAGTTACTTTGGTGTGAGGCTGTGTAGATTTTCTCTTTGTTGTACGTTTCAAGCCCATGTTTGTCCCTCCTGTATAGCTTTTTCATTAAAATTCTTCTTTAAGACAAGGTTGGGTCAATTTTGAAGGTTGTTTTTATAACTTAAACTTTAAAACCAGTTCAGCAGCTTTTAAACGGATTGAATCATCTTTGCTATTTAATAAATCTTTAATAACATCAATGGCATCCGTTTCTAATGCTGTTACTTCTGTAATTGTCCCATTAATTAGTTGTTCGATTAACTGGGCATGTTTAGTTAAATCAGCAACAGCCCCAGGGTATCTTAGTGATCCTCTTAATTCGTCAGGTAATTCTGACCGAAGAATTGATTGTTTATTTAACAGCCACTTTACTTTACGTTGATGAGGATAGCCTAGTCCTTCTATGTTTTTATCAACTGTCTTGTCGTAGATATAATCTGATTCAATTTCCGCAAAATAGATATCCTTTTTATTTGTAGAAGGAACAACTACTACGTCTCCAATACTCATTCCCTTTACTAAAGAATGTAGATTACCAATTCCTTCTTCCATATCGTTCTTACTTAAAATGGTACGCATATCGTTAAAACTAAAGTCAGATAAATCTTCACCTACAGGATAGCCTACTGCAATAAAATTAGTTTTTAAAAAATTTTCAAGATGATCTGTGCCATGAGGTAAGGGTCTTAATAGCCAATAATGTTTATTCATATACATCACTCCTAAATAATTTGTGAACACATGTGTTAATCATATTTAAACACTTGTGTTCACATGTGTCAACAAATTAATTTTGTGTTAAAGCATTTTAAAAAATAGTATTTATACAAATCCGTACAAAAAAACGTTCCCAAATGCAAGTTTTGGGATACAAAGGAACACTTAAAACGTTGTCACATCAATGTTTTAAGAGTTTTTTTATATTCCAATCAAATACACCTTTTTATGCAGGATCGTTTGAACTTAGATACAACAAAGCTTTCAATGCTATTCAAAAGAAATTACACGGGAACATATTTTGAATAAAATCTTGCATATACAGCCGATTCCTTAACGTTAAAAATCATCATTTATAGCTGCGTTTAATAAATCTTTATTCCAAGTCAACAAGAGAAGTGTATAGGTTGCATTCTATTCTTCTGCCGATAAATCAAATGCTTTCTCACTATGTACTTTAGGTACTGTGATGCATGCTCCTTCCAACTAAACACCCTTTATGGAATTTATGCGTGCAAGATCTAATTATAGAAATATACAATTCCCATTACTTAAGATGATATTTTTGTCTGTTTGAACTCTAAATTACATAACGAACAATTCTCCATACCCCCCCTCTCTTCGAATCTAAAATTTCCAATTATACAACATAGCTACCTAATTTAAATGTTCAGAAGTAAACAATTTTAATTATCTTAATCCAAGCATCTGTCCGACTTAGTTAGCTTATAAACAGCTGATTTGATATATACGGCACTTTTTTTCGAATTTTCTTTTCTGCAAGTGTGTATAGTATCGTATTACTGCTCTAGCAAGCTCCATGGTTTATAACACTTACTATCTATTACGGAGGAACAAACAAATGAAAAACTTAATTACACACAGCCTTAAAAAAAACATCGAAACAAAGCTTGAATTTACGCTTGATAACAACATTGAAGAAATTTTTGAAAAATGCTTATTGATCAAGGGCGTAACGGTAATTCAATTCGTCGCAGCAAGCGATTCTCCAAAAATGAAATCAATCACTTTTTAACCAATGTACAAGAATAAAAAATAATAGAAAACACAAAAGGAGATTACTTTAATGACAACAATGGACAAAGCTGTTAAAGGTACAAAAAATCAAATTGGAAAATTAATCTATACCTCAGATGAATCGGACGAATTTATTCAAAAGTTGAAAGCAACAAATGATATATCAAAAATCGCAAGTTTTCTCTTGCTTATAAATTTAGGCTTACGCAAAAGTGAGCTTCTTGCACTGCAATGGCAAGATATTGATCTTCAAAACAAAACAATCCGTATTCATCAAGCCATCGGTTGGGATGAATTGAATAAGCCTTATATTAAAGTTACGAAGAACTATTATGAAAGAACGCTTGATATTGATGATGAAACTTTGCAAGTATTATTTAAATGGCAGGAGCTCCAAGCAGAGCAATTAAAGTTGCAAAATATTGAGCATAAAGGCAATAAACAATTTATCTTCACAAACAATAAAAATACTTTTTACAACAACTCTAATTTAAATCGTTGGTTAAAAAAATTCCAAACTCACCATGGCTTAAAGCTTGTTTCTGTTCACGGCTTACGTCACACTTGTGCTATTCGCATGTTTTACCAAAAAAAAGATATTAAATTTATCCAACACTTCTTAGGTCACACAAATATAACAACAACGATAGATATGTATATTCATTGCATCCCTGAATTAGGAAATATATTAGTAAAGTCATTTAATCAAACTATATAAATGATTGTTAATTGAATCTCAATCCGTGCCAAAGTACATTTGTATTTTGGCACTTGTTCTTACTCAATTTTTAACAGGTTTTCACAATAAGTAATGGAATACCTTATTTGATTGCTATTGAGCACCCAATAACTTTTACGAATTGTTTAGTATAACTTCATTTAGTATATTTATTTTCAGTAATGGAATAGTGATAAATTTCAATATCTGAATCAATGAAGCCTCTTCGCTTTGCCCCATGCAACGTTTGATACATATTCTCTCTACCAACAGGGTTGTCCGTATGAATATATATTTTGTTTGCCCGTAACCCTTTTTCACAAATATATTTTACTAAGTCATAACCCGTTGGCAATAGATTACCTTGTAAATCCTCTCCCAAATCATGGTCAAGAGAAAGTATATCTACTTCGTGATTTTCAAGTAGAAGAATTGCTTCTTGAAACGTTCTTGCCACAACAAAACCACTCGGACAATCTCTTAAATCATCAACATAAAGATTTATCTTTTGTGTACCCAAAATCATCACATCCTTAATGCATCGTTTGTTTCAATTGTGTAGTGTAATAAAGGATTTTGCAAATATACAACCACTAATTACAAATAGTCTTTTTACTATCATCATTATTTCAACATTAAATGCTACCAAAATAAAGGTAGCTGATTTATTGGGAAACCATTTTTTATACGCTATACTTACAATATAGTTAATCGCAGCATTAACTGTACCCCTAGTTTCCCTGTATGGTTCTAGGAGGCATTTTAATGAAAGACCCTATTAAATCATATACAAAAAAAGATGGCAAAATCTACTACATGTTTAAGCTTTATTTAGGGATGGATAGCGAAACAGGCAAACAAATTCATGTTACTAGACGCGGCTTTCAAACAAAAAAAGAGGCTAATCTTGCCTTAGCTCAATTAAGAGTCGAAGTTAGTAAAGGGGAATTTAAGAAACCTAAAACAGAAACTTACGAGGATATATATAATGTCTGGATTCAGCACTATGAAAGAACGGTTGAAGAAAGTACCTTTGTCAAAACACTAGGAATTTTCAGGAATCACATTCTACCTGCATTAGGTCACTACCGAATTGAGAAATTGAGTGTAGCAATCTGCCAAAGCTTTGTTGATGACTGTTCCTTGAAACTAAAAAGATTTCGAATGGTTAAAACTTACGCATCTAAAGTAATTGATTTCGCTATTAAGCGTGAGTACATCAGTTCTAATCCATTTAAGTTAGTGGATCTTCCAAAAATCAAAACCTCTGCTGTATTAGATAGCGAGGTCAACTACTATTCAAAAGAGCAGCTAATTGACTTTCTTCAATGCTTAAAGCAATATGATAACGCTCAAATAACCGCATTTTTCTACCTGCTTGCATTTTCAGGTATCCGTAAAGGGGAGGCACTTGCATTAACCTGGGCGGATTTAAATTTCGATACAAAGGAACTGCTCATTACAAAAGCTCTTTCAAGAGGTAAAAATAACAAGCTTTATATCAAATCAACGAAAACCGATACGATACGCCAGCTTTTAATCGATGATGAAACATGCAGCATCTTATCTGAATGGAAAAGGATTCAGCAAGTTAAATTTCCAAATGCGAATGACAAAAGTCAATTAGTGTTTACAAACGAACAAAATGGCTTATTGCAACAAACGGTTCCTAGAAAATGGCTCATGAAAATCATCGACACTTACGGCTTGCCCTATACACATGTTCACTCATTTCGTCATGTGCATTGCTCTTTACTTTTCGAAGCAGGTGCAAGTGTCAAAGAAGTACAAGAACGATTAGGACACACAGATGTGCAAACAACGCTCAACATATATACGCACCTATCAAAACGTGCAAAAAACGATACAATTAATAAGTTTGTGACGTACTTAAACTCATAAACTTGACCCAAAAGTGACCAGATTTATAGCCAGTTTCTGCTGAAAAGCCCAGAAAACTCAGTACAACAAAAATAGAAAAAACCCTTGATATACAAGGGTTTTGACCACTCTAGACAACTCTAGAAAATTCTATTATGGAGACGGCGGGAGTCGAACCAACCGTCTCAAAACATTATAATATCAAGGCTTGCGGGGGCAAGTGGTTATTTTGACTACGTTTTTGACTACGTTTTTATTCTTTAATGATTTCCCTTATACACATCCGTTGAGAAATAATAGCCTTTAAATTGATTAGACTTACAATTCCTACATCCATTTACTTCTTTACGAAAAGTTTTAACACAACCCACTGGCACTGTAATACATTAATAGTAAAAATCATTCTTGCTATTTCATTTAAAATAAATCAATAACATTATTTTTCGACTTACTCTTTCATAAACAATCGCTATGAATTATTACGTAATAAAGAGTCATCATTTATTAATAACAGAACAATTAATTTAATTAACTTTTGTCTATTTTTAATTAGAATTAAATATCATTAGTTGTATTATTTTTTCTCCTTATTCATTAACACTTTAATATGATTCCAATCCTTATTATAAGGTATAGTACGAATTACCTTTATTATATATTTAGTATCATTCAAATCCATATCAGTTGCAATTATTTTCGCAATATCTCTTGGGACGTAACCTACTTGTTTTTCATTATATTTGATTGCAATTGCAAAAGGATCATACTCATTATTCATTTCTCTTTCATAAGTTAAATACTGATTACTCTTAAGTAACCTTGAAATTTCTTTTCTAGAGTTCTCAAATCTAATACCTCTTATGTTAAAAACATATCCCTCTTTAAATTTCTGTTTAAAATTAAATTTCAAGCCAACTTCCATTAACTCTTCTATCTCATAAGAATCAAATCCACCAATACTTAATTGTTCTTTTGTTATGTTTACTAGAGCAGAAATAAATTTACGTAATGTTCTTCTTTTAAAGATAGAGGATATTTTTATAGCCAACCCTCTATCTTTAATACCAAGTGCTAGTGCCATACAAGCATTTTGAGAGTTTACTCCATATCTTAGATACATTGATAAACTTTTAATATTTTTAGGAAGTTTATTCCAACTCACATCCATTACGTGACACATTAATGTGATAAATGCACTAATTCCCCAAGGATACCTAAAATATAAACACTCTTGTATAAATAGCTCCATTCTTCTTGAATCCGCTTTGTACTTATCATCAGCATCTGCCCATAATAATCTTAATGATTCTATCTCTAATCCACTAAGCCATGCTTCTATAAAATTTAACCCTTTATTAAAATCTATATTTTCGAATTTTTTAGTCTGATTAGATTTCATTTCTCTTATTGGATATTCATTAATTAAATAATATATGTGTTTAAGTAATTTTAAATAATCATCAGCTATATAAATCTCTTTTAGATGTTCATTATTTTCATTTATATAATCTAATATAATTTCATTACTATATAATGATAGTCCTGTTTTTGAAAAAGCAGAAATTTCTTCCTTCGTTTTACCATTTTTCACATTACTAGCTAAATCCTTTAAACTCGAAGATAGAAGCTTTAAGTTTTCTGTATTTGTTTGTAACTTAAATAAGCTATTATCATTAATCATCTCAATTATGTCATCTAGCCCATTATCTTCATACAATTCCTCGGCAAGGACGTGAATTAAATGTGACTCTGCCCCACCTTCTAAGTCAGATAAAAATTCATCATTATTTATAAGCCTAGATGATAGTTTCTCAATTAAGACAGAAAAATAACTTGTCAAATTCTCTAAATTGTCTTTTTGAATATATTTATTAAACAGATCATTATCCTTACTACTACTAGTTAAGTAAATAACTTGTCCTTCTGTTTCTAACCCAGCCCTCCCAGTCCTACCAATAATATTCCAGAAATCTCTTACAGAAATTTCTTTATAGTCCTGTTTAGAATTATTTATTACTAAAGAGTGTATTACTAAATTTTTTATCGGGAAATTTACTCCCTGACCAATTGTGTTTGTAGAAATTAAAATCTTCAATATATTATTCCGATAATCTTCTTCAATAGCTCTTTTGACAGGCTCAAACATTTCCCCATTATGTATTCCAATTCCTCTGTTTATACATTTTGTGATAATTGAATCCTTACCATACCATTTAAGAGCAATTTTATAAGAATTACTATTTTCATTCGTATGGAAATAAGATAGTACAGGTTTTTTTTGAGATTCAATATATTCTATATAGTCATAAAGACTAGATGCCACTGAGTAAGACCATCTCGGAATTGAACAGAATATAAGTGTACTACCACTATTTGATAGATTATATGCAATAATTGCAGCTGTCTCACTCTTACGAAAAATACCTTTTGATTTTCTTGGATATGTTCTTAGTCCTATTTTATGAACAAATAAAAAATCTTTAGTAATTTTCTCTTCATTATCTTCAGTTAAATTAACATATTCTAATTTACCAATCCCATTATCCCAATAAAATTTACTTATAAACCTTCTAGTAGGTTCCCAAGAAACACCATCTACTTTAGGTGACTTAATTACATTATGGCTATTACCACTTATCCATGTAGAAAGCTGTGATACGCTTTGCTCAGATAAGACAGCTGAAATAAATAATGTATTCAACATTGGAAACTTAATTTTTAATCTTATCATTAAAAACTCAAGTAAAGCAGATCTTTGAGAAAGATCTCCTATAATATGACCTTCGTCTATTACTATAAGTGCAATATTTGCAAAAAATTCTGGCCTTACCCTAAATAAAATGTCCAATTTTTCAGGGGTAGCAATTAAAATATCTGCTTCATCCATAATAATAACCTGTAAGTCATCTAGTTCGTAACTTCCATTTAATGAAGTAACAGAATAACCAATCAATGAAAATTTTTTAGCTAATTCCTGTTCTTTTTCATTTGTTAGTGACCTATATGGAGCAACATAAATACATTTTTTATCCCTATTTTTAACTAAAGCATTTAAAATTGCTAATTCTGCTATTAAGGTTTTCCCAGCACTAGTTGGCATTTGAATCACATAATTTTGATTATTGGAAAGATATCCTGAATCTATCGCCTCTATTTGTGACATCCAAAATTCGAATAACGAAATCCTTTTACTAGAATCTTGAATTTCATTATCTTTAAAAGGATTGATTGTTAATAATTTTAAATAACTTTTCCATTGTGGATTATTAACGTCAACCTCATCTCTTAACTTAATCCAGACAGATCTATTTTTGAACACTGAGAGCCTATACATCAATAGAAAAAGCAAATATGAAATATGAGTATTTCCTTCATCAAGAAAATATTTATATACATTATTAAGGCTCGGTAAAAAATCATTATCATTACCATATAGTGCAGCATTGTAGAAGCTTTTCATAGCATCTTTATATAGTTTTGTACCTTTGCTCTCATCTTCTGTTTCAATCATTATTTCCTCTAAGGCATTATATAATTTTTTATTTAATAATTTTGTTATATTACCCAAAATATAATTATCTGTTTTTATATTTTCATCTACCGAAGAATATATAGAACTTAGACTATATTCTGTGATTTCCCTGATAATACATAAAGCATTGGCTTGATATCCTGCTATATCATAACAAAGAGCTGCTAAAATACCACAATATTCCTTCTCATATTCCCCAGACACTTTATAAAGATTTTCATAAACTTCAGCGCATTCTCTTATAGCCTTTTTGGCAAGTATATTAGTAGAATCATAGCTTAATAAGGTAATTGCGTTTGTAGACAAAAATAATGTTTCTCTCCATATTTTACTTTCATCTATTTTAACTATATTATTTGTTTCTAATCTGATATTAATTAATTTCTTTTTATCACTTAAGAATGATTCTTCTGAAGCATTTAGTATATCATTAATATCTTCCTCTACTTTTTTATAAAACTCCTCTTTTTTCATCAGTGTATACCTCCCTAACCGCCTGTTCTATTGAACGTTCAAAAGCTTTCTCATAAAGACTCCTTAATTCGTTAATAAGTATTACCTTAACTTCTAGTGGATATAATTTTGGTGGTAGCGTATTTAACTCTTCTAAGATTTTTTCTCGATATAGAGACTGTTCTACTATAATTATTATTTCATAAGATTTATTATATTTGTCAGGATGTTTAACAATGTCACTATACTTCGCAGCTATTTCATAAAACTCTTCAGCTTTATCTGTAACATCAGCATTGTCAAAGTGCACAGCAATATCAAAATAATACCTAAATAAGTAATCTGCTATTGCTTCTGTGTTAGGAGATTGTTGATCATTAAACAATCCTTGATGAGCAACTACTCCTATATAATGACTCTTATCTTCATTATTTATCTTGACTTTTTCTTTTTTCATTGTTATTCGAGACTTTATTTCATAATATCTAAGATCAGTTATCTTTTCTCCAAAGTTATGTGAAATCATATCAGTACAAAAAACTGATCTATTATTATTAAATTTCCATCTTATCTTGCAGATTGGAATTTGCATATTATCAAACTTCTCGACTAATTCCATTGCAACTGTTTCTCCAAAATCCCCCTGCCTAACATTTTTTCTAATATTTTGTTCTCCTACCAGCTCTTCTATATTTGGTAATGCATAGGTTTTTAAATAATTAATTAAACTTTCCTTTGGTTCATCTTTATATGCATGTTTAAGAGCTTTTTTGTCTCTAAATGCTTCTAGTAAATTTAATCCAAGATAATCTAGTATACTTTCGTCTATTTCTGAAATTTCTATAAATTCAACTTTTGAAAAACCATATGTATTTTTATCCTCTTCATTTTTACTTAGCCATTGTCTTATCATAAAATAGCCCCCTAAATTTAGTAAATTAAAACAATACTTATTTTATCACTTCGGGACAATTTATTCATATCAATGTTAAAATTACACCTCTTTAAAGATTAATGGTAAAACCAATAAATATTGACTATATATTAAAAGCTGTTTGTATTTTGACATTTGTTCTTTTTCTATTTTTAACAGGTATTCACAATAAGTAGTGGAATACCTTATTTGATTGCTATTGAGCACTCAATATTTCTACCGTTTTCAACTGCGTGTTCAACTATAAAATCAATTATTTCTTGATTATTCATTATATCCTTCTCATTTTCACTTTAGAGAAATTTACCACATTTAACTATACTAGGTGAAAACAAATAAAAAACACGCAACATCAAATGACATTACGTGTTCACTACCTTGCTATTTACTTGCCTTGTATAATTGCGCTCGTTTGTTTTCAAATTCCTCTCGCTTCTTCAACAACCATTCCATCGATTCATTGAAAAATACATCCGCGCTATGCCATAATTGCAGTAATACTGTATCCCTAGAGAAGATATACACATCGGCGGTAGTCGAACCAACCGTCTCGGAATGTTATTTTATCAAGGCTTGCGGGGGCATAGATTATTTTTGACTACGAGTTATAAAGAAATTACGGGGTAAAGATTAGTAAAAGAACTATCATTAAAAAACAGGCTAAGTGTATCCCCTAGCCCGCCTTTACTATGTTTTATTTTGAAAGCTGATCATTATCATTTTCGTCGATTACGTACGAGTGTGATTTTGCTACTCCTACCTGAAATTACCTACTACTGTCTTCTCCTTCGTAATCCTTTAAATTCGGATTTCCTGCTTCATCTACAAAAATACATAATTCCCCCATATAACTTCCCGAGAAGCATTAATTATTTGTACTCCTCTACTTTTTCTGCAACTAGTAAATTCTTCATTTCACTTCGCTCATCATATACTTTTACTAAACGTTGCTTCAAATATTCCGCAAGTTTTTCATCCGTACAATACAAAAAACATCCCTTTTGCCCGCGTGACATCAATGTACGATACGTATTTCGAATAATCGCATCAACAGCCACCGCTGCTTTCTCTGGTTCTTCCTTCATCCATTTTTTAATGCCTTTAACAGATTGATCAGTTTTCGCACGTTTTGTATAGTCGGTAATAACGATGCCATCTTCATAGCGTAAATCGTCGCCAATAATGACGCCAACATAATCAAACTCTAAACCTTGGCATGTATGAATACAGCCCGCTTCATCTACGGATGCTTCCGCAATTGCCCAAATATCATTCCCTAAATTCCAGCTGATTGAAAAATCATACTCTTCGATGACGATGTCATGTACGTCACGATTATTTTTCTCACCCGAAATCCAATCCCAGCAGTAGCCTGCCACAATTCGAGCCTTGTTGTTAACTTTATTTTTCTCTTTAATCATATTGCGTAGCAAATTTGGCGAGTCTACTATTTGAATATCGTAATCCATCCCTAAATCATTATTATTTGCTGTTTCACGAATTCCAAGGACATCATCTAACCACGCAATATAACCATCCGAACCATCACATCTAAATTGCGAAGCTAATTCTCCTTCGTATACTTGCAAACCTAATTCATCAGCAAATCTTTTAATTAGCTCCACACTACCAATATCCTTTAATGTCACTCGTTGTGCCTCATCAATGAAAAACACACTGAACTTCGCACTATTCATAAGCTCCTTTACTTGGTTTTCACCAAGATTACTAAATAAGCCTGACTTTTCATTTAATCGATGTGCCTCGTCCACTATTAAAACATCAAATTCATTTTTATCTGTAGCATGGAAACTTCCAGAACCTTTAAATAGGTTATCGATGCTTTTTTTCTTCATCGTACCTTTCAGCTTCGTTGCATAGACATCTCGTGGCGCACTATTTTTCGTTACGTACATGGCAAAATAATCGTCCTGAATCAGCTGTACTAACAGGTTGATTGCTAATACAGATTTCCCTGTACCTGGACCACCTATTACAATGAAAACACCTTTTTTATTCTCTGCAATACAGCTTGCTGAATAATCTAAAATTTGCTCATACACTACCTTTTGATCATCAATCATTACAAACTCTGGATTACCCTGAAGCATTGCAGCTATACTATCTTGAAGCGATTTAGAAGGCTTAATTCGACCATTCTCAATTTTTGCAATGATATCATTTTTATCACCATATTTAATATATTTTTTTATAAATTGGCGAAGTTGCTCCATTTCGCCTTTTCGGAAAACCGGTGACTTTTCAATATACTCTGCATAATGTTCATCTAATAATGGATCATTTTCTTGAATGAAATAATTATGTAGATACGCACATGGCTGAAGATGAATTGGTACATTTCGGACTTCTTCATTGAAGTCTTCAATTAAACAAGAATAACTCCAAGCCTGATAAGACGGATGTGTCGTTGGACGCTTTGAGCCACCCAAATAAGTTTCTACCACAACGGCATCAAGGCGATCATTTTTTTCTACCGTTTCCCATTGCTTCAGTTCAACAATGACTGCATGGTCCTCTAATCCGTCATTACCTGCAATAATAAAATCGACACGCTTCCCTGTGTTCGGAATTTTAAATTCAATCGCTGTCTTCGCATCTTTTGGGATTTCTCGATCACGTAAAACATTCGACATACGCTGTAGCGAATGATCCCATGAACGGATTTCACTCTTTGATGTACGACCGATTTTTTCTTGATAAACATTATATAAACGATCAACAATAACTTCATTTGCAACGTCTTCAAGGAATTCTGAAATATTAGCCTCATAAATAATCATATAAATACCTCATTTCGATATGGCCCAATACATATTCTTCCTAATATTTTATCATGAAAATTAAAGATATATCTGTTCAACTCTTATATTTATAGTTACAATCATCTGAATTAATTTGATAGTTTAAAATTAATAATACGACAATTTTCTCAACCAACTTTTAATAATTTCACATACTAACAATGATAGCGAACATGATGCGAATTGGTTTAAAATAGAAAATAAAGAAAACAATATTATCCTTGAAACCATAAAATCATTAAAATCTAAAGAAGAAAAGGTGGATAGCTATTTGTATGCCAGTATCTTTAGTTATCTAGTTTCTATTTTGGCTGAATTTGCTGATAGTTTGGATACAGATGATCAATACCTACTTAATTTGTATAAGGACTTTTATGAAGTTATAAGTTGGTATAATGAGGAATCATTAGTTAAATTGTTGATTTAGTTATATTAGTTTATTTCTATACAAAAAATGAACTAGATCTATGTCAAATTGAAGTCATCAACATGTTAATAAAAAAATTAGTTGGACCTATATTCAATTACAAGATGGTTGGAATATTTACCAATAACCCTATAGTGCAATATGATTGATATGGAAGTATTTCCGAGAATATCAAACCATGTAAATTAATATAAAGAGTACCACAACTGTGCTATAAATTTTAATAAATTGTAGAGCTGGAATGAGAAATCATTTCAGTTTTTTATTCTACAATTTTAATTCTATAAAATGTTTGGTGTTTCAATATATTCTCTTACAGTTCTATATCCCTACAATATCTTCTAGTTAAATGATACAATATATTTAATATACTAGGATGGGGAAAAAGCATGAAAATAAGTGAATACTTTAAATTAAATAGAAAACAAAATGAATTAGACTTTGTCGATATTGATTTTAACAATGATATGCCTCTGTTCTTAGACCCATACTTTCTTTCTATTAGAGAAGATAGGTGGTCCCAAGAAGCGAATGCAACGCTCCAATCTTTTTTTCAATATATACTAACTCTGTTTAAAAACGGGAAAGTAGCTGATGCACAGCATAACTTCAAATTTACAGAACCCTACGAGACATGTCTTGGTTTATCGAGGGAAGGAGTAAAGGGAAAAAGTTTAGGTGAAGCAGATGCTACTAAACTTTTTCAGCATATCATTGATAGTGGTGGTTTAGAAGATGGTTTAATTTCTAGCGTTAATGAAATTAAAATATTTGTAGATAATATATCCCACGATAAAATATCAGATTTATGTACAAATGTTATTCGTAAACATTTAATTGAATATACAAAAAATCAATGTGAATTGTATGGCATCCCGCTACAACAGCAAGTTGCAACAAAAGAGTATTGGAATCCCGTCACTTTAGAATGGACTTCAAGTTATGAGGAAATGCTCGTTATAGAAGATGAACCCATTTTACTGGTTCCAAAGTCTATTGTTTGTAGAAAAAAAGGTTTCTATTATGATTCTGCACAATATGCACGACACTTTGTATTAAATTTTTTAGTGAGTGAAGAATTAAGGTTAAATACGAATTTGGTAAAGCGAAGAAAACTACAGAATGGTAAAACAAAGGTAAGCATAGTTAAAGAAGATGTTGCAAAAAAATATAATGCATATAGCAAAAATTATTTACGGCGCTTTACTAGGCAACATCCTGAATACTTTGATAGGTTTAAGGCTAGCGCAGAACAAAAATTATCCTCTCTAACTAATGAAGAAATACTAGAAGATCACGGTAATGATCTTTATCTAGACATTATTAATCGATTAATTCACGAGTTCACCGAGATTAACACTGGAACAAGAGATGCTGATAAATTTCACAATCATATTATTGCCTGTATGAATTTTTTATTCTATCCAAGTTTAACTAATCCAGTAAAAGAACAGGAGATTCACCAGGGAAGAAAACGAATTGACCTTGCTTATAATAATGCGGCGCAGGAAGGTTACTTCTATAACTTACAGTCCGTGAAAGATATACCATCAGCCTATATTTTTGTGGAATGTAAAAATTATACAAAAGATGTAGCTAACCCTGAACTTGATCAACTGAATGGAAGATTTTCTCCCAATAGAGGGAAAGTCGGTTTCATGGTATTCAGAAATTGCAAGAATGAAGAGATTCTTATACAAAGATGCGCAGATTATTACAAAGACAATAAAAATCTTATTTTACCAATGAAAGATGAGGATTTCATCCATATTTTGTCCCAGCTAAAGGACGATACGTTGTACAGAGATAATAGCCCACAGGAACAATTCCTGGGTGAATTAACACAAAAGATTATTTTAGCATAGGATGAAATCGAGTAGGAGGGAGTGATTAACTCCCTACCTCTCACACCACCGTATGTACGGATCCGTATACGGCGGTTCAATTAAAATGAGTAACGCAAGGTTGCGATATAGCTTGTTGAATCAAACGGTCTGTCACGATTGGTATTCCTAATAGACTCACACCGCCGTCTGGTTTCGGGATTTCGACACGACGTACTGATTACGGTTCATAGGTTCCCGTTAGAATTTGCGCTTTAATGGATTCCCAATTTTTGAGGATGTGCTGACGTAAGGTTTGTACGGGCATCATGTCTACTCCATGTCCTCCTTTATTCGCTTCCACTCGCTTTAATGCTTGTATCATATTCAGACGTGCTAGAATTTGATTCAACATCGTCATTTCGTTCCTTTTCGTGAATAGCTTGTCTTCTTATGCCCACTTGAACTACACCCTCCGCAAATAACCTCATGGACTTCACCATTACTTTCTAAGCGTGAGGTTTCTCTGTTTTCTGGGTTTATTCATTCAAGATGGAATGCCAAGGGCTATTCTCTCTTAATTGTTCGGTCCTTCCGATTAGTTCTAGACCCAATCGTATTATGACCTCGGCTGACTTCTGATGGTTCAGCTACTTGTCATCAAGTAGGTTAAGAAGGGTACTTCACGCTTCCATCAGACCTCCCCGGGTAAGCGTATGCACTTTCACACCATCTATCCGCCTCATTTACTCGATATGACCTTCGACAGAAAGGACTTTGTGTTGTTAGGCACACTCATCCAATCATACCTAGCCTTATATGAGATTCGTGTTCCTCGGACCGGTGTTTTGCCTCCAGCTTCCTTCAGATTCCGTGTCGCCACGGACACCCTTGCTCTTGTCTAACCTCTACTTCTGTCTTCGGGGTTCCGGGACTCACACCATATAGTTCATACGCATGCCGGGCGCACATAAAGAGCCTTACTACATTTGATATGTAGTAAGGCTTTTAAAAGTTATTTAAAATCTTTTATAATAAAATTTGATTAAAATCGCCTTTTAATTTCTTTCCTTTGAGGCAGTTTCTTATTGGTTTTTTACAAAAAAAGGGTACATTATATTTATAATTTTATTTTATTTTCACTACTTTTGGACCTTCCTCAGTATAGCCCGTAATATTATATTGAACTACACCTCGATTTCTCATTTTTATTGCCACTAACTGCGCAAAATCTTCATTATGAGTTGATATCACAATATGTTTATCCTTATAACGAGAGTCCATTATTGCTCTAATAACATCAATTAAAGCAAGAATATTCACATCATCCATACTTTGAATTGGATCATCTAAAAACAATTGTTGTAGTTTACTATACTTTTGAGTTAACCCCAATCCCAAAAAGATACTTAAAGCGAGAATATTTAATTGTGCTGCACTGAACATCTGATCTAAATAAAGATCTATTTTATCACCTAGTTGTGTTTCTCCGATGAAATTTGTACCTCTTTCCGTATTAGTAATATGTAACTTTTTATGGAACGGATGTGGATTAATAGTTTCATACACCCAACTAATGATTGGATGTTTCTCTAACCGTTCTTTTACTACACGTTTTTGTTGACCTAGTAACCTTCCATGGATTTCAGTTATTTCTTTGCGATATACCTCTAAATCTATTTTCTTTTGAGATAAACTTGTTACTTTATCTGATAAATTATTATATTCTTTTAAATTTTCTTCATATATAGCAGGAAGTTTAAACTTACTTATCTCATCAAATTTTTGTGAAATGTTATTAATAACATCATCTATATCATTAATTTTTTTGATAGTAGCTATTATACCTTCCTCAGTATATTGATTAATATTCCCCTCCACTAGAAGAGCGATTTCACTTTCGATTTCTGTTAGGGAAACAGTACTTTTTAATATATCCAACTTTTCACTATTAAGTTTAAACCAATTTTCTTTATTTTTAATAAATTCCTCTAATTTATCTTTTTCAATTAACTTTGGTGTTACACCTTTTCCGAACAATATATTTATTGATTCAATTAGTTTATTATTCTTGTTTGAAATTAAATCAATCTCTTTGTGATGCTTTTGAACATTGGCATCAAATCCATTAATTTTCTTACGAATTTCATTCTCCACTATTTGGAACAATGAGTTGAAATCACTTCTTATATTATCCAATTTATTTAATAATTGATCGAATACTTGTTGCTTTAGTGATTCTTGAATTATTTTTATTTCCTCTATAAGTTCCTTCTCTTTAATACTTATTCCTTCAATTTCGATATTCCCTGAGGCAAAGGTAGAATCAATAATTGCTAAAATTTTATCCGAAACACTTAAATTAGATTTCCAGTTATTAATGTTTTTAATGTCATATTTAATATCTGAAAAATCATCGTTTAAGCACACTGGACAATTATTTATATCAGGATTCTCAATTAACAGTTTTTTTACCTGAGAAAGAACTTGTTGGTGCTCAGTATTAAGTTTAGAAATCATATCTTTTGTTTTAAGGATGTCTTCTAAATTTGATCTTTTTTGTTTAAATATATTATTCACATTATTAATTTTATCCATCATTTTTCTTCTAAGCCCTGGCAATCGTGTGATTACCGTATCTATATCTTTTAACAATTTTATTTCACAAATTATCAGGATTTTATCCTTATCTAAATTACAAATTCTACAATTTGGTAATTCTTCAAATAACACACTATTGATTAAACCCAACTCTTTTATTAATTCATCCATTATTATTTTCCTTTCTTAAAGCTATTTGCAAAAGCACAGTCACCGTCTTGAGTCAATAGTTTTAAGCATGAAGTACACTTGTATTCAAACGATTGGAATAAACCTTGTTGTATTAAAGTACCGTAAGGTCTTGCAATATCAATTACAATATTTTCTTCTATACTTTTCTTGTCATATTTACATATGTTACAAGAATTCTCGAAAATTATTGTTTCATCCCCTATAGCATTTATATATTCTGACTCCCGTAAACTATGCTCTATAAAAGAAGTAATTAAGGTTTCCTCATCTTCCCTATCACTAGAAGAAGGGGTTGTTCTTAATACAAAATCCCCAAAACCATTAAAGCCAATATTGTTAATTCCCTCTAAATCAATTAGTTCAACATCCCCAAGATTAGATTCCGAGGAGGAAGAAATTTCTGCCATAGCTTTAAAAAGATCCAATATGTTTAATGGATATGAATGTTCCGCACTCATAATAAAACGATTATTTACTTTCTTCTCTCCATGTAAACGTATTTCCTGAATCCATTGTTCAGTACATGCACCTAATACTTTTAAAATATGTTCTAATTGATCAGAAAATCCTTTTTTTATTAGTTTATTTTCATACTTAATTAATTCAGTTTCAATTTCTTTCATAGTCTTTACAAGCGAATCATTTTCAATCAGATCATTTATTGCATCTTTATGGCCTTTTACAATATCACTTAACTCATTCACGTATAATACATGCTTTGTCGCGCTCGTGGTTGTATTTAGAAATGCATTCATTATTAAGTAACGGATATTTGAATACTGCTTAGAATCGAAACCAGGAAATTGTTTCGTTAATTTATTTTCAATATCATTATTTAACCGAATAACACTGTTATATTTCTCTATTTTTGCTGCAGGGAAATCAAAACTTACTTTTTTTGCAAATTCAAGTATTGTTATATCATCTAAAAGGTTCTCTTTTGGGATATATAAAGCATAGTCCTTTGGATTTTCATGTAAATAGTTAATCAAAGCAATTTTGACCTTAGGACTTTTAAGATGTGGATTATCATTTTCGTATTTTCTTTTAAATGTTGCATATTTTCCCTTAAAAGGCTCTTTTTCTAAATACTCATAGACTAAACAATCCTTAATATAATTAATGTAATCAAGTGGTTCAGGAAAAGTACTGTTATTCCAGTTTTTAAAGAAGTCCAAATTACTGTTAGATATAGGAACATTGGTATTTAGAATAAACGATTCACCGACACGATTCACCGACTCCAGATATGTATTATAAAAATTAAATATTGTATGCCTAATAGCCTCACTATATCTTGTAAAATAATCATTCTTATAGAACTTAGCCTCAATGTAACTATCATCACCCTTGTTAACTCTAATATCTGCACCATATTCGACTCCGACGTAGCCTTCTGAAAACTGCTCAGAGATTGAAACAAGCTCCTTACAGGCAATTAAGAGTTGGAAATAAAAACCAGCTATTGAATGTTTGACATCAGTTGATTTCCTGTCATTTAAATTTAAACTCATTATTATCTCTTCTTTCATTTTAAAGTTACGTTAGTTCTTATCCTTCAATTATTGAAGAAATGATCATTACAAACCGATTTGATGGATATAAACTTTAGATTTATTAAAAAACAAAATTAATTTTAGATAGCAAAAAAAAATTTGTATCTGTATAAAAAACCTTATTTATATAAAATTATACATTATATAAAAATATTGGTCTATGTTTCACCCATCAGATAATGGGCGAAATTTCATTAGCTCCTATAGCACAACTTTTTTTAATTTCGCCCATTTTTTTATACCTATAAGTGCACCAAGAATAGATGCCGCAAGTTTTAAAAACTTCACTTGGTGTCACAATGCTCAATCTTGTAAATTTAAATCCGGTCTTTCTTTTTTCCCCTCCCACTCTCCTGGATAACTTAACCTTCTTTTTTTTCCTTCATCGTTCTAAAATAATTTTGTGTATTGCTTTGATGATCCGCGTTAAAATGCTGGGAAATCCTCGCACTATCCACATTATTAACTGTTAAACTTTGTGCTCTCTTTCTAATACCCGTTTGAACAAGCGCAATATCATCAATAGATTTTACTTCATTATTTTTAAATCGTTCATACGTTATCATTGCTGCCCCTAACCAAACTGCTTGATTTACGGTTAGATTCATATAAAACACCTACTTTGATTCATTGAATTTTTATAGCATTAATTAAATTTTGGTAATGCCCCTCCATATAACTCAACTGCTTTTCATTTAACATAACTCGCAAAGCATCGTTTACATTCAAAAATACACGAGCTGTTTCATCTAAAGAATGAGATATCACAATCTTTCCATTTAAATCAAACGAAATTAAATGTTTATCAAACAATGCATCATGATTCGGGCAAAGTAATAATCCATTATTCACATCAAGTCGCTCCTCATTTGTCGAAGCACTCCATGGTTTAATATGACTCGCAATTAGAACGCGCGGATCTGATACCCCACATAATGCACATTTACACTCACGTTCAATCAGTAACTTTTTAAACTTTCCCTGGCCTATACGTGATTTGATCAAACGTTCTTTTTCAGTTTGTGATATGGGTAGATTTTCAACTTGCTGAACTCCTCGAAATTCTTCTTGTAGCTCTTGCTTATCATGCGTAGCTGATGGTAGTTTCGAAAACTTCGCTTTGCTATCCATTAAGCGCAGTGGGAAAATCCATACAAGGCGCTGTCTGCCATCTTGATCTTTTTGTTGATCCTGATATGGCTCCCCCGCAAGCTCTACTTGTCCGCGATATGTATATTCTCTTGGCTTCATTACCTCAAAAAAGTGAATCTCCACTCCATTACTATCTGATTCCGCTAACGTAAAATTTTGACCGCTCATCTTCTGATCGCCACTCTGGCCCATTCCTGTGTAATGATAGATATCATCTTCAACCTTATCATCATAAAGCTTCTTCTTATCCGAAATAAGCGTCAAAGTATTAGTACTATTCGACTTACGCATTCCTCCCTGCGGCGCACATAAAAACACCTCACAAAGCTGTTGATTATTTACAACTTCATTTATTGCTAACGAACGTGTCATTGTCATGAAATAACCTCCCAAAATATTATTTATCCTTATTATTAAATACATTGTATAATGATGGAAAACATTGGACTATGGTGTCAGATGAAAAACTCGCTATTTTAATTATTCTATTAACTGGATGGTGATCACATTGAACTATGGCTGGAAAGGCACAATCAGAGAATTCCTACAACTTTCATTACACGACTTTGTTCAAACATTAACTTCTTATGTATATGGTTCACTCAGTTCACAGCAATGGCATGAGGAACAAGAAAAAATTCAATCACAGCAAAAAGCGTGGAAAGACTGCTTCGAAAAGTTGCAGCAAATTTTCCACAACTACAATACTCTTGATGGCTGGCTCATTTTTGAATATTCTATTTTACGTGGCAGTGGTCGTCGTCCAGATGTACTTTTGCTACTTCCTGGACACGTACTTGTCATTGAGTGTAAAAGCTATAACGCCGTTAGTGCTTCGGAATATTTACAAACTTCCCTGTATGTTCGTGATATCGAACATTACCATTCGACCGTACAGAAGCATTCACTCAAAGTAACAGGTGTATTACTACTGACAAACCATTCAAGTGGTACACTGTTACCAAAAAATGAGTTCCAAGTGTACTTAGCATCTCAAAATAGCTTATGCAAATTAATTAATGGGCTTATTAAACGAAGCACGAACAATACAATTTCAGCAGATCAATTTTTAGAAGGTACATATCAACCCTCCCCCTCTATGCTGGAAGCGGCACGTGCCATTTTAAACAATAAAGACTTACCGCGCATTAAAGCAGTTGATAGCAGTAACTTTGATGATGTATATAATACGATCCAATCCGTTATTGAGGAAGCGCAGCAAACAAACACGCACCATCTCATATTAGTTTCGGGTGAACCTGGTGCTGGGAAAACCTTTTTAGGCTTAAAGATCGCACATGCAACGCCAAATTCTATTTATCTCTCAGGCAACGGTCCATTAGTTGAAGTATTACAAGATACGCTCAACAATAAAACGTTTGTTCAATCACTTTATAGTTATAAGCGCGATTATTTGCAACACGGTAAAACGCCTCATGAGCAAATTATCATTTTTGACGAAGCCCAACGCGCCTGGGATGCACAAAAAATGAATAGCCATTTAAGCGAACCAGATGTCATTATTCAAATTGCAAAAGCGAATAAACCTTGGAGTGTTGTCATTGGATTAATTGGTGATGGACAAGAAATCCATTTAGGTGAGGAAAGTGGATTAAGTTTGTGGAATACGGCGATTCAAAACCAGGGTATTACCGTTCATGCAAAGCACGAAAACCTTTTATTTGAGAACGCTGAACGCTATGAACAACATGAACACTTACATCTAAACTGTTCATTACGTTCACATGCCGCGCTCAAATATTATGCTTTTGTGAATGCGTTGCTTGATGACGATATTGAAAATGCTCAGCTGTTGAAGCAACCCTTGGAACAACAACGTTATCCTATTTTCGTGACAAACGACTTACAGCGTGCAAAAGAACAACTGCGAAACTTATATACAGGCGATAATAAAACATTTGGAATTTTATGTGCTTCTGGTGCAGACCATTCAAAACATATTCCAGTAGTTCCATTCGGTGGACGTAATATGCTACCAAAACCTGCGACAGCTTATTTTAATTATCCGAATAGCGATTATTACTGTAAAGAATTACGCTATGCTGCAACTGAATTTCAAACACAAGGCCTTGAGTTAGATACAGCTATCGTACATTGGGATGAAGATTTATACTGGCATAATGGACAATGGCAATGCAACTACACTAAAACTGGTGCTAAAAATCCACAACAAATGAAAATTAATGCCTATCGAGTGCTTCTAACACGTGGCCGTGATGCTACGATTATTTATGTTCCTAATAAACCAATATTAAAAGGTACCTGGGATTTGTTCATTCATGAATTAAAAATACCGGTACTATAATTTTTTGGAGGGCCATTTATTAAAATCCCTCTATTAAATGTCGACATTTACCCTGATGAGTATTTGTAATACAACGAAATTTATATTATATTCAAATGCAGCCGTAAAGAATTCTAGCCAAATGCATACTGAAAATAATCCATATATAAATAAGTTGCACTCATAACAAAAAGCTGCTTGAACAAATCAAGCAGCTTTTTCATTTATAATTGTGCTGATTTTCACTTAACATTTTTTTCCTTATTACAAAAAGAACATTTTTAATATACCATATCTCTTTCCCTACGCAATTAATGTGAAACTTTCTATTGATTGATATCGCCATTACAATCATATTTTTCATAATCATAAAATATGTTGCTAGTCTAGAAATAATCGTTGCTATAAATGGTTTCGAAAAACTTCAGTAATCTCAAAAATGGTAGTCTTTCTTGCAGTCTTGTTCATTTACACAAAATGACTAATTCTCTCAATTTACTTTTATACTCACTCAAATTCCCTCTTAGAATAACCTATCATTTATAGAGTAAAAAAATCCTTACTGCACTTAAAATTCTTATAAATTATACAAAAATAAATTTTCCGAGGTTATAATTACCTTTAAATTAACAAAATTTGTTATAATTTTAAGTGATTTGAATCAATATAACTAGGAGGGCAAAATATGCCGATTTTAAAGACTAAATTAACTGAAGTTTTTGGAGATCAAGCTACCTTTAGGGATGAATTTCAGCAATTAGCAGTACGAAAAGTGATTAATAAAGAACGAGTATTGGTTGTACAAAAAACTGGTTGGGGAAAAAGTCTTGTATATTTCTTGGCCACAAAAATACTCCGTCAGCGTGGGGAGGGTGTGACCATCATTATTAGTCCACTCTTATCCCTAGCACGAAATCAAATAGAAAGCACAGCAAAGTATAATATTACAGCTGAAAGTATAAATGGTCAGCAAAATAAAACACAAGCTGAGCGCATAGAAGTTATTAATCGTTGTAATAGTGGTCAATGTGATGTTTTATTCATTACACCTGAACAATTACAAAAAGAAGAATTCATTCGATTACTTAGTCAATTAAGAATCGCTTTATTTGTAGTAGATGAAGCCCATTGTATTTCAGACTGGGGGCATGATTTTAGACCAGATTATAGAAGAATCAAACAGTTATTAGATAGTTTGCCTAGCAATATTGGAGTTCTTGCAACAACAGCAACAGCAAACAATCGTGTTATTCAAGACGTTGCTAAACAGCTAGGTGATTGTGAAGTAATACGTGGTCCTTTACAAAGAAAGTCTTTAAAGCTACATAAAATTCATTTACCTACAACAGAACTAAAGTATTCTTGGATTTCAAAAAACATCGCTTCTTTTCCTGGATCTGGAATAATTTATGCAACAACAATTAAAGAATGTGAACGTCTAGCACAGTGGTTACAATCAAATCAAATTGCTGCTTATCCGTATCATAGTGGTCTTAGCGAAGATGTAAAAGTTGAACTTGAACAAAAGCTAATTAATAATGAACTAAAAGTTCTCGTCTCAACCATTGCCTTAGGTATGGGATTTGATAAAGACGATATTAGCTTTGTCATACATTACTACACGCCAAAGTCTATGATTGAATATTATCAACAGATAGGACGGGCAGGTCGTAATATTCGCGACTCCTACTGTATTCTTTTATATGGAGGCGAGGAAGAAACAAGTATCAATGAATATTTCATTTATAATTCTTTCCCCAAACAAGAAGATATCGAGCAAGTACTTTCTTACTTAAATACTTGCAACGAGGCTAAAATAAGTGATTTATCCGCAAATATTAACATTAAAAGCGGAATATTAAAGCAAATATTAAAACTTTTATCTATCGAGGGTATTATAGCGAAAGACGGCAGTAATTATTATCGAACACCTAAACAATATTTTTCACAAGAAAATTATTATGAATCTGTTATTCAAATGAAAATAAAGGAATACAATGAGCTTTTAGCATATCAAAATGACCATGGGTGTCTGATGCAGTTTATCACTAAATCTTTAGATGATCCTTTTTCAAAACCTTGTGGACAATGTAGCAACTGTTTAAATCCATGGACTCACACTATCGATACTGTTACAACTATTGAAAAAGATAAGGTTCAGGATTTCTTTAATAATCAATTTATTTTAATTGAACCACGTAAAAAATCAGTCCTTCCAGGTCATGGAAATCTTGCTTATGTATCCGAAACGGGAATTGCTTTAAGTTACTACCATGAAGAATTAGGACAAGAAGCCCGAAGAGGTAAATATATCAATGAAGCTTTTTCAAATATTTTAATCGAAGCTTCTTCAAAAAAATTGAAAACTTACTTTTATAAAAACAAATTGAATTGGGATGATGTAGTTATTGTACCAATTCCATCTAACCGCAGATCATTACTTGTTCCACAGTTTGCACAATCGCTAGCTAAAGCATTAAAATGTGAGTATGCGCACATTTTAGCAAAGAAGCCAGATGAACCTGAACAAAAAGCATTTTTAAATACTCAACATCAAGAAGCCAATATTCGAAACTATCTATATATTAATAGTCAGATTGATTTATCAAATAAACACATTCTTTTAGTAGATGATTTCGTAGATTCTAAATGGACATTTGCAATTGGCGCTGAAATGATAGCCACTAACTATAATAATGTCAAAGTTACACCATTTGCAATTTCTGATACTAGTGGTAGTGACTAAGAAAGGAGTTATTTATGCCTTTTTCAAATAATGAGCTAGCAACATATTTATTTTGCGCCCTACTTCCACATACCAAAACTACAGCATTTACAATTCTTGAATGGAATGCAACTGTGAAATCTTTAGCACAAAATAATTTAGAACCTGAGTTTCTATTAAACTGTAGCCCTAGTGAACTAATGAACGTATTAACTGAAGCAACAACTTCTCAAAAAACAAAAATCATTAAAAAAGTTGAGCAACGTCAAAAACTTGGCTTTTCGATGATCGAATTAGAGGAAGCCTTAAATCAAGGATACAATGTAGTATTTCGTTCTTATATGCCAAAACGTTTAAAAAAATTATCACTTAATCAAAGACCAGCTTTTTACTATTATATAGGTGATTTAAACATTTTGAATTCACCTCATGCTTTAAGTGTCGTTGGAGCTAGAGATGCTTTACCAGAAGAATTAAACAATGTAGAAAATATTTGTGAAGATGCGGCCAATAATGATGTCCTAGTCATTTCCGGTGGTGCTCGAGGAGTTGATAGTACCGCTACTAACGCTGCTTTAAAAGCTGGTGGCAAAGCTGTTATTTTCCCTTCAGACGGCCTGTCTCAATGGAGTAGAAATAAAGAAGTTCGCCAGTATATTCAAAATGGACAATTACTTATTATGTCTACACAGCCTATAAATGCACGTTTTACAGGTCCCTATGCAATGCAACGAAATAAATTTATACACTCTACAGGAGATGTAACTTTAGTAGCTTCAGCAAAAATTTCAGGCACAAAAAAAAGCGGCACTTGGGAAGGTGTTCTAGAAAACCTTAAATTTAAATGGTCATCACTATACGTTATTGGTAGTAGTGAAGGTGTTGAAAAACTAAAAAGTGAAAACAGTTCTGTAGAATTTAATAGTATAAAGGAAGTATTTTTCTCCACTACTAAGCTATCCAATATACTAGAAAATCAACTCCATACGCTATTCATCAATGCCTTATCTGCTGGTATTGATAAAGCAATGATAGAAAAAATCACTTTGAATGAAATTAGAAAAATAATGGATGACATCGAAAAGAAAACTGAAGTTAAAAAGTCTAGCAAAAAAGATGATCATACCGTTAAAAAACAGATGTCTATATTTGAAAATATGTAATACAAGTACCTCTACACTTTTTTATAGTGTAGGGGCTTTTTTCAAACTATCTAAATCGAACTCCTTAAACTTTTTTCATAGTATGTAATATCTTTTACAAGCTCTAAAACAATTAATCCGATAATTTATGTCTGTAAATCATCTGATTAATTAGCAGTATTTTATCTAAAAATCACAGAACCTTCATGATACTTCAAATAATCATAACTGAAATTTTAATACGAACCCCTTCATGCAACGAATATTCATCTAATCAAAACGGCACTTTCCATACAATTTGGAAAGTGCCGTTTCTGTTTTTCACAAAAAACACATTTAATTATGATACTCTTCACCATAGTTATCTAAGAGGCATAAAGTATGGGCTATGGTAGCCAATGTTTTTAGATCAATTTGTATTTGATTAATAAACAGATAACATACACACCTAATCATAACTTCAAAATTCGCTATTTTCTCCCATTATTGTAATCAACGTTATTCTAATTTCAATATTAATTAGTTAAAATCAAACGGACAATATCAGTTATTAACTAAGCAATCCTCGTTTTTGGCTCCAATAATGGAATAAACGTAACAGAAGCTACCTATATCGGGACTGCTGCGTTTAAACTTTACGAAATATAAAAAATACATACTCCATTTTTTTACTAGAATCAATTTAAACGTAACTTTTCCTGATAATATCTTTCAACTTACATTCTTATTTATGACTTTGATTTACTTCACATTTAAATTTACTCTTCAATAATCTCTTTAATTAATTTATTATCTACTTTGTTTAAATACAACCTAATATCTTCTTTTTTTATATTTCCTTCTTCTGAGGAAGCTACAATTATTTGTAATTGTTTAGGATATTCTTTTTTTAATAGGTATAATTCATTTAAAAATTGGTTGAACGTATCCAAATCTAAATTTTGCTGTCTTGGTTCATCTAATATTAATAGGTATGGATGATTTGCGGAATTATAATATATTAAACCAGTCTTCAATAAAGCCAAATAATAAGACAAAATAATTCTTATTAATCCACTACTTGAAGTAATGTTGTACAGATTGACTCCATCAATTTTGGGATAATAGTCTTCTCTATCTATCTTTATTTGTTCGTATATTCGAGTTATAACGGATATATCCTTATCCTTTTTTCCTTTTTCCTTAATTGACTTATCTAAATTATCTACTTTAGAAGTATCAAAACCATCTTTTAGAAAATCTAATTTAAAGAGAATATCTTTGAATTCCTTTTCAAAGGTTTCAAGTTTTTCTTTATCTAAATCCTCACTTGCTTTTGCATCTTTAATACTCTTTTTCAACTCTTTTATTTTAGTAGCAATATTATCTTTTTCATTAGCAATATTTTCATATTTTCTCAAAACTTCTTTATCTTTCTCTAATTCTTTAATGCTATTTTCTATTCGACCAACTTCTCTTGAAAAGAAATTATATTGTTCCATACTTTGCGGTTTTAGTTGGTTTTCATAACTGTCCATTGTTTTTCTCAACTCTTTTAATTCCAAACGAGCTAAGAACAATTTGTTTGCTATTTCTTTTTTTGCATCTTCCTTCTTCTCCATTAATCTTTTAAAATCTTTTAGTTCATCCAATAGGTATTGCAGAGTTTGGACGGTATTATTTACATTTTTTAATTCCGAACCACATAAATCACAACATCCAGAAGTCAATTCTTCTTTTTCCTGGATTTTTATGCCATTTAAGCATCTTGGACATGTCTCAATAGGTAAAATTCCAATTAATTTTTTTGCAGTTTTAAGCTTATCATTTTTCTCAATATCCGATTCAATTTTGGTTATGTAATACTGATATTGGGATATTTCAGCTTCCAGTAATTCTATCGATTCTTCATGTCTCTTGGCTACCATAGTAATATGACGATATTTAGAGCGGATTTCTTTTAGGACATTATCGACTAAATGATTTCCTTTTTCCAATTCTGAAATGTTCTTTTGAAGGTCAATTACTTCGTTTTTCTTATCTATAATTTCTTGATCTATTTGTTTTGATTCGACGTGAGACAATAATTGCACTACTTCTTGTAAATCCTTTAAAGAATTCATCTTTTGCCTTAATTGTGAATTATAAAATTCTAATGAATGTCTATACTTTGCAACATCCGTACAAGAAAGGGCTAGTAAAAATTCAAATGCTGTTTTCTTTATATCTGCAATTTCATACTTTGGATTTGTCGCCTGAATATCAGTCCAAGCTTCTTGCGATACAACAAAAAGGGGTAATAAGTTTTGAATATAAAAAATTAATCGCTCATCTTCACTTTCAGTATCTTCCACTAAATCTTCGCTTACTTTACGAATTGGTTCCATATCTAAAAAAGAAAATAAAAACTCTTGATATGTTAAATTTCCAACTATATTTTTATCTTTGTTAATTTTATAAAAATCTTTTTCAATTGCACGATCATCTAATGTCATCCCTGTATCATGCTCTTCTAATGAAACATTTTTAAAAATAATAACTGGTTCGTTATTCTCAATAGCATCTCTTAATACGACAACCCGCTTTCCATTACTTTGTAATTGTAAATAAATTTCAGCATGTTCGAGTTTTTCATTCATAAATTTCTTTAATAACAATTTAAAATTGATAATTTCTCTTTGCTTCTTTCCATAAATGGCTTCACCATTTAGGCCATATACAATACTTTCGACAAGTGTAGATTTCCCCAAGGTATTCTTACCAAAAATCATATTAACTTCACTTATTTCGTTATCCACCAAAAAGTTAAGGTAACGGCCATACTTATTACCGCTCTCAGCTATAATTCTTATTTTTACTGCTTCAATAAACACTTCTACTCACCTTCAATTCCAAGTATTAATGATGGAAAATGCTTTCTTATATATGCATCTATTCTTTCATTTGTTGCATTTTTAGGAAAGATAGCATTAATTATTTCCATCCTATCTACCCAAACAGGTTCTTCTTCTATTATTTGATCTGAAATTTGAATTCCAAGTTCTGTTAAAGTTAAGCACATTGCTTTTTTACTTTTATTGAAATTATTAAATTCAACTTTAATCAAACTTTTGCTCACCATATAATTCAAAATTGCATCATAGCGATGGTCCCAAGGTCCTCGAATATATTTAATCATTGGCGAAAGCGCTCTTTCCGTTTCAAATGATTTAAGTTTTAAATTATCTAACAGCTTGGGTTTTCTTTCAATATCAATGACTCGTTTTAAATAAAAAGGATATCGGATGAGAAAGTCAAAGAACGAAAACTTCCCTCTTCCATATATGGTGAAGTGACTAAAAAATGGTTCATTAATAATGCCGCATATTCGAATCAAAAGTAAAATTCTATAGGCATGAAAATCATAATCGTCATCAGGTTGAATATATTCCTTTTGTTCATCTAATGGTGCTGTTTCCATAACTACTTCATTTTTAATTAATATATCAAAAAAATCCTCCGTCGAACTTTCCTTTTTCTCCATAATTCCCTTACCCTTCCCTATGCCATCTTAAGAAGCACTTCGCAGCCATATGAAACATTTGACCATGTACGACATCAATGTCCACAACAAACTTCTTAATTTTTACTAGTTTATTAAATTCCTCTAAGGCTAATTTAAGTTCCTTTTTGAATTTAAGATAAAATATTGCTGAAGTAATTTGATTATCCATTTGTAACTCTAAAACAGCATCATTACAAATATCTTCTACTTTCTTCTCTAGTTTTTTAATTTCATAATACTCTCGATGGAAATTTTGAAAACCAAGCCTTTGTAAATACAGCAAGTACCTACATCTCAATTCAGTGGCTGTCTGTAGCAAATTATTTCTGCTCTCTTCATCAATTCCTTCAATTTTATGAAATTTCATCTCTAGCTTACTTTGTTCCTCATTATTTTCTTGTTTGATAAATTCTTCTACTTCTTCAGGTTCGACTATCGGCATCTCAAACAAATGATACTCTGCATCACTTGAAGTAGATTGAAGCTGATGTTCAAGTCGTACTCCCAAAGAATCTATATCTTGTCTAATTCTATTTTCAGATTCAGAAATATTTTGATTAACTTCAGAAAATCCTTGATTTATTTTTATCCCAAGTATGTCAAACTCTTTTAATACTTCCTTATCAATGCCTAAGCGAACAACATCATCTGTTTCACTGAGAATGCTTCCTAATAATTTATTATCAAGATACCTTTGCTCTCTTTTTTCTTTTACAGCTTTGAAATTAATCTCCGTAAGTAATCTAGCGAAATATATATCTACTCTACTCTCATCTGTCGATAATGTTTTTAATGCATCATGCACCTGTTGTCTTAACACTTCAATAGATTGAACAGCATCTATACTTTCAAATATCCATGTTATCCGATTTGTAAAGTCTTCCATAATTTTATCATCATCAATTTTGCCCTCAAAAGTTATCGAAAGATTCTGAAGAACATTAAGTTCTTTATTCAGATTCTCAATTTCTATTAGCACTTCTCCACTTTCTGAAGTTGCATTTTTAATTTTCTCATGACGTGTTTCTATCTTCTTTTGAATCGCATTTTCCATAGATTCTTTTTCATCAACAAAAACTTCAAGTAATATTTCCTTTGTCTTAGAAATACAGAGTTTTTGTATTTCTTGATTTGCATCTAAGTCTCCTTGGTGTTCCATCCACTTTTCAATAACAGTATCTCGTTTTGAGATATGTGTGTTTGTTTCAAATACATACTCCCCTTCATATCCTTCGTAAATCATATGCAAGAGAAAATAATTATAAAAAGACTTTTTTATCTCCTCACTATTTATATTCAAAGCCGATGAATAACATTTCAATTGGGTGAACCTGACTGTCTGTTCTATTAAATTAATTTCCTTTATGTCATCGTCCACTTCACAATATATGGTAATATCCCTCTTTTTTTTATAATTATCCAACCAAAGCAGCAACGTTTTTAGATACTGATAAACAAAACCTCTATTAGAACCAGGAGCATCTGTATCCTTTTTGAAAATGATTAATTCGTTAGTAGCCATCTTTTATATTTCCCCCACCCAGCACCTGTTAAAATATATATATTTCCCCAAATATTTTAACATACAATGACAAACTATTACTTCTATTCCTTTTCAAATATCGAAAATTGTTTAAATATGATGATAAAACTGATTGACAAATAGCATACTTCTCTATTTACTCAACATTATGACTCCATTAATCGAGTAGGAGGAGGTGATTAACCTCCGTCCTCTCCTACCACCGTACATACGGATCCGTATACGGCGGTTCAATTAAGATGAATAACGCAAAGTTTCGTAACGAGCTTGCAGACTTTTCAGCCCTTGGCTCTCCCAATAGGAATTGCCGAGGGTTCTGTGTAATATGGGGCTTTTTGAAATGCGCCAGTACCCTTTTCGGGTATTTCCCCATTCGTATGCTTTTCCGTATGGAACTTTTAAACGAATGAGATTTCTGACTCTGGTTCGGGGTTTCTTCCAATTCTTCCAAAGACACATTCGCAACCTCCTTTTAATCCAACTGTCTAATCTGCTGAATATTGAAGGTGTATCTGCGAGCGCAAAGTATCCACACCATCCAATTAGATATTGGTTTAATTTCTTGATACGGTATTCCATTGGAAATGGCATCTTTCTAGAGGTAATTTCTCGTATTTTCTTTTTCATTCGTTGAAGGCCCGTTAAATCAATTTCTCAAGTTTACAACGGGAATACTTTAAATAAACTCTATTATAATAGAGCTTTATTACTAAATTTATTACCGATCGAGTTATCAGAGAATTTACGAACATTATTTGATAAGAAAATTTCAATATCTGAGGAAACTTTAAATGAGTAAAAAGATCGAGTTTGATAACAGATATTTTACTGAGGAATTCGTATCTATACCTCTTGAGGTACAGAAAGATTTACATTTATTTTCAGAACCGGTTATTCTTCAACCTCCAGATATATCAGATAACCTCCCCTTATTTAATGAGAATCTCTGTTATTTGGACGGACTGAATTCTAATGATCAAATTAAATCTGAAAAACTAAATGTAAATCCGAATTCGTTAAGACCGAAGAATATTTCGGATCCTGACACTAATAAGAAATCTGCACGAACTATTTCAAATTCAGATATAGCTGACCTTTTTTAGAGAATTTTCGATTCAAGTTATATCAAGATGTTCTTTATGTTTGGAATCAAAGCATGTCTTACTATATAAGATTTGAACATATTGCTGATAAATTTATTCGTCAAAATGTCCCCGCAGACATCAAGGGTAAAATATCAAAAAATACTATCATTGAAATTATTCAATGGATTAAATCATCCCCAAATATAGAGATTGATGAAGATAGTATTCACCGTAAACTATCCTATGTCTGCTTTAATAATTATATTTTCGATTTTCAGAACAATATCAAAATTCAACACGATCCAAATATATTTTTCACATCAAAGATTCATGCTGATTATAAAATGAATCCCAATTATGGCGAAATTTTTGAAAAATTCCTGAAAGATATTACTAAATGTGATATGAAAATATATTATCGAATCCAAGAACTCTTTGGTTACGTTATTTCTGAAATTAGAAATATAAAATGTTTACCTATATTATACGGACCAAAAGATACCGGAAAATCAATTATCTTAAAACTGTTAGAAAAGTTGATTGGAGAGAAACACGTTTCTAACTATAGTTTCGAACAACTAACTAAAGATGATTTCTTATCTAATTTAATCGGTAAAAGGATGAATACATGCGGTGAAGTTTCTGATATTACACTTACTAGATTAGATTCTTTAAAAAAGCTCACTGGAAACGATCGATTTTCTACACGTCAACTTTATGGACAACCTTTTGAAATGGTTAATGAAGCAGCCATTATATTTGCTGGAAATCAGCTACCTACAATTAAAAAATATCATGAAACAAAAGCTTTCATTGAAAGGTTAGTAATTATTCCATTTTTAAATCCCATACCTAGAGAAAAACAGGATACAGAGTTAATTAACAAATTGTTACTTGAACTTGATTACATTGCCCAATGGTCAGTTATAGGGTTAAAAAGATGGGTTAAAAATAATCATATTTTCACCAAAATTGATATTGAAGAATCAATAATAGAAACATATTATCCATCTAAAAATAGTTTTGTTAAATTTATTGAGCAAAATTGTATTCAACACCCAGATGGAAGAATTTATAAAAGGAATTTAGAAAAATATTACGAAAAATATTGTATACAAAATCAAATTAAACCCGTTCTAAAAAAAGATAGAGAGATTTACCTTTTAGAATTAGGTATAGTATCTTCTAAATTCCGACTAAATAATGATTCTACCCCTAGACATGGTTATAAAGGTATCGCACTTAGAAAGGAAGTTATTGATGCAAATTAATTCAGATAAAATGTGGTTATCACTTAAAGAAGCTGCCAAGTATGCCGGCGTTTCCTATAACACCTTCATCAAATTCCGCCACAGAGGCTTAAAAGTTTTTGAACTAGAAGGTATTAAACGAGTTTCAAAAAAAGAAATAGATCGTTTTTTAGAAGAATATAGTTTTTAAGATGTTTTGAGAGGATTTTTCCACAGTTAAATTATATATTATAACTGTGAGGATCAATCCTCTCTTTATATCTTGCCCCCGCAACGATATTAGGAGGATCACTATGACTAAAAACAATTCTTCACCCATCAAAAGTTATCAAAACAAAGATGGTAAAACGTTATATAAGTTCCAAGTTTATTTAGGTGTAGACGAGCTTACAGGTAAAGCTCGCAGTACTACCCGTAGAGGTTTTAAAACGAAAAAAGAAGCTGAGCTTGCTTTAGCACGTATCAAACTTCAAGTCTCTGAAGGCACTTACAAACAAAAAAGCGCGGAGACATATCAGGAAGTATATGATCTTTGGATCACTCAATACGAAAAAACTGTTGAAGAAAGTACATTTGTTAAAACAGTCGGCTACTTTAAAAATCATATCTTACCTTCTATGGGAAGTTATCGTATCGAGAAAATTACGATTGCTATTTGTCAAAAACATTACAATGAATGGGCATCAAAGGTTAAAAAGGCTCGTACGATTAAATCTTATGCTAAAAAAGTATTGGATTTCGCTATTGTGCATGGCTTTATTCAAACGAATCCCTTCACTCATGTTGAGACAAAAATTAAGAAAACCTTTATGGAGAGTGCTGAAGATGAAAATGAAAACTTTTATACGAAGGAAGAGTTAATTTCATTTTTAGAGAAAGCAAAAGATCACCTCAACTATAACGCATATGCGCTATTCCGTTTAATCGCTTATACAGGCATGCGTAAAAGCGAGGCATTAGCTTTAACATGGAATGATGTGAACTTTGTGGAAAGCGAGATAACTATTAATAAAGCTATCGGACGTGGTAAACAAACGCAGCTTTATTTGAAAACTACTAAGACTGGTAAACCTCGTACGATCAAATTAGATGAAACAACTTTATCGATTTTGAAAGAATGGAATAAGCTCCAAAAGCAGCAATATATTAAGTTAGGCATCAATACGCTGAAGAAAAATCAATTGATGTTTAGTAATACAAAAAACGATTTTATACAGCCTGGTCAAGTTCAGAAGTGGATGTATAGTGTTCAAAACAAATACAATTTGAAGAAAGTATCACCACATGGTTTACGTCATACGCACTGCTCACTTTTATTCGAAGCTGGTGCGAGCATTAAAGAAGTTCAAGATCGACTTGGGCATTCTGATGTAAAAACTACTTTAGACATTTATACACACGTCACGAAAAAGGCGAAAGAAGGCGCTATACAGAAGTTTGTTAGCTATTTAGAAGGTTAAGTTTTTGACTTAGTTTTGACTAGAAATTGACTAGATTTGAATGAAATCCATTGAAATCAGATGAAATCAAAAAAGTGTCAAAACCCTTTCATATCAAGGGTTTTGACACTCATTGAAATCATTTGATTCCATAAAATGGAGACGGCGGGAGTCGAACCCGCGTCCAGAAACTCCAATACTTCAGCTTCTACGCGTGTAGTTTGCCTATTTACAATTCACGTAACATTATGCCGACAAACAGGCGTCCTGTACGCTAACCTGGAAATCTCTTGTCGGTGACTCAGGTGGCACCATCGACCGTATCCCACTAAAGTTGGGCCCCACGTTCTCTACATGGGCGATAGAGAGGCAGAGCGCTTACGAGCTTACGCTGCGAAAGCTAAGTTTTGTTGTTTGCCAGTTATTATATAACTTCCGTTGATGACGGAGCCGAGACCTCCGACGCGCGACTAAAGCTTGAACCATCCCTGTCGAATCCGTAACGTCCCCTTGAATATGAATCGAAGCACGTAGCCTCGTTCAAGCAAAGGAGCTAGAATTTCTTCTAGTACGGTGGGAGCTAAAAGTAAGCTTCCATGTAATCTGGCATTCAGTAATACTTATTATAAAACAAATCTTGCTATAGTTCAAGTGTCCCGCTATAGTAGAAAAAATTGGCTAGCTCACAATGATTTTCTTATTTTATCATCTTAAATTTCAAAACTCTTAAAAGCAAAATGAGCTTTCCTAATATGGAATCTGTGAGATAGCCATGAAAGACTTCTACCTCTTGCGCGCCAAAGCCGAGCTTGAATTCATTAATTACCTCCTTGTTCGTTACTGCGCCAAAATCATAGCGTTCGTATCCTCTACTTCGGAACATCATGATATTTTCCCAAAGTAAATAGCGATTGGCGAAGCGGATTTGTTGCTTTAATTCTGGTCTATCCTTGATCCAGATAGCCGTGCCTGTATATAAATTAAAAACGATATCTTCGTCGACAATGTAAAGACGATAGCATAATGCCTCACCTTCATCGTTTTGAAGCTTTGTATAGACGAGTGCGCCTTTTTCGCGCAGTAGCTTTAAGGTTTGCAGATGAAATTTTCGAACGCGATCTGTATTTTTCACTTTGGCGAAGGCGTTGTAAAATTGTTGAAATTCTAATAGCTCTTGATCAGATGGATTTTCTTTTACGATGACTTCGTAGGGCTCTTTCTTGGCGCGGCGAAGCATATAGCGATTCATTTTTGAAAGATTCGCTAATAGGATTTCTTCATCTTGCTGTAGCATTATTTGCAGTGTCTTTTGGGTTTGGAGCGATTGCACAGGTCGCTTTGTTTGATGGTAGCAAACTAGCTTTTTTCTTTCACTTGCATTATTACGTTCCTCGGCAAAATAAATGTGCTCTAAGTTCATAAACATAAATTTTCTTCCTATTATAAGAATGCTGATTTCCTCCTATATATGCGGTAAGTTCTTTATTATATTTTAAAATCTCCGTCCTTTAGAACTCGCCCGCCCTAAGAATTCTATCCGTCCAAATACAAAAGCTCACCATCCAGTGAGCTTTCTAACAATCTATTAATCTTGATTTTTCGCTTTGAATGCACGTTCCATTTCGCGTTTGGCTGCTTTTTTGCGCATGTCGTCGCGTTTGTCGTAATCCTTTTTCCCTTTGCCGACGCCGATTAAGAGCTTGGCGTAGCCGTCTTTAATGTACATTTTTAATGGGACGATTGTGTAGCCGTCACGTTTTACGGCACCAACTAGCTCGCCGATTTGCTTTTTATGAAGCAGTAGCTTGCGGGCGCGCAGTGGGTCATGGTTAAAGCGGTTGCCTTGTTCGAATGAGCTGACATGCATATTATTGATCCATGCTTCACCGTTGCGGATTTGTACGTAGGATTCTTTTAGTTGAACCCTTCCTGCACGGATGGATTTAATTTCTGTGCCTGTTAGCACCATGCCCGCTTCGATTGTCTCTTCAATGAAGTAGTCGTGCCCGGCTTTTTTGTTTTGTGCTAATACTTTTCCAGTACCTTTTGCCATATTATTCACCCTCTTCATCAATTATGCCTCGGCATAATTGCGTCTGGATTCGGCTTTGTGCCTGCACAAAGAATTCCTTTCCGAATCCGTGACATCCGCCGGAGGCTTTAACTTCTTTCAGCGGCTGTTTGGACACCCGCTGAAAAGTAACTTAAATCCGGCATTCATCACACCACCTATAGAGGTAGGAGACTTCTGCTGAAAGAAGTTAAAGGTTAAGCAGGGTTAACCTGCTTTTATGCTTTTATTGATAAAGTGAAAGCACCCGCTTCAAATTGCTTTCAAGCGCTAATTGGTGCCTTCACCTATACTTTTACGTTATTTACGTTTTGATTTTTTCTTTTTGTTTTTCTTGGCGACGCCCTCGTAGAACCTTTGCTTTTGCTTCACGCCTTTTTTAGGGCCTGGGCTTGAGCCATCTTTGCGGCGTCCTCGTGGATCACGGTCGTTTTCACGTCGCTCTCCTTGTCCGCCTCGCCCTTCTTCATTACGACCATTGCGACTGCCACGTCCGCCTCGTTCTTCTTCGTTGCGACCACTGCGACTGCCACGTCCGCCTCGCTCTTCTTCGTTGCGACCACTGCGACTGCCACGTCCGCCTCGCTCTTCTTCGTTGCGGCCACTGCGACTGCCACGTCCGCCTCGCTCTTCTTCGTTGCGGCCACCACTGCGGCCATTACGACCACCTTTGTTGTCGCTATAATTTTTGCGCGCGTGAATCACAGTAGGTGCTGCTTTTCGTGTTCGTCCATAAGACGTTACCATTCCGACGATTTCAAAGTCAATCGATGACTCCTCAATAATAACATTTGCTACACGTACCGTTACTTCATCTCCGATACGGAATTGACGATTTGTACGTTCACCGATCATCATCATTTGACGGTCATCAAAGCGATAGTAGTCATCTGTCATATTGCTAATATGGACAAGTCCTTCAATCGTGTTTGGCAGCTCCACGAAAATCCCGAAGTTTGTAATAGATGAGACGATCCCTTCAAACTCTTCACCAATTTTATCGGACATATATTGTGCTTTTTTCAGTGCATCTGTATCGCGCTCTGCATCGACAGCACGGCGTTCACGTTCTGAAGTATGATCCGCAATTTCATCCATCGCCATACTCCACTGTGCAATTGTTTCTTTTGATGTATCTTTATTAATTAAATACGTACGAATTAAACGATGGACGATTAAGTCCGGATAACGTCGAATCGGTGACGTAAAGTGTGTATAGAAATCGGTTGATAAACCAAAGTGGCCTATACTTTCAGGATAATATTTTGCCTGTTGCATAGAGCGTAGAAGCATCGTTGAAATAACAGGCTCCTCTGGCATGCCTTCAATGGCTTTTATTACATCCTGTAATGCCTTCGGATGTACGGTGTTTCCTGTACCTTTTATTAAAATACCGAAGTTCGTGACAAATTCAAAGAAGCGTTGTAGCTTTTCTGGCTTTGGATCTTCGTGAATACGGTAAAGGAACGGTACATTCATCCAATGGAAATGCTCTGCAATCGTTTCGTTGGCAGCTAGCATGAAATCTTCAATTAATTTCTCCGCTACTGTACGTTCACGTAATTCAATATCTACTGGCCAACCATCTTCGTCCACGATCACTTTAGATTCTTTAAAGTCAAAATCAATAGCACCACGCATTTCACGTTTGGTACGTAAAATGTTAGACAGCTCAGCCATATGTTTAAACATTGGTACTAGTGGCTCATAGCGGGCAATAAGCGCTTCGTCTTGCTCCTCTAAAATTTTGTAAACGTCCCTATATGTCATACGCTCAGTTGTTTTAATGACACTTTGGAATATTTCATGTGAAACTACATTACCATTTGCATCAATAATCATTTCACAAGACAGTACTAGACGGTCAACCTGTGGATTTAATGAACAGATACCATTCGATAGTCGATGCGGAATCATTGGAATAACGCGGTCTGTTAAATAAACACTCGTCGCACGATCATACGCTTCAATATCTATTACAGAGCCTTGTGTCACATAGTAACTAACATCTGCAATATGTACGCCAAGTTTAAAAGTACCGTCTACATTTTTCGTTACGGTAACAGCATCATCCAAGTCCTTCGCATCAGCTCCATCGATTGTCACAATCGTTTCATGGCGTAAATCACGGCGGCCCTCTAAATCTGCCTCTGTAATTTCATCCGGCACTCGTTGCGCAGCAGCAACCACTTCTTCCGGGAATTCAGGTGGAATGTCATGCTTATATAAAATAGAAAGAATATCCACACCTGGGTCATTTTTGTGCCCTAAAATTTTAGTGATATAGCCTGTTGCTGATTTTAAATCCTCTGGCCAAGTAGCGATCTCAACGACAACCTTGTGTCCGTCAACGGCGCCTAACGTATCTCCTTTAGCAATGAAAATGTCCATCGGTAGTTTTTTGTCATCTAACACAACAAAGCCGAAGCCTCGATTTGCTTGGAACGTCCCAACAAAACTCGTTTGTCCACGCTCTACTACCTTTGTCACTGTTCCTTCACGGCGATCACCGAATGATTCCTTTAAAACACGTATTAAAACTATATCGCCGTTAATCGCACCATTTACTTCATGCGGTGGAATGAAGACATCATCCATCCCCTCAATATCAGGTGTCACAAAGCCAAAGCCTTTCGCATGTCCGATAAATTTACCTCGAAGTAAATTCATGCGCTCTGGCAGGCCATAACGATTGGAGCGAGAACGCACAACTAAGCCTTGCCCCTCCATACGTACTAACGTTTTTACTAATTCTTTAAATTCGTCAGCATCCTCAAAGCCGAATAAGTCTTCGATTTCGCCAACTGTTAATGGTTTATAATCTTCTCCACCGAAAAAATCGAGTAAACGACTTTGTAGTGTATCTTTCTGGTCTTTCATAATTTCCCTCCTTCATGAGAAAATCCTAATATGTTTTATTGTGCCCAATTTAGGCTTTCTAAAAAGCGATAAATATCTTCATGTAACTGATCTTTTTCTTGATCTAATGTAATAACATGCTTTGAGTTTTCATACCACTTGATCTGTTTTTCAAGTGACTCAGTTTGATTATATATAATGTTGGCAGATTCTGTCTCAATTACCTCATCATTTGTCGCTTGTACGACAAAAATCGGTGCATAAATCATGTCAATTTCCTGACGTGTCCGAGCAATAAATTCTCGCAACTCTTGGAGAGATGGCATGCCCTTTTCAGCAATTAACGCAACCTCAGCTTCAATTTGCTCTTCGTCTTTACCTTGGAACTTTTTATAGTCCCTCGCATATTTTAGTACACCTTGAAACATAACATCCGTTGTACGCATCGTCATTGGGGCACACATTGTCACTATACCTTTAACTGGGTTATTCAGCGCAACGTTTAAAGCCATCACACCACCCAATGACAAGCCAGCAACCGCAATTTCCTCATAGCCTGCATCCTGCAGCTGTTTGTACGCGGCAACGACATCCTGCCACCAATCAGCAGGACCTGTTGTAATGAGTTCCTCCGGTTCCACACCGTGACCTTTATAATGAGGTGCTAATGTAGTATACCCTTTTTTCTCTAAATATCTACCAAGCATTCGCACATCCGCCGAGCTTCCCGTAAATCCATGCAATAATAAAACTGCTCTTGGTCCTGCTTGAAAGAAAAAAGGCTGTGATAACGATTTTTTCATTGCGAGCTCTCCTTCATCCAAATACATACTATAACCATTATAGCCATACTGAAGCTTCCTCAAAAGCTTGGGCGATTGTTACTCTTTTTATGAGGTTTTATCGGTTAATTTGATGGTTTTTTTTGGAATTTCGATAGTCTTTCTGGCTTTTGAGGATTTTTTCCGGCACTTTGAGGATTCTATCCATTATTTCGGCTCTTCTATCCACGACTTTGAGGAATCTATCCACCATTTGGGCTCTTCTATCCACCACTTTAGCTTTTCCATCCGTCATTTTGTGATTCGCGGGTATTCGCTTCGCTTCCGCGGGTATTCATTTTGCTGAACTAACAATGTAACCATAAAAGAAAACGCCCAACCAGTAAAGGTCAGGCGATATATCTTCAACTATTAGATTTTTGTAATAGCGAGTGCTAAAATAAAGAATAATATTGCTAACACAATTGTTGCACGGTGAAGGATTAGATCCATACCGCGTGCTTTTTGCTTTCCAAATAGTTGTTCAGCTCCACCCGAGATGGCACCTGACAAGCCTGCACTTTTACTAGATTGAAGTAATACTACAACGATCAACGCTATTGCAACGATAACTAATGAAACTAATACTATTGTATGCATTCACTGCACCTCCCGAACTTCGAACATCACAACATATCATATTATAACAAAAAAAGGTTCTCTTGACAAACTGAGATTAATAAATGCCCTCAATATCCCTCTATCGGTTAGTTTTTCTAATAAATCAGCATACCACCTTGCTACCAATTTATCCTATAATAGTTAAAAACATAGTCGTCACTAAGATTTTAAAACATAGACCATTCATATTAGTTGATTGGAGTGGAGGGACGACTCCTAGGGGATTAGCAGCTCATCGGACGCCCCCCAGGAAAGCACGGAAATCACCCCCACGTTTTAGTGATGCGCCAAAAATGTAATTATAATGGGAGGAATTATGAAAAAGAGTATATTGCTGATTTTTTTGCTTATTATTTTAAGCATGCTTACCGCTTGCTCAGCTGTTATCAAGGCCATCGAAGTAGCATTACCAGAGGAACCTGAATCCAGAGAAGAGGCCTCTATGGACCACAAGGAGCCTACTAGTAAAGCACAATCAGTTGAGTTTTCTGCGGAAGATCTTTTTTCAACGACATTATTCAAGGAAGATCCCGCTTTGCTACAATTTTCAAGAAAAGTTGAAAAGCATATAGCAGAATTTGACTCAAACTTTACAGTAATGTATAGAGGCAAATTAGATTGGGATACTTTTGAAAAACAACTAAATAATATTTATAACATAATTAATTTCGTTAATCCTTATACAGCAGGATATATCGATGATTTTAACGGAGAAGTATGGGAAGAAGATAATGGTTACTTGGTAGAATTTGATTTTACATATTTAACAGATGCCAAGAAGGAAAAGAAAGTTGATACTTATGTTCAGGAATTTGCAAATAAGTTTATTACAAATGACATGGATGATTTTCATCGTGCTAAAGCCGTTAATGACTTTGTCGTACAACTAGCCACTTATTCTGATGAAGATGCGTTAGAAGGACAATCCGTTTATGAATTAATCAGTAAAAAAACTGGCGTTTGTCAAGCTTATGCACTATTAGCCTATCGTTTATTTTTGGAGGCTGGTCTTGATGCTAAATATGTATATGGCTATAGCGATAATCAGCTTCATGCATGGAATTTAGTTAATGTTAATGGTGATTGGTATCATGTTGATACGACTTGGAATGATGTCAATCCTGATGAACCTTATGCTATTGCCTACGCATATTTTTTAGTGAATGACGAGAAACTAAGTGAAGATCATATATGGGCACATGAAAACTATTTTGCAGCTACGAACAATGCGTACGATTTTATGCATGATATGTGGTACGCAGATACTGTTGGTAACGTTATTTATTATAATAGCATTACCGATAACATGGTATACGCCTATGACTTAGCAACAAAACAAAATAGACAAGTTACGGAAACATCCTGTTATTACCTGGCGGCAGTTGACGATGTGATTTATTGCAGTGATTATGATAATGCCGGCTTTTTAACAAAGATATTTATAAACGATGGCTCAGAAGAAGTGTTATTAGAGGAAGAGGTTCAAAACTTGTTCATTGATGATAAAGGGGTTTTATTATACGAAACCATTGACGGTGAAAAACATTCACAAAATTTATAGCCAATTCAAGAATCTGCAAGCTTCCATCAATCAATGGATAGTAAGCAGATTCTATTTTCCCCTTCAGTAGCTCATCACCAAAATGCGGGGTTGATTTCCGTTCCGACTTGGCGCTTTCCTGGGGGCGACCGATGAGCCGCTTCGCTCCAAGGTCTCATCTATGACTGATCCCCAAGGAGTCGCCCAGTCTTCACACTCCAATTACCTAACTATCCGTGATTAATCCTATCTTTAACAATATCCCTACAATCTTATAACAATTAATTCATCGTAGCTTTACACCCTTCCTTTACACTTACTTGTGAATAAACCAAAAGGAGGAAAATTATGAAACACTCAAAAAAATGGAGTTCATTGTTTTTAGCAAGTGCAATTGCTTTATCGTCGATTAGTATCGCTCAACCGCAAGTACAAGCAGCTCAAGTAAAGAAGCCAACAAATGTGATTATGCTCGTGATGGATGGTAGTAGTAATAATGCCGTTACACTTTCCCGTTGGTATAAAGGTGAAGGCTTAGCGATGGATGAAATTTTATCAGGGGCAGTGCGTACATACTCTGCCGATTCAGCCATTACAGATTCAGCTCCTGCCGCTACTGCGTTAGCAACTGGCCATAAATCAAATGATAAATTTGTGGGTGTGCTACCGTCCGTTATTAATTCACCAGGGCTAGAGCAAATTGCCAAAGAAGATGCTTATAGACCTGTAGCTAATGTTTTAGAAGGGGCTAAACAACAGGGCAAGGCAACCGGATTAATTTCTACTTCGGAAATTCAGCATGCTACACCAGCTGGCTTTTCTGCACATGTGAATAATAGAAGCCAGTATGATAACATCGCTGAGCAGCAAGTTTATCAAAACATTGATGTCGTATTAGGTGGCGGCTTAGAGTCTCTGGCACCAGGCACATCTAAAAATGCTCGTAAAGATGGCGAGAATCTAGTGGATGTCCTAAAAGAAAAAAATTATGACATCGTGAAAACTCGTGATGAGCTCCTAAATAGTAAATCGCCAAAAATTTGGGGAAGTTTTGCTCCAGGTGCCCTTGCCTACGATTTAGATCGTTCCAAAACAAAAGCATCTGAGCCAACTCTCGCTGAGATGACAAGTAAAGCTATTGATACGCTGAAAAAGGATGAAGATGGCTTCTTCTTATTTGTAGAAGGCAGTAAAGTGGATTGGGCGGCTCATGCCAATGACACAATTGGTATTATTAGCGATATTTTATCGTTTGATGCTGCAGTCAAAGAAGCTGTTGATTTTGCAAAAGAAGATGGCAATACAATGGTCATTGCTGTTACAGACCATGGCAATAGCGGTATTACGATGGGGAATGCCAACACGACAAGTACTTATCCCAACACACCTGTATCTGCCTATATCGATCCACTAAAGAAAGCTAAAATGACAATTGAAGGTGCACTAAGCCAATTAAAAGAAGATAAATCAAATATCGTTGAAGTCGCTGCACTTTATGGATTAGATGATTTATCTGCGGACGAGCTTACAACATTACGATTAGCTAAAGATACGGGAGAAGAAATGGTAAAAATGCTAGCCGACCGTGCCAATATTGGCTATACAACTGGTGGACATACTGGTGAGGATGTATTCTTATACTCGTTCGGACCGTCAAAAATTACAGGTCTTGTAGAAAACACGGATTTAGCACATGCGATGGCACAGTTTATGGGCTTCGATTTAAATAAGCTGACAGATGATTTATATATCCCAGCAACAAAAGCATTCACTGAAAAAGGCTACACATCTAAAATTGACTTAACTGATAAAGAGAACCCTAAATTTATTGCACAAAAAAAGGATGTAACCGTTACAATCCCAATTAATAAGAACATTTTAATATACGAACAAGACAAAACAGCAAAAACGCATACGTTTGACACAATCAATGTCTACAATGGGACTGAATTTTACGTTTCCAAAAAAGTTTTAAATGCTCTTAATTAAAATAAAACTTTAATCAGCGGGGATTTTCTTACCCCCACTGATTATTAATCTTCACCAATCGGGCTTTTACGGACAGTTAATCTCCCACCTACTTTGGGATTCTATATCGGGATAAAAATAAGGGTGCTATCATAAGTTGGGATGATTAACTTGATGGTGGCGCTTTTCTTTTTGCTCAAATATGTCTTTGCAACAGTGCAACAGTCCTCAAAAGATTACCGATTTCATCATCTGCTTAATACGGCTTCCATTTTGTTTATCCCCTCTTTGCATCTCATCATAGTTTATACCGATATTTTCCATCGAATTTACTTGGATTTTACTTTCATTTATTATGCTTAATGTTAATAGCATTCATTGTTTCGAATGTCCTATTACGAGATTTAAGGATTTTTTAAGTACACATGAAACGGAAAAACAGCGATAATAAAGATGATCATAAGTTTAGTAAAATTCAAGTTGAGGTGAAATAAAATCATTTTCTTACCTTTATATTAGTCATATTTTTCAAAACCTTAATTTTACCTTAAATTAATCTTATGATTTTATGAATATATAGGAGTTGAGCAACATTTTTCTCTACAATCCGTCAAAACAGTGTTAAAAATTAAATTAAAGTAAAAAAAAATTATTTGAAAAAACTTGAAAATATGTCTATTTATTTAGTATATTTACAAGGTTATAATCTTTTTTCATTTTTAATTGGAGGTGGACCTATGCAATCCATTAAAAATAATGAGCTTTTACGTTTTATAGGCTTTACGTTATTTTATTTCATCATTTTGGTGCTCTTGTTTCTTATCCATGGCTTCCATGATATGAACGCAGGACCATTTATATATACGGAATTTTAAGAAAAGGAGATATAAACTATGTTAAGTATTTTAGAGGCTATTCAAAAAGTGGCACAACAGCATCCAGATCGAACTGCATATCAAACTAATAGTGATTCCTTAACGTATGGTGAGCTTTGGCATCTTTCTGATTGTGTAGCACAATATTTAATGGCTCTTGATTTAAAAAGACAACAACCTATCGTCGTCTACGGACATATGTCACCTTTACAAATCGTTGCTTTTTTAGGAGCTGTAAAAGCAGGTCATCCGTATGTACCGATTGACTCTTCTACACCGTCTGAAAGGTTACAGATTATTATAGAAGCTTCTCAGGCTTGTTTGCTACTTAAGACTGAAACATTAAGCTCGAACCAAGCAGTCCCTGTAGTGGAAGTAAGTGATTTAGTGGCTCAAACTACTAGCACTTCAACAGAGCCTTCAACTTGGGTTAAGGATCAAGAAATTCATTATATTATTTACACATCTGGTTCTACTGGTAAGCCAAAAGGTGTTCAAATTACAGCTGATAATTTAGCACATTTTGTTGCTTGGATGCATGAACATTTCCCTTTACAGGAGACTGGTGTGTTTCTAAATCAAGCGCCTTATTCCTTTGATTTATCTGTAATGGATTTATATCCTGCACTAGTTAGTGGGCAAACACTTTACGCTATTACGCAAGAGCAAATTGCTAATCCAAAAGCGTTATTTGAGTCATTAGCTTCATCTGGTATTCGCGTTTGGACTTCTACACCTTCCTTTGCGAAGATGTGTTTAATGAACAAGGAATGGGATCAGGCGTTAATGCCTTCTTTAAATACGTTTTTATTCTGCGGAGAGGTTTTACCAATATCCGTATCTAAAGAATTAATGCAGCGCTTCCCACAAGCATCTATCTTTAATTTATACGGTCCTACTGAAACAACCGTTGCCGTATCTTATGTAGAAGTAACAAAGGAGCTTTTGGAGCAATTTGACCAATTACCAATCGCTCCTCTATCTGAGCCTAATCTATCCTTGCAAGAAGATGGCGAGATTATTATTTCTGGACCGACTGTAAGTGCAGGTTATCTTGGGGCACCTGATTTAACACTTAAAGCGTTTCCTACAATAGGGGATCAACGTATTTATAAAACTGGGGACGTTGGTTATGAAAAAGATGGCTATCTGTTCTTTTCTGGACGAAAAGATTTTCAGGTGAAACTACACGGTTATCGTTTAGAAATCGAGGAAATTGAAAAGCAAATTGGCAATCTTCCAGCTGTTGCTAGCTGTGTTGTTATACCTATTTCAAAAGATGATGAAATTGTTTCACTAAGTGCGTTTGTTGTTCTACGAGAACCATTGACAGACTCTGCCTTCAAAATGACGAAGCAGCTTAAAGTATTGTTAGCGGAGTATTTACCATCTTATATGATTCCGAAAACGTTCAAATACATTGACACTTTACCTTTAAATACTAACGGTAAAGTTGATCGTAAAGGATTGGCGGTTATGGAAACAGTATGACGGCTTATGGAAATATATTTTTTTTCATCATCATTGGTATTTTATTATTGCCAACCATTATTTTAGGACTACGTGGGAAATCAGCTAAACGCTATAATATCTTTATTTCGATTGTCGTGTTAGCTCTTATCTTTGGTAACTCCCTTAATGGCTCAACTTCTCTTATCCTATTTACAGTATTTCAGTTACTATTAATTGTCGGTTACCAAAAATATCGCTTACAGAAGAATAGCACGTCCGTATTCGTAATTGCTGTACTGCTGTCTATTTTGCCACTTGTACTTGTGAAGGTTCTGCCTATGCTTGGCCTTAATAATTTATTTGGATTTTTAGGGGTATCCTATATTACCTTTAAATCGGTACAAATGATTTTAGAAACACGTGATGGCTTAATTAAGGATAAAATTTCAGTAGTTGAGCTTGCTTATTTCTTACTGTTCTTCCCAACAATAACTTCTGGACCTATTGATCGTTGGAGACGCTTTTATAAAGATTTGCACACTGTGCCATCTAGTCAAGACTATCAAAAACTACTGTTAAGTGGGATCAATTGTATATTTGTAGGCTTTTTATATAAATTTATTTTGGCTTATTTAATATACAATTACACACTTATTTATTTACCAAATCAAACTTATAACTATTTGACACCTTTTCAAGGGCAAATAGCGTATATGTATATGTATAGTTTTTATCTATTTTTCGATTTTGCAGGTTATAGTGCTTTTGCAGTTGGTGTCAGTCGCATTATGGGTGTTCAAACGCCAATTAACTTTAACCGTCCATTCTCGAGTCGTAATATTAAAGACTTCTGGAACCGTTGGCATATGAGTCTTTCATTCTGGTTCAGGGATTATGTTTATATGCGCTTCGTACTTTGGATGACTAAGAAAAAATGGATTAAAAACAAATATACAGTTTCTTATCTTGGCTTCTTTTTACTGTTCTTCTTAATGGGTATTTGGCATGGATTAGAATTGCACTTTGTTGTCTACGGTCTCTACCATGCCTTGTTAATTATCTGCTTCGATAAATTTGAACGTTGGAATAAGAAGCGTAAGATTTGGCCGAAAAATAAATGGACTCATGCAATCGGCGTATTTATTACTTTTAATGCCATTTGCTTTGGTTTCTATATTTTTTCAGGAACATTATTTTAATTAATGGCTCTGTTCATATTTTTATGATAACGCAGCCTAAACAATAAAGGAGATTTATAATATGGATAAACAACAAGTTTTAGAAATGCTAGTAGAATTATGCGAGGACGATATCATTTTAGAAAATCCAGATATTGATTTATTTGAAGAAGGACTTCTTGATTCATTCGGTACCATTAATTTATTAGTGGAAATTGAAAACCGTTTTAATATTTCAGTGCCAATTACTGATTTCAACCGTGAGGAATGGAACACGCCAAATCGTATTGTAGCGGAATTAGCTGAAAGACAATGATTAAGAAAGGCTTTCTATCATTATTAATTGCTTTTGCTCTTTTTGCTGCCTTGATATTCTTCCCTAATTCCTGGATAAAAGCTTGGATTTCAGATGAAGATGTAGAGCAGGCAAAGACTAGTATGTCTCCGTTAGTGTTCCAAGGGATGTATTTCCAGGAGCGGATGTTGCAGGAGCCTAATACAATGCCTTTATACGGCTCCTCAGAATTAAATCGTTTTGATCCTTTCCACCCATATAATTATGCTCGAGCTACAAATGCTCCGTATACGACATTTATGGTCGGCCGTGGTGGAATGCAGTCTATTACACACTTTTTAAATTTTGCCGCACAAGAAAAGAATTTAAAGGACAAAAAAATTGTTTTCATCATTTCCCCTCAATGGTTTACGAAAAAGGGAATGGATGAATTACACTTCTCTCCTAACTATTCGATGTTGCATGCTTATGATTTAGCATATAGTAAGGACATTGACGAAGATCTTCGAAATCGAGGAATGAAACGCCTGCTTGAATTTGATACTGTCAATCGCGATGACCTGCTAAAAACAATTTATGAATATAAATTATCAGGTGGTAAGGAAAAACCAATCATCGGGCGACTTGCAATGATGGCCGGCCATGTCCAAAAGGCACTTTTAGAGAAAAAAGATTTGTTTTACTCGCTATTCCCTCGAGAGGGGAGTAAGTTAAAGAACAATGACAAACTAGTTGTGAACCAAACATTTGAGCAACAACTACAAAATGCCGAAAAATATGGCGAAAAACGTGTTTCCAATGATTTAATGATTGAAAACAAGTTTTATAAGCGACTTAAAAATTCTAATCTTGATAGGTTTAAAGGATTCCGAAAAAACGAAGATTATACGTCTTCACCTGAATATGAGGATTTACAGCTTGTCATTGATATTTTAAAAGATGCTGGTGCAAAGCCACTATTTGTCTCTATTCCAGTAAATGGTCATTGGTATGACTACACTGAATATCCTGAGGATCGTCGTGAAAAATATTACGAAAAAATGAACCAGATATTGACTGATAATGGTGTTCCATTTGTTGATTTCTCAGGCCATGACTATGATCCTTATTTCATTATGGATACGATTCATATTGCATGGAAGGGCTGGGTTTATCTAGATCAAGAGCTAGACAAATATTGGGCACAGAAATAATCGTTTAATGAACGTAGAGACAGTCTAAAGTGTTAATCACTAAAGGCTGTCTCTTTTTTTATGTAGATTATCTTCGAGGGTAATTAATCATCGCTACAATTTCTCGTCACAACCCTTCCTAAATGATTAAGAAAGGGTTATTCTTGTATGAAATCATCTAAATTTTGGTTCATCAGCGAAAGTTGGGATGATATTTTATTAAACGCATATCATGTAGAAAAGTTGATTGGAGTGGAGACTGGGCGATTCCTTGGGGATTAGCGTCACAGATGAGACCCTGGCGCGAGCAAACAGGGTAACGAAGGCAAAAAGCATCACGTCCTGTGATAATGCCTTCGTAACCAACATCGTGTTTGCCCAAGCGGCTCATCGGACGCCCCCAGGAAACTTTGCTCTGCGCGAAAGCGTAGCGTCAGCAACAAATGTTTTATCTGTGCGAAAGCGTAGCGTCAGCAACAAAGCGCCAGTCGGAACGGAAATCAACCACACATTATAGGATGAATCCTAAATTCTCCATCCCTCAATTCTTTTTTAATATTCCTAAGTATTCACTCCACGGTCCAGCATCTGTTGTATATCGATTAGCCATTACTCGAACAATTTGAGCAATATGAGTTAAGTCATGAACAACCCACGTAGAAAGCAATTCCCTTACTTTTACTACACCAAAATCAGGATGGTACCCTTTCAATTCTAAATGTAATTCAGGCTTAAGTAGGGACTGAAGCTTGTTTATATTTAAAGCTCTAATCTCTTTAAATTCCAATAATGCTTGTTTAATAGAATCTTCATTCTCTTTGTGTAAATGAGCGTATCGATCAAAGGGAGGAAATGCTTTACCTTCCCCTTCTTTAAGAATGAATTCTAATCGTGGCATCCAGTTGTTCTTCTCCCCCTCAATCAGATGGTCTATCACTTCATGAGCATTCCATGTTCCTTCACCTTCATTGCATTGTAGCCACCCATCTGATAATCCAATCAAAAAATACTCCAACGTTTGCGGTGTACGCTCCAGAATTTCAATAGCTTCCTTCATATTAAAATTCATGCTACTGCACCCCTTCTTCGTTACAAATGAACTCGAAGCCCCTCTTGTTTAAGGCTATTTCAAGACCTTCTTAATCCGTTATTCATATATCATAACCCAATATTTTTCCTTTTCTCCTTCTTCATTTACCTTCTTCCAACCATTCTTCTCATAAAATTTCAACGCTTTATGATTTTCGGATACACATTTTAATCTTAACGGTTTGTTCATTTTTTTAATGGAGGCATTTAGCAAGTGACCCCCTACACCTTTACCTAAGAAACTTGGATGAATAAATAAATTATGAATGAAGTTATCTGGCAAGTATAATGAAACAAATCCAAGTAATTGATTATCCTCTTCCGCTACAATTACATGCTCTCCTATTGTATCTTTATCAAAATCGTCTAAAGTCATTTCTTCTAAAGCCGCCCAATGGAAATTTTTACGCCGTGATTCCAGATAGATTATTCTTAATTCTGGGTAATCTAATTCATTCGCTTCTCTAATATTCACATTCTCACCTTTGCTTTCATCATAATTTTAAGTGATTATTAAATGAAAAAAGTCTAAGTTCTTCAGCATCATTGGAAAATTGGACTAATCTATCAAACTTCAAGCCTATTTTTTCGAGTAACTTAGCTGAAGCTTCATTATCTTGAGTTGTGATAGCCACAATACGATTTAGTCCTAGTGTCTCTAGACCATATGCCAATGTCGCTGAGGCTGCTTCATAGGCGTATCCTTTTCCCCAATACTTAGGAAGAAAAGCGAATCCAATATCCACATCTTCTAGCGACTCTCTTTTAACTAAACCGCAAATTCCAACCGGAGTTTGATCTTCTTTTCTTTCAACTAAATATAGACAAAAGCCAAATTGCTCATACATGCGAGTTGGTCTATTTTCTATATATTCACATGCATCCTCTACTGTTCTCAATCCGCGATCACCGATGAACTGCAACCACGAAGGATCATTCATTAACTCAAGGATAAAACCCGCATCATCTGTTGTTTGTAAGCGAAGGGTAAGTCGTTCTGTTTCAAAAATTTTCATCGTAATTCTCCTTTCAATATTGTATTCTCCATTTCCTAAGCTTTTTCCTCTATATGTACTTTACCCTCAAAAAATCGGCAAAATTCCATCTACCGAAAGTAGTGTTAGTGGATGGTATTCTGCATTTGGAGATGAAACCGTAAAATTAAAATTAAATGAAACTTATGTATTAGGTGTCTACAGAGAATCAAAAGGAAACTCTTTACGAACATATGACTTGCAGGACGAGAATGAAGTAAAGAAAATGATAGATGATGTCCATCTTGTGTATTTATTAAAATTAAAAATTCATAGGTGAAACTTTAATCATCGTGGGGATTTTATCCTACCTGAGCGGTTCTCTCGGGGACCCGAGCATTTTGCCTAAAGCTGCCCCTCAAAAACCCACCCAAGCAACAAAAAAATCGCCTCAAAAGTATTTGCATACCTTTGAGGCGATATTACTGAAGCTACTTAGTAATAGCTTATTTTAAGTTATAGAATGAATTTAAACCAAGATACTCAGCTGTTGAACCAAGTTGATCTTCAATGCGAAGAAGTTGGTTGTATTTAGCTACACGGTCTGTACGTGATGGAGCACCTGTTTTAATTTGACCAGCGTTTGTAGCAACTGCGATATCAGCAATTGTTGCATCCTCAGATTCACCAGAACGGTGAGAGATAACTGCTGTGTAACCAGCGCGTTTTGCCATTTCGATCGCTTCAAATGTTTCTGTTAACGTACCGATTTGGTTTACTTTGATAAGGATTGCATTGCCAACTCCTTGCTCAATACCAGCTGTTAATTTTTTCGTATTTGTTACAAATAGATCGTCACCTACTAATTGTACGCGAGCACCAATACGATCTGTTAATAATTTGTGTCCAGCCCAGTCGTTTTCGTCTAAGCCATCTTCAATTGAGATGATTGGGTATTTATTTGTTAGCTCTTCGTACCAGTCAACCATTTCTTCAGAAGTTTTGACAACACCCTCACCGTCTAAGTGATATTTGCCATCTTCTTTATTGAATAATTCAGATGAAGCAACGTCCATTGCAAGTTTTACTTCTTCACCTGGTTTATAGCCAGCTTTTTCGATTGCTTCTAAAATTACAGTAATGGCTTCTTCGTTAGAACCAAGGTTTGGTGCGAAACCACCTTCGTCACCTACAGCTGTATTATAGCCTTTAGCTTTAAGTACTGCTTTTAAGTTGTGGAAGATTTCAGCACCCATACGTAATGCATGACGGAATGATTCTGCTCCTACAGGCATTACCATGAATTCTTGAATGTCTACGTTGTTGTCAGCGTGAGCGCCACCATTTATGATGTTCATCATTGGTACTGGTAGTTGTTTTGAATTAAATCCACCAAGATATTGATAAAGAGGTACATCTAAGTAATCTGCCGCAGCATGTGCAACTGCCATTGATACACCTAGAATGGCGTTGGCACCCAGTTTACCTTTGTTTTCTGTGCCATCTAGCTCGATTAAAGTTTTGTCGATGACAACTTGATCAAGAACTGAGTAGTTACCTTCTAGCTCTTGAGCAATAATTGTGTTTACATTTTCAACTGCTTTTAATACACCTTTGCCTAGGTAACGAGATTTGTCACCGTCGCGTAATTCTACTGCCTCATATTCACCTGTAGATGCACCTGATGGTACGATTGAGCGTCCAAAAGCGCCTGATTCTGTAAATACTTCAACTTCTACCGTTGGATTCCCACGTGAGTCTAAAACTTCGCGCGCATAAATTTGTGTAATAAATGGCATAATTAATTCTCCTCTTTTTCAATTAATGATAGACCTGTCATTTCAGAAGGTTGTGACACCTGTAATAATTCTAACATGGTTGGCGCCAAATCGGCTAAAATGCCACCATTTCTTAACAATAAATTCGATTTTGTCACAATTACTGGAACAGGGTTTGTTGTATGAGCTGTCATCGGGTTTCCTTCTAAAGTAAGAACTTCATCAGAGTTACCATGGTCAGCTGTAATAATAGCCGCGCCACCTTTTGCAAGGATGGCATCTACTACTTTACCAAGACATTCATCGACTGTTTCAATGGCCTTAATTGTTGGCTCTAACATTCCGCTATGCCCAACCATATCAGGGTTAGCATAATTCAGAATAATGCCATCAAATTTATCGGCCGCAATCTCTGCAAGCAATGCTTCTGTTACCTCATAGGCACTCATTTCAGGTTGTAAATCGTATGTTGCAACCTTTGGAGATGCAATTAAAATACGCTCTTCCCCTTCAAATTTCTCCTCACGACCACCACTCATAAAGAATGTAACATGTGGATACTTTTCTGTTTCTGCAATACGAAGCTGTGTTTTGCCATTAGAAGCTAACACTTCACCAATTGTATTTTTTAAGTTGTCGTTTGCGTACGCAACTTGAGCATTTACTTCATCACTGTAATGTGTGAATGACACAAATTTTAAATTCTTTGGATGGTTAGCTGATAAAGCAAAGCCATCAAATTCACTATTTGTAAACACTTTAGATAGTTGAATTGCACGGTCAGGGCGGAAGTTGAAGAAAATAACTGCGTCATTATCGTCAATTGTTGCCACTGCTTCTCCATGCTCTTGAACACTAAATGGAATAACAAACTCATCTGTTACATCACGCTCATATGATTCAGCAACACCACTTGCTGCGCTGACAGCTGTTTGACCAATACCATCTACTAGTACATTGTAAGTAAGTGCTACACGATCCCAGCGTTTATCACGATCCATTGCATAATAACGACCATGAATAGAAGCGAATTGACCTACGCCAATGTCCTTCATTTGTTTTTCAGTTTCTTCAATATAGCCTAAAGCTGTTGACGGTCCAACATCACGGCCATCTAAGAAACCATGTACAAAGACTTTATCTAAGCCTTGTTGTTTTGCAAGCTTTAAAAGTGCAAACATATGCTCATAATGGCTATGTACGCCACCATCTGATAGTAAACCCATGATATGAAGCTTAGATTGATGAGCCTTAGCATGTGCTATTGCATCCAAAAATGCTTTATTCGTAAAGAAATCTCCTTCACGAATAGATTTGTTTAAGCGTGTTAAGCTTTGATAGACAATACGTCCAGCACCGATATTTAAATGCCCAACTTCAGAGTTCCCCATTTGACCATCAGGTAACCCCACCGCTTCACCTGCTGCAATTAATGTTGAGTGCGGGAACTCATTCCATAAACGATCGAAATTAGGTTTGTTTGCTTGGGCTACTGCATTTCCAAAAGTTTCGTCGCGAAATGCAAAGCCATCTAGAATAATTAATGCTACTGGCTTTTTAGGCATTTGCTGCCGCCTCCAATAATTTTAAATATGATTCTGGTTGTAAACTTGCTCCACCAACTAAAGCGCCATCGATATGTTCTTTTGATAATAGTTCCTGAATGTTCTCAGGTTTTACGCTACCGCCGTATTGAATACGTACAGCATTGGCTGTTTCAGCATTATATAATTCCTTCACTACTGCACGAATTGCTCCACATACTTGGTTAGCATCTTCTGCTGTAGCTGTTTTACCTGTACCGATTGCCCAAATAGGTTCATAGGCGATCACCATATGCTCCACTTCTTGTGCTCCAAATCCAGCAAGTGCTGCTGTAATTTGATGAGCAACCTTTTGCTCAGTAGTCCCCGCTTCACGTTCCTCAAGCGTTTCTCCACAGCAAATAATTGGTACGATATTATGCGCTAGTGCTGCAGCAACCTTTTTATTGATCGCTTCATCTGTTTCATTATAATATTCACGTCGTTCAGAGTGCCCTAAAATAACATAGTCTACTTCCACGCTTGCTAGCTGAGCTGGACTAATTTCTCCAGTGAATGCACCTTCGTTTTCATAATGCATCGTTTGTGCACCAATTGCTAGCTCAGATTCACTAGCAACTTGCACAAGCGTAGGTAGGTAAAGTGCTGGTGCACAAACAACAGCGTCTACTTTATCATTTGAAGGAAGTTTGTCCTGTACCGCATCAACAAACTGGATAGCCTCTTCAAATGTTTTATACATTTTCCAGTTACCTGCAATAATTGGTTTACGCATCGTTATTGCCTCCTATGTTTTTTTATTTTAAACAGTTTTACTTATCGTTTAATGCTACAATTCCAGGAAGCTCTTTCCCTTCCATTAATTCAAGTGATGCACCGCCACCTGTAGAAATATGGTCCATTTTATCGGCAACTTCAAATTTTTCTACTGCTGCTGCAGAATCCCCGCCACCAATAACTGTATAACCAGTTGTTGTCGCCATAGCGTCAGCTACAGTTTTTGTACCATTCGCAAATTTATCCATTTCAAAGACACCCATTGGTCCATTCCAAATGATTAATTTAGAATTTTTAATAACCTCTGCATAGTTAGCAGCTGTTTTCGGACCAATATCTAAGCCCATCCAATCCGCTGGAATAGCGTCTACATCTACAATATTAGTTTCTGCATCTTTTGAAAATTCATTTGCGACAACTGCATCAATTGGCATATGTAATTGCACGCCTTTTGCCTTTGCTTTTTCAATAAAGGATTTTGCTAAGTCGATTTTATCTTCCTCTAATAAAGATTTACCGATATCATAGCCTTGCGCTTTAATGAATGTGAATGATAAACCGCCGCCGATAATTAGGTGGTCCACTTTTTCTAATAAGCTTTCAATAACACCAATTTTGTCTTTTACTTTGGCACCACCGATAATGGCTGTAAATGGATGCTCTGGGTTAGATAATGCTTTACCTAGCACATCTAATTCCTTTTGCATAAGGAAACCAGATACTGCTGGTACATACTTTGCAATTCCTTCAGTTGACGCGTGTGCACGATGAGCTGCACCGAACGCATCATTGACATAAACGTCCGCTAATTTTGCAAATTGTTCTGCTAATGCTGGATCATTTTTCTCTTCACCAGCGTGGAAGCGAACATTTTCAAGAAGAATAATGTCACCATTTTGCATATTTGCAACAGCTTTTTCTACCTCTTGACCAATCGACTCATCTAATTTTGTAACAGGTTTACCCATTAATTCAGCTAAACGTACACCTACTGCAGTTAGGCGCATATCCTCTTTTACTTCACCCTTTGGACGACCTAGGTGAGAGGCTAAAATTACTTTGGCACCTTGTTCCACTAAATATTCAATTGTAGGAATTGCTGCTCGAATACGTGTTTCGTCAGTAATCGCACCATCTGCCATCGGTACATTAAAATCAACACGTACAAATACGCGCTTACCTTTTACATCAATATCTTTCATCGTCTTCTTATTTAACATGAAGAAACCCCCTTCAAAGTTTTTAATCGTGAAATTCCTGGATTCACCCATCTTGGCTCCTCACATCATTCACTTAACTGAATTAGATAAAAATAGTTGGTACATTCATCACATAGCGTTATTCTGTTTCAACAAACTTTTATCGTAATGTCATCCTAGCTTTCATCACCGGAAGTTTGGGTTTTAGACTCATTGGACGCCCCTAGAAAACCCTAGTCGGAACGGAAATCAATCCACGCTATAGTGAATTACCCTTTACTTGCTTTTATAGTAGCAAAAGTCACGTTCTATGTCTTGCAATTGCATAACCAGTCATAATGGATATCGCTTATTGCATGTATTCATCTTTTATTTCGTATAAAAAAGGAGTAAGGGTAAATTTCCCTTACTCCCATTACCCTTGTATATTATATCTTTAAGACATTATAAAGGCTATACTTTTTGTGCGTAAAAAGCGGTATTATGTCACACTTTTTACTTTAGTTTTCGAATTATGACACTTATTTAGTGTTTAATCCTTTTTCTGCGATATATAAAGCTAAGTCCATTAAACGAGTAGAGTAACCAATTTCGTTATCATACCATGCTAGAACTTTTACCATACTATTTTCTAATACCATTGTAGAAAGACCATCTACAGTTGAAGAGTTATGGTTACCATTGTAGTCAATTGAAACTAAAGGTAGTTCGTTGTATCCTAAAATGCCTTTAAGCTCGTTTTCTGAAGCTTCTTTTAATGCAGCATTAATGGATTCTTTTGTTACTTCTGATTTTAGCTCTACTACTAAGTCAACACATGAAACGTTTGGTGTTGGTACACGCATAGAGAAGCCATCTAATTTACCTTTTAATTGAGGTAATACTTTTGAAACTGCTACTGCTGCTCCTGTTGTTGTTGGAATCATTGACACTGCACCAGCACGTGCGCGACGTGGATCAGAGTGCGGGAAGTCAAGGATACGTTGATCGTTTGTATACGAGTGAATTGTCGTCATCATACCGCGCGCAATACCGAATTTTTCATCAAGTATTTTTGCAACTGGCGCTAGACAGTTCGTTGTACAAGAAGCGTTTGAAATAACATCATCTGTTTCAGGGTTGTAATCCTCATGGTTAACACCCATTACAAACGTTGGCATTTCGCCCTTCGCTGGAGCCGAAAGAATAGCTTTTTTAGCACCTGCTTGAATGTGCTTTCCTACTTCTTCCATTGAGCGGAATCTACCTGTACATTCAAGTACTACATCAACACCTAGTTCACCCCAAGGTAAATTAGCAGGATCTTTTTCTGCATATACTTTGATTTTTTTTCCATTTACTACGAAAGAATCACCGTCTGCATAAACATCAGCATCGTAGATACCGTGTACTGAATCATAAGTTAACAAGTGTGCAAGCTGACCTGCATCAGTTAGGTCATTTACTGCAACCACTTCGAATTCATCGTGCTTCATAGCTTCACGAAATACTAATCGTCCTATACGTCCAAATCCATTAATCGCTAATTTTAATGCCATTGTCAATTCCTCCAATATTGTTTAAATAATTAATTTTGCCTCGGACATTTATAATATCCACAATTGGCTTTATTCTCATTCAGAGAGTGTTATAGCACCTGCTGAAATACGAGTTACGTAGTTAATTTATTAAGAAGATAAACTTTCGGCGATAGCTTTTGCGGCTACCTCATCCGTTATAAAAATGGTTTGCTTTGGCGCTACCTTAAAGTACGATAGCATTGCCTTCACTTTTTGTTTTCCAGCAGCAACTGCAATGACCTGCTTACTTCTTCGAACTTGCTCAAACTGAATACCGATTGTTCGAATTCGATGTACAATTTCGCCTTCTGCATTGAAATAATAGCCAAATGCTTCACTAACTGCACCCTTTTCTTCGAGTATCCGTAAATCTTCAGGCGATGAATTACGACGAACAGCCATTTCCTCTGCCGAGCCAATACCATGAATGACACAATCTGCATGATCATAATAATTCATCATTTCAGTTACCATTGGCTCTGTCAGCATTGCTTGATAGGCCTGCTCACTTAAATGCTCCGGTAAAAACAAGGTGCGATACTGTGCATCCATCTGCATGGCAAATGTTGAGACAAGTGTATTGGCTTGCATTTGCATTTCATGTCCAATACCTCCACGAGCAGCAACAAATGTGATGTTGTGTGGATCAGCTGGATGTAAAAATTGCGCGAGTGATGCAACCGACTTCCCACCAGTAACAGCTACTATTTGACCATCAAAGCTTGTTGACATAAATTGATGTGCTGCCTCTTTTCCAAGCAATGTTAATATCGTATCGTCTTCATTGTAATCACCTGGAACAACAATTACATGCTGGAAGCCGAAATGGTTTTCCAATGATTTAGCTAGCTGTGTAAGACCTGACCATCCATAGACTAGTGCTCGTAGCTTATCAATAACTACTTCACCTTCGTCTGTACATACCATACCCGACTTTTGAGAATCTAATAACCCTTGCTCACGTAAAATATCTGTTTCTTTACGAATTTCTCGTTCAGTCATTTTAAGTGAATCTGCAAGTGTACGACGCCCAATTGGCTGCATAAGCTGAACTGTTTGCAAAATACGATATCTCGATTGTAGAAGCGGATACATTTCCGGAAGTAGCCTTTGCTGTGCCTCAGGTACAGATAACATATTTATCTACTCCCTTTTTAATAGTATCGGGTTATATTTCGTCCCACTATATAAAATTACGTCCCACTTACAATTTCATTATAATACGCTTTATAAATAATGTAAAGTAACAAAAAACTTGTTTAATTTACAATAAAGCCGTTTAAAATAATAAATTTGTTTAGTACGAGGAAGAATTATTTGAAGTGAAATGAAGCTCTCCATTATTCAATTATGGAAATGCTTAATAAACTGGAACCAATTTACAGTTCGTTCGTAATAATGGATAATAGGATATATCAGAAAAATAGTTGGCTCACATATATAGGGGGAGGGTTTCAAATTGAAGAATTCTACGAAAGTAACAGAATGTCCAAAATGTGGCGGGAAGGAATTGGGGAGAGGTAAACAAAGTGGATACGCGACTGTGTACCCGGATAATAAGATGAGTATAGGTTCAGCTGTTGAATTCATTATTTGCACAGAATGTGGATTTATAATCGAAAGCTTTGTAAAAAAGCCGGAGAAATTTAAGGGTACGATTTTTTGAGGAAATATTGTAAACAAAACTAAAAGGAATTTTTTTATTAAAACACTCTGGAATTAGCGTTCGTTGTATGTAGACACATAAAGGACTATTTATTTTATGTATAGTGGCCTAATTGTGAATACGCTAAAGTTTAAATTAGCTTTTTTTTGCAAAAGACAATTGCAAATAGAATGGATTAGGTGATTGGAGTGGAGGCTGGGCGACTCCTTGGGGATCAGCGTCACAGATGAGACCCTGGAGCGAGCAACGCGAGTGAAGCGGCTCATCGGACGCCCTCTGGAAGCTTTGCTCTGTGCGAAAGCGAAGCGTCAGCAACAAAGCGCCTAGCCGGAACGGAAATCAACCACACGTTATGCTGATGAGTCTGATAAATATAAATATCGTGTTTAGTTTCTAGTATTAATGAAAAACTCGTAGCCATGTCTAATTGGCTACGAGTTTTTAGTTAGCTTATTTTGTGTAAGATAAAATTGCGTTTTTCTTAAATCCGCACAGAGCTTTTGTTGCTTCATTTTTATTTGTGTATTCAAAAATACGAACGTCCTTTTTCTCAAATACTGTAATAACCCACATGGTGAATTCTCCCTTCAACTATACGTTTTTGTAATATAACAATCACTAAAAATGTGATGCAATTGATAAACTGTTTTATAACAATCTCTTACTGATTCCTATTCTACTCCGATTTTGTAAAAAATAAATCCTAATGTGAAGGTCTTCACAAACTGTTCAAATTCTAATCGCTTTCATTGAACAATTTGTGAATTGTGGTTATTACCGCTAAAGATTTGGGTAAAGTAACGTCCTGAGGCTTTAGGCCAACACGATGTTGGTCACTCAGTCGTTGCCACAGGACGTGGCGTTCTTAGACTGAGTTCCTCTATTTCAGCGGATGTTTGGACACCCACTGAAGAAGTTAAAAAATTCCGCCCCTTCTTCACTGCCACATACATAGCGAAAGAGATGCGAAATTTTTAAGATTAATTCATTTAATGTTTTTCTTCATTAAACGAGCGATTTGCTGCTCATTGGTATGTTCGATTTCTTCTAATTTTTGAATCACTAATTGCTGCCTTTCATTAGAATGATTCTGACTTAACTTCTTCTTACCTTCCATACTTAAGATTTTTAATTTAAAGCCCTGAACTCCTTTGTTTAGATTGCTTACAAGCTGCTCTTCTACCTGAGTTAGACTATATGTGCTAGTATGATGTTCATATTTTTTAATCATGTTGTTAAAGGAGTTCATTAATTCATCATCGTGCTCAATAAGCTCGATTTCTCCATAAACATGTACTGCTACATAATTCCATGTTGGGACAGCATGATTTGTTTCATACCATGAGGGAGATATGTAGCAATGTGGCCCATGAAATATTACTAAAACCTTTTGATTCTCAATATCCTTCCATTGAGGATTCCCTTTTGCAAAATGCCCAATTAAACAATCTTTTGTGTCATTCAACAATAACGGAAGATGTGTAGCAAAGGGCATTCCTTCATGAGTTGAAAAGAGTGTTGCAAAACTGTTCTCCTGAATCACTTCTATCATCTCGGAAATATCCTTCATTTTAAAAGCCGCTGGTATGTACATAAGCAGATCCCCCTTTGTTATTCGCTACACAAATGCTCCATAAGTGTTGCGTAATCCAAATTGCCGTATTGTATCACTTGCCCATCCTTTTCCACTACCGGAATCATTAACATATACTTTTCATGTATGCTCTCATCTTCTTCAATATTAATAATTTCAATATCGAAATCTATATCTTCCTGTACTAGCTTTAATGTATGCAGTCCCTCTACACAAAGTCCACAATTATCTCGACTAAAAAATTTCACGTTCAATTACTGCACCTCCCTTAAGAGCTATTATAAAACGAAACAGCTATTAATAAGCAAGATACTGTAATGACACCTTTTGTTTATTTTTTAATTGGTTCTGAATCTTTTTTAACAACATTGGTATTCTTGCCAATAATTACGGACGCCACAACAATGAAGGCTATTACAACAGTAAATAATGTAATTGGTTCATTGAGAAATAAAGCTGCAAAAATAATCATTAAAAATGGCTGTAAATATTGAATTTGGCTTACTCTTGAAATGCCTCCCATAGCCATTCCACCATACCAGGCTACATATGCTAAAAATTGACTCACAATAGCAAGATACAAAAAGCTAATCCAAGCTTTTAAAGGAGCATGCAACATCTCAGCTGATACGTTTAGTAACACTGGAATAATAAGAAAAGGAGTAGCAATTATAATTGCCCAAGCAATTACTTGCCAGCTTCCTAATTCTCGTGCTAGTACCCCTCCTTCGGCATAGCTAAGTCCGAGTATAATGACTGCTGCCAATAATGCTAAATCTGCAACATGTAATTGGCCCAGTCCAAGATACATAGCGTAAATCATTACTGCCAATGCCCCAACTATACTTGATATCCAAAATTTAATGGACGGAATTTCGCCTCCTCTTATCATTGCAAACCCCGCTGTAGCTAAAGGTAAAAGGGCTAACTCTACAGCTCCATGAGAAACTGGCAAACTTGTCATAGCCCAAGAGGTGAGCAAGGGGAATCCTAAAACTGCGCCTAAAGAGACAATAATTGAACTCTTTAATTGACGAGCAGTGGGCAGCTTTTCTTTTTTCACAACCAATACAAGAGCAACTAAAATTGAAGCTACTACCGCTCTTCCTAAGCCAACAATTGTAGTCCCGAAATATTCTACTGCTACACTTGTTGCAGGTAATGTTAAGCTGAAACAGATGACGCCCACTAAGCCTAATAATAACCCCATTTTTTCCTTCTTATTGTCCTGCACCATTACCAACCCCTTATATTTTTATACAAATTTGTACCATTTGTGCTGGTATAATAAATATTAAGAGGAACTACCGTAAAAATAAACGGAATTTTCCGGCATCTGTCCTGGTACAGAATAAAGGAGGCTTTGCATTGTATACAAAATATAATAAGGTTATTGATGAAATTAAAGATCAACTAGCACAGGGATTACTTATAGCAGGTAGTAAACTTCCTTCAATACGACAACTTTCTGAAAAATTCTCCTGCAGTAAAAACACAGTTGTTAAAGCATATGAAGAGCTAGAAAAAGAGCACTTAATTTTTTCTGTTCCCAAAAGCGGCTATTATGTTGTCAATGAATTTCAAAATCCAGACAGTAAAAATGATATTATTGACTTTTTGTCTGCTGGTCCAGATAAAGACATCATACCCTACATTGATTTTCAGCACTGTATCAATCAGGCCATTGATACTTATAAAGAAGAATTATTCACTTACACCGATCAACAAGGACTATACTCTTTACGACTTCAAATGATGAAGTATTTGCAAAGCTTACAAGTATTTACTGAACCCGAAAGATTATTTATTGTGTCTGGCTCTCAGCAGGCTCTTAATTTATTAGTTTCTATGCCATTTCCAAATGGGAAAAACAATATTTTAATTGAACAGCCTACTTATTTTGGTTTTATAGAGTCTGCCAATTTACAGCAAGTGACTACGTTCGGGATGGATTTATCTATGGATGGAATTGATTTCGATCGTCTAGAATATATATTTCGCAATAACGATATCAAGTTTTTCTATATTGTTCCGAGGTTTCAAAATCCACTTGGACATAGCTATACAAATAAAGAGAAAAAAAGAATTGTAGAATTAGCAGAAAAATACGATGTCTATATAGTTGAGGATGACTTTTTAGGGGATTTGGATCCAAATACTAAATCAGATCCATTATTCGCGTACAATCCTTCTGGCAGAGTTATTTATATTAAAAGTTTTTCTAAAGTTTTTCTACCTGGTTTAAGAGTTGCGTCTTTAGTTCTTCCAAAAATAATGACTAACAATTTTTTACGCTATAAATTTACTGCCGATTTTAATAGTTCGGTTCTTTCACAAGGAGCATTAGAAATTTATTTAAAAAGCGGAATGTTTAATAGCCATATTAAGAAAATAAAAGAGCTATATTATAGAAAAATGAAACATCTTCAGGAAGCTTGTGAGTTATTGCTGCCAAATAACACGCATTATACGAAACCCTCTTCAGGATTTTATCTTACTATCTCCCTGCCCGAGAAAGTGACTGCAAAGCAGATCGTCAATTTGTTAAAAGAGCAAAATGTCCTTGTGGATGATGCAGCTAGAATGTTCCTACCAGAATATAAAAAGGAAAATCTGATTCGATTAAGTATTTCTCAAGTGAATGAGCGTCAAATTCATGTTGGAGTAGAAAAGCTAGCCCGTTGTATCACATTAATTAACAATAAGAAAAATGATATATATCGAAATACTTTTCAGCTCTTATAACGGCTCTTCATCCAAATAAGTCTCGACTGTACAATCGGGAGTGGCAAGAACAATTTAGAGTCTTCAACTAGAAAAGACTGTGCAAGAAATTTATGCACAGTCTTCTTTATATTATTTTTTCAGGTGACTATCTAAGAATTTTAGCATTGCATTATAGAATTCAATGCGGTTTTCTTCATTATGGAAACCATGGCCTTCATTATCTTTCAGCATGTACTCCACATCAACGCCTCTTGCACGTAATGCTTCAACGATTTGATCGGACTCAGCCTTATTTACACGTGGATCATTTGCACCTTGAGCTACAAATAGCGGTGTTTTAATTTTATCCACATGGAAGACAGGTGAAGCTGCTGTTAATAGCTCCTTATCCTTCTCTGGATGTCCCACACGCTCATAAAGCATTTCACGCATTGTTTCCCAATATGGAGGAATTGTGTTTAATAGTGTAAAGATATTCGATACACCAACATAATCCACTGCTGCTGCATATAAATCTGGTGTATAAGTGATACCTGCTAAAGTTGCATAACCTCCAAAGGATGCACCATAAATTCCGATGCGTTTAGGGTCTGCAATACCTTGGTCGATTGCCCATTGTACGCCATCTGTAATATCATCCTGAATTTTTAGACCCCATTGCTTATTACCAGCCTCAAGGAATTTTTTCCCGTATCCAGCTGAAGAACGGAAATTCATTTGTAGTACTGCATAACCACGGTTTGCTAGTAATTGCGTCTCAGGATTAAAGCCCCACATATCACGTGCCCACGGACCACCATGTGGATTGACGATAAGTGGTAAGTTTTTAGCCTCTTTGTTTTTCGGTAAAGTTAAATAACCGTTAATCGTTAAGCCATCTCGACTCTTATAGGAGATTGGATGCATTTCTGCAAGCTCCGCTGGGTTTAACCAAGAGCTTAATGTTGCCAATTCTTTTAATTCGTCTGTTGTTGAATCGTAGTAATAATATTTTCCGTAAACAGTGTCACTAGAAACACTAACAATGAATTTTGTCATTTCTTTGTTGTAATCATTAATGCCTAATTCACTTTCTTGAATACCTAATTTGTTTTGAATTTTACGGAATAGTTTTTCAAAGTCCTCGTCAAAGAATTGATAGTGTGCTTTATCTGTTATATATCCACCGTATAATAATTTATCTTTCTCAGGACTGTATAATACACCCATTACATCCACTTCTGAGTTGGACATAATTACTTCTTCATTACCTTCTAAATCATATTTCACCACTTCTACTTTATCTCTTCCTTTATTAGAAGTTGCGAAAATATGTTTATTGTCTTTAGAGAAAGCAAGTGGCATTACTTCATCTCCTGCTTTCATTTCAATAAATGGTTTGAATTCATCTTTCTCTGAGTCACGGTAAAGGATAGTTCCTTCTACACCATCTGAAGCAACTGCCATACGTACATTTCCATCATGATCTGCTAACCAACTTGAAATATTACCCGGGTTTTTCGCAACATGTGTAGTTTCTCCAGTCTTCACATTAAGCTTGTACACATCAAAGACTTTTGCATCTTCTTTATTCATCGTAATAAGGATTTCGTCTTTAACGCCCTGTAAATCACTTAATAACCCAACTGTTACATTCGGATATGGCGTTAAATCCTTTTCCTCATTACCATTAAATGTTGTTGAATAAATGTGGAAGTTTTCATCGCCACCTCTATCCTTTACATATAGTAAATTATCATCTTTCCAGAATGACCCGGCTATATCACGATCCGTTGAGCTAGATACACGTACTGGCTCACTATCATCATTCATTTTCTTTACGAACACATTTGAACGATTTTCCCATGCAGATTTATAAGTAATGTAATTTCCATCCGGTGAAAGTTGATAGCCCACGCTCCCTGGGTTTTTCATGAAATCTTCGACGGAAATTTCTTTCACACCTTCATTACTCACACCGTTTTTCACATTTTTAGCATTGTTTAAAATTTTGACCGCATCTTGTTTAGTAATCGTTTCACTATTCGAAAGACCGTTAAATAAACCTAGCTTATTTGCTTTTTCTTGATACTCAGCAAGCGTTGCTTCTTTTTCCTCTTTATTTAACGCTCTTACTAAAATACGGGACACTTCATCACGTTTAATATGTGCACTTAAATCTTTTAATTCTTCGCCTTTTACCCATTGATCAATGATTTGCTGACGCATTGTCTCTGATCCATGTTGGAATGTTAGGGCTGTTACAGTTAAATTTAGAAACTCCTTAGCAGATAGACTTTCTTCTTTAACTTCTACTTGACTGCTAGTTTCATTGGCAGCGCGAACTTCCTGCATAGATACTGGAATGACTGCAGATGTTGTTAAAATAACCGCTAACGATGCTGATAAAAACCTTTTCTTCAAAATGATTCCCCCTTATATCAGTACGTATTGTATAATTTGTAAATACAATGAAATTATAACAATTTTGGTGTGTTTGTCAATTGTTGGTTCATATGATAAAAAGAGATATTCTTTATAATAGGACCTTAAATAATAAAAGACTGTGCAAGAACTTACTTCCTGCACAGTCTTCTTTCTTATTATTTTTTTAGATGGCTATCTAAGAATTTTAGCATTGCATTGTAGAATTCGATACTGTTTTCTTCATTATGGAAACCATGGCCTTCATTATCCTTCACCATGTACTCCACATCAACGCCTCTAGCACGTAATGCTTCCACAATTTGATCAGATTCAGCTTTGTTTACACGTGGATCATTTGCACCTTGAGCTACAAATAACGGTGTTTTAATTTTATCCACATGGAAGACAGGTGAAACGGCTGTTAATAGCTCTTTATCCTTCTCTGGATCACCTACACGCTTATAAAATTGGTTACGCAACGTGTCCCAATACTGAGGGATTGTATTTAAAAATGTAAAGATGTTGGATACACCTACATAGTCCACTGCTGCAGCATATAAATCTGGGGTATACGTAATTCCTGCTAAAGTTGCATAACCTCCAAATGATGCACCGTAAATACCGATGCGTTTAGGGTCTGCAATACCTTGGTCGATTGCCCATTGTACGCCATCTGTAATATCATCTTGGATTTTTAGACCCCATTGTTTATAACCAGCCTCTAAAAACTCTTTTCCATAGCCAGTTGAAGTACGGAAATTCACTTGTAGTACTGCATAACCGCGGTTTGCTAGTAACTGTACCTCTGGGTTAAAGCCCCACGCATCGCGGTACCATGGACCACCGTGTGGATTGACGATAAGTGGCAGATTTTTAGCCTCTTTGTTTTTCGGTAATGTTAAATAACCGTTAATCGTTAAGCCGTCACGACTCTTATATGAAATTGGATGCATTTCTGCAAGCTCCTCTTGTTTTAACCAAGGGCTTAACGTTGCCATTTCTGTCATTTCATCTGTTGTTGAATCGTAGTAATAATATTTTCCGTAAACAGTGTCACTAGAAACGCTGACAATGAATTTTGTCATTTCTTTGTTGTAATCATTAATACCTAATTCACTTTCATGAACACCTAATTTGTTTTGAATTTTACGGAATAGTTTTTCAAAGTCCTCGTCAAAGAATTGATAATGTGTCTTATCTGATACATATGCACCGTACAATACTTTATCTTTCTCAGAACTATATAATACACCCGATACATCTACTTCTGAGTTAGACATAATCACTTCTTCATGACCTTCTAAATCATATTTAACTATTTCTACTTTGTCTCTTCCTTTATTAGACTTCGCCAAAATATGTTTATTGTCTTTAGTGAAAGCAACTGGCGTTACTTCTTCTCCTTCTTCCATTTCAATAAATGGCTTGAATTCATCTTTCTCTGAATCTCGATATAGAACAGTGCCTACTACACCATCTGAAGCAACTGCCATACGTACATTTCCATCACGATCTGCTATCCAGTTAGTAATGTTACCTGGGTTTTTCGCAACATGTGTAGTTTCACCAGTCTTTAGGTTAAGCTTGTACACATCAAAGACTTTTGCATCCTCTTTATTCATCATAATAAGGATTTCGTCTTTAACGCCCTTTAAGCTACTTAATAACCCTACTGTTACATTCGGATAAGGTGTTAAATCCTTTTCCTCATTACCATTAAATGTTGTTGAATAAATGTGGAAGTTTTCATCGCCACCTTTATCCTTTACATATAGTAAATTATCATCTTTCCAGAAGAATCCCCCAATATCACGATCCTTTGAATTGGATACACGTACTGGCTCGCTATCGTCATTCATTTTTTTCACGAAAACGTTTGAACGATTTTCCCATGCAGAAGCATAAGTAATGTAATTGCCATCTGGTGAAAGTTCAAAGCCGACGTTTCCTGGATTTTTCATAAAATCTTCGACGGAAATTTCTTTCACGCCTTCATTATTGCTTACACCATTTTTCACATTTTTAGCATTGTTTAAAATTTTAACCGCATCTTGTTTAGAAATCGTTTCACTATTTGACAGACCGTTAAATAAACCTAGCTTATTTGCTTTTTCTTGATATTCTGCAAGTGTTGCTTCTTTTTCCTCTTTATTTAAAGCTCTTACTAAAATACGTGCCGCTTCATCACGTTTAATATTCACACTTAAATCTTTTAATTCTTCGCCTTTTACCCACTGATCAATGATTTGCTGACGCATTGGCTCTGATCCATGTTGGAATGTTAAAGCTGTTACAGTTAAATTTAGAAACTCCTTAGCAGATAAACGTTCCTCTTTTACTTCTACTTGACTGCTAGTTTCATTGGCAGCGCGCACTTCCTGCATAGATACTGGAATGACAGCAGATGCCGTTAAAATAACCGCTAATGATGCTGATAAAAACCTCTTATTCAAAATGATTCCTCCTTATATCAGTTCTCGTTATATCGTTTGTTGATACAATAAAATTATAGCAATTTTATCCTTATTGTCAATAATTGATAGCAATTAAACAAAATTACCTTTTAAACCAGTAAAAAAGTGAACTTCGCTAAGTTCACTTTTTGAATATATTAAAATTTCCGACTTGCTCCTCCACCAGCAGATGAGCCTCCTCCGAAGCCGCCAAAGCCACCACCCCTAGAGCCGCCGCCTCCGAAACCACCTGGAAATCCACCCGGAAAACCGCCACGTCTACCAGAACGAGGCCCGCCTCCTCTACCATTAGAAATAAATGTATAAACAATAAGTACTATAATAACGATTAAAATAATCATCCACGTTGGCATTCCTTCATTGTCAGCTGTATTCTTAGGCATCTCTCCATCCCAATTGTATTCCTGCGCGACGGTTTGAAATACTTCAGCGTACGTAGCTTTAAATGCCTTATCAATATCTCCAGCACTTGCATTTGGATAAAATGCTGAATCCAAAATGCGCCCCAACTTGCCATCAGGTAATGCTCCTTCGAGACCTTGACCTACAGCAATGACGACATCATTATTGCCATCGCCCTGCCCAAACGTTGCTAAAATTAATACACCATTATTCTTTTTGGCATCACCAATACCCCAAGAGCGAATCATTTTTGTTGCATACATTTTTGGTTCTTCACCGTTAATATTATCCACTGTTACGATCATAATTTCAGCACCTGTACCTTTGTCTAGCTGCTCTGAATGATGATTGAGCTCTTCCTTCACGGTTGAAGATAAAACATTGGCAAAATCATGAATATACGTATTTTTCATTGGTGTCGGCATTGCGGCATCTGCCATTCTTATAGATAAAATAAACATGATACCAACAATAGCAAGTTGGATTATAAACCGTTTCATTATTGTTTACCTGAACTGCCAAAATCTATAGATGGTGCCTTTTCAGCACCCGCAGCAGCTTTAAAGTATTCTTTCTGCTCAAAACCAAACATCCCTGCAATTAAATTGCCTGGGAAACTTTTGACCGTTTTATTAAAAGCCTGCACTTCATTGTTGTAGTCTTCTCGAGCAACAGCTAAGCGATTTTCTGTCCCAGCTAATTCATCCATTAATTGACGGAAATTTGCATCTGCTTTTAAATTTGGATAATTTTCTACGACTACTAGCAGTCGACTAAGTGCTCCGTTCAATGCATCATTGGCGACTGCCTGTTCCTTTGGACTATGTGCACTTCCCATTTGCGCACGCGCCTCTGTAATACTTGTGATAACTTCTTTCTCATGGTTGGCATATCCTTTTACAGATTCTACTAAGTTCGGAATCAAATCGTAGCGACGCTGTAGCTGATTTTCAACCTGAGCCCATTTCGAATCAACGCTTTCCTCGGCCGTTACAAGGCTATTATATTTTGGAATAAATAGTAAGGCCAATACAACTAAAATAATAACGATAATTCCTATAGGTCCAAATATTTTTTTCAATTTTAAAACCTCCTTCGCTTTCTTTTAGCTACCATCCATATTTTGGTGATAAACCTTTCTTTATTCTTACCACTAATGTGCAGCAAAAAAACATCTCTATTCTACATATATGCAAATGCATTAATACCGTATGAAATTTTTCTAACGTGCCATACTTAATACTGTAACAAACTATGATATTTAGGAGGCGCTTTTTTTGACACAATCGTTTCATAACGAATCATCAAATCAAACATCATTCAACCAACAACAAAGCCCGAATCATGGTGGACATGAGCAAATGGATTTGCATGAAACAATCGGTGCAATCATTGCTTGTATGAATCAATCCATTGTTTTACGTCCACAGGTTAAGGACACAGAGTTGCTTAGCATTTTGGATCGCCAATATAATTTCACATTAGGCATGTATAACACTATTGTGGAATCTTATAACACAGGTCATGATCCTTCGGTTCCTACAGGTCGCTATCAAATGGAGACAGGAAATAATTTTAAATATGGAATAAATCCGGGCCAACCTAAAAAGCCGATGCAAAATGCAAATGAGCTCAATGATGAAGCTATTTCAGGCTTCTTACTTGGCGCTCAAAAAGGTGTGGCAAAAGGTATGACTGCAGCAGCAACAGAAACTACAAACCCTGTTGTCAGACGTGTTATTGCAGATAGTATTCCCAACTGCATTGAAATGGCATACGAATTATCTATTTACCAAAATATGCATGGCTATTATCAAGTACCTCAATTTTCTCAACAGGATATGCAAACGATGCTTAATGCATACAGCACTACAACAAATCCCCTTCATTAATGATAAAAAACAAGAGCAGTCCCATATGTGGTGCAATATCACAAGGGGCTGCTCTTATTTAATGAACTATAAAACTTTTCCTAAAAATGCTTTTGTTCGTTCATTTTGTGGATTACTAAAAATATCCTGAGGAGTTCCCTCTTCGACAATATAGCCACCATCCATAAAGACAACACGATCTCCAACTTCACGGGCAAAGCCCATTTCATGTGTTACTACTATCATGGTCATACCTTCAGCCGCTAAATTTTTCATTACATCTAAAACTTCTTTTACCATTTCGGGGTCTAGTGCCGAAGTAGGCTCATCAAATAAAATAGCTTTTGGTTTCATCGCTAACGCACGGGCAATGGCCACTCGTTGTTGCTGACCACCTGAAAGCTGCTCGGGATAGTTATAAGCCTTACTATCAAGACCGACCTTTTTCAACAGCTCATGTCCAAGTGATTCTGCTTCTGTCTTACTCATTTTTCGGATTTGCATCGGAGCCATCGTGACATTATCTATGACTGTCATGTGCGGGAATAAATTAAATTGTTGAAACACCATGCCTACTTCTGCACGAATAGCATTAATATTTGTTTTTGGCTCGTTAATCTTCACATTCTCGATATAAATTGCACCATCTGTTACTTCTTCTAGCATATTGATGCAACGTAAAAACGTACTTTTACCTGAGCCTGATGGACCTATAACACAGACAACTTGCTTTTCCTGTATTTCATAATCAATGCCCTTTAACACTTCTAGTTTGCCAAAATATTTGTGTAAATTCTCAATTTTAATCATCGTGTTTCCCGCCCTTCTGCCTTACGAGGGACATAGCTATTACTAAGTCGTTTTTCGACAAACGCTACAATCTTTGTTACTCCATACGTTAAAATTAAATAGAGTAACGCTGCAACAATATATGGTTCCCAAAAACGGTAGCTAGCTCCGGCAACGATCTTACTTGCATATAAAATATCTGGTGCCGCAATAACAGTTACTAAAGATGAGTCTTTTAATAAAGCAATAAATTCATTACCTAACGGCGGAATCATACGTCTAAAAGCTTGTGGCAAAATAACTTTTCGCATCGCTTGGTTATGTGTTAAGCCAAGAGAACGAGCTGCCTCCATTTGCCCTTTAGCAATACTTTGAATACCCGCGCGGAAAATTTCTGCATTATATGCCGCACAGTTTAAGATAAGTGCCGTAATCCCGGAAACCAGGTAACCTAATGAATGTCCAAAAATGGTCGGTATCACCGCTAAATGAATTAATAATATTTGTACGAGCATCGGTGTCCCACGGAATAAATCTACATATAGCTTACATGGCCAATAAACCCATTTTCTCGTCGATAATTTTCCAAGTCCTAAAAATAGTCCTAAAAGAATTCCGCCAAAATAACCACTAAGTGTTAAAATTAGCGTCACACCAATACCTCGTATAAACATATCTCGGTAGTTCCAGACTATGTCCCAGCGTAAGTCAAAGATGTCCATCCGAAAACTCACTTCCCCTTCAAAAATTAAATGAGGAGTTGTCTAAAAGGTCCTTCATAAGAAATCTAGCATATTTGTAATATAGTAAAAATCCGCATCAGTGTGCTCCTGTCGCAAAATCAGTTTTACAACCCTCTCAGCTGGGTCTTGTCCTCTTTTTTCACGTAGGAGTCTACGCGGATTTTTACCTTATATCAATATATAGAATTTCTTTATTTCTTTTAGGACAGCCCCATCATGCAGTCGTTTATTACTTAAGGTCTTTACCTGTAATTTCTTTATATTTACCGTTCTCTTTAATTTTTTTCAGACCTTCATTTAATTTGTTTAAAAGTTCCGTATTCCCCTTTTGAACCATAAAACCATAGTATTCTTTTTCAAATGCATCATCTTCGATTACTTTAAGCTTCTCTGTTGGATGAGCTTTGATATATTCATAAACTACCGCATTATCACCAATCGTAGCATCCACGTTGCCATTTAGCATTTCTTTGATAGCAACCGGCTGATTTTCAAACGCCATAATATTTGGACTTGAATCACCTTGTAGCTTTTTCGCAGCTTCATGACCTGTAGCATTAATTTGTACTGAAATCTTTTTATCCTTTAAATCAGCTAATGATTTAATCTTGGAATCTTCTTTTACAACGATTAATAATTGAGATTCATAATATGGCTCTGTAAAGTCAAACGTTTCTTTACGCTTTTTATTAATAGAGATCCCTGCTGCACCGATATCTGTTTCCCCATTTTTAACAGTTTGGAAGACAGGCTCCCAGCCAATATTTTGCCACTCTACTTCAAAGCCCATTTCATCTGCAATCGCCTGCAAAATATCGAAATCTAATCCTACAATATTTCCTTTATCGTCAAGCGATTCGAATGGTGCAAATGTCGCTTCTGTTCCTACCTTATAAACTTTCTTACCATTTCCATCTTCGGATGGCACGCTACCGGACGATGTCTTGTCCTTTGCGCCACACCCTGCTAGAACTAGCACAAATGCTGCTACGACTACCAGTAACATAGATAAACTTCTTTTCATAGCTCTCCCCCTAATTCAATTATTTCCCGAAATACAATTAATATTTTTATCAATTCGGAAATATTAGACTATTAGGTCAATTATAGTAACATTATTCTTTTTAGACAATAACATTTCGCATAAAAATTTATTCCATTTGGTTTATCTAGAATAAAACGGTATTAAAAAAAGAAAATAGCACCAATTATGAATATTTATACATTCACAATCGGTGCTAAAGTTAGATATATTTTGCAAAAAAAAAAAGAATCCCCTCAGATAGGATTCTTTTTTTCGACTAGTATAACTAGTCTTCACGTACGGTATGTTCACTAAAAAATAATTTGGAGTTGTTGCCTTTTTGAAGGTTTGAAAGGAACAAATGCGGGAATAATGCCTATTAGGCAACATTCCCATTATTTACCCTCTCTTTTCCCCACTAAGCAGGCTGCTAAACTACTTATTAGGAGAATTGAGTTTTAAAAGTATATCAAATAATCAGTAAAATGGCGCCCTCGGAGGGAATCGAACCCCCAGTGCAAGAACCGGAATCTTACGTGTTATCCATTACACCACGAGGGCAATTGAACACAAAAAAAAAGTACTCACCCTTGGCTTTACTAAAAGCATGATGTAGATAACCCTCATTTGAAGCATACCTGACAAAATAGTGTACTGTACTTTAACTTATGTGACCTTACCAATTATACAAACCTATTGCCCATAATTCAACTATAGAATGCAAAACATTTAAACTTTTTTTATCTTCATCCAGTAAGTGTCAAAACACCTACTAAAAAAAGGAACTCAGGCTAAGAACTTCACATCCTGTGAAAACACCTGCGTGACCAACATTGTTTATCTGAGCGAAAGCGATACGGCAGCGGCAAATGTTTTCTGTAGTGAAAGCAAAGCGGCATCTACAATGGGTTGTCTGTGCGAAAGCAAAGCGACTGCTACAATGGTTTGTCTGTGTGAAAGCGAAGCGACTGCTACAATCGTTTGTCTGTGCGAAAGCGATGCAACTGCTACAATGGGTTTGTCTGTGTGAAAGCGATGCGACTGCTACAATCGTTTGTCTGTGCGAAAGCGATGCGGCAGCTACAATCGTTTGTCTGTGCGAAAGCGATGCGACTGCTACAATCGTTTGTCTGTTCGAAAGCGATGCGGCAGCTACAATCGTTTGTCTGTGCGAAAGCGATGCGGCAGCTACAATCGTTTGTCTGTTCGAAAGCGATGCGGCAGCTACAATTACGCCAAGGCGAAATTGATTTAATTTATTTCACTTTAACAGGGTTAATATTTGACCTTCCCTGACTATAATGTGTATGATAAGGTTACAGCTGAAATACAATGAAAATTTTCAGCAAAAGTATTCGAATTTAGTTTTTTAAGGAGGATTTAACATGAATTTAATTCCTACAGTTATTGAACAAACAAGTCGTGGTGAACGTGCGTATGACATCTATTCACGACTGCTTAAAGACCGTATTATCCTATTAGGAAGCGCAATTGACGACAACGTTGCTAACTCAATTGTTGCTCAACTTCTATTCCTACAAGCAGAAGATCCAGAAAAAGATATCTTTCTTTACATTAACTCACCAGGTGGATCTATTACTGCTGGTATGGCAATTTATGACACAATGCAAATTATCAAGCCACAAGTACAAACAATTTGTATCGGAATGGCAGCATCTATGGGTGCTTTCCTACTTGCTGCTGGTGAACCTGGTAAACGTTTCGCATTACCAAATGCAGAAGTAATGATTCACCAACCTCTTGGCGGTGCACAAGGTCAGGCAACTGAAATCGAAATCGCTGCAAAACGTATTTTATTCTTACGTGAAAAATTAAATGGTATTTTATCAGAACGCACTGGTCAACCACTTGAAGTCATTGCAAGAGATACAGACCGCGATAACTTCATGACTGCTGAGCGTGCAAAAGAATACGGCTTAATCGACCAAATTATGGATCGTAAATAAAAAATTAAAGGCATCCCAGATTTATTTCTGAGATGTCTTTTTTTGTTCGACATCAAATTTATGTACGGTTTGATGGGGCTATCCACCATTTGACTTTTATTTCCGTCGCTCTGACTCTTCTTTCCGTCGCTCCGGCCTTTCTTTCCGTCGCTCCGATTCTTCTTTCCGTCGCTCTGACTCTTCTTTTCGTCGCTCTGGCCTTTCTTTCCGTCGGCTGCTCTTCTTTCCGTCGCTCTGACTCTTCTTTCCGTCGGCTACTCTTCTTTCCGTCGCCCTGACTCTTCTTTCCGTCGCTACTCTTCTTTCCGTCGCTTCGATCATTGAAGCGCGGGCGTTCGCTATTATTTGGTTCTAAGTCAAATGTTGGGGTGCACAAATCTTTCAGCACGTTAACCCAGATGAACCCCGATTTCTTTATACTTTAAATTTAATAAGATTTTTG
>NZ_JBNNVG010000020.1:42870-105107 GCF_050280425.1 Lysinibacillus sp. NPDC093190 | reverse complement strand
TTGCTGACGCTTCGCTTTCGCACAGATAAAACATTTGTTGCTGACGCTTCGCTTTCGCACAGATAAAACATTTGTCGCTGACGCTTCGCTTTCGCGCAGAGCAAAGCTTCCTGGGGGTGTCTTAAAAAAACATACAAAAACTGCACCTCGAATTGTTAGCTTATGTGCAACAATTCAAGGTGCAGTACGGTAATTACTGCTGATCCTTTACAACGATTTGCTTATTTAAAAATGGATGCTCGAATTCCAATTGAATAGCATGGAGCTCATAATCATCACTTGCCGTTTCTCTTGCTCCATACATTGTATCTCCAATAATCGGATGACCGATATGTGCTAAATGTACGCGAATTTGATGTGTTCTTCCTGTTTCAAGAATTAGGTGGACAACACAAGAGTTTTTATAGCGAGCTACAACTTCATAGTGTGTAACTGCATGCTGTCCAGTTTTTGAAACGACACGTCTTGTTGCATGATGTCGGTCTTTTCCGATTGCTTCAGAAATCGTGCCGGATGAAGAGCGTAAATTCCCTTGCACCTCTGCAGCGTATGTTCGAATAATGGATTTTTCCTCAATCATACGGTCAAAGATTGATTTTGCTAAAGGATGCTTTGCTACAAGTAACAAACCTTGTGTCCCTTTATCTAAACGATGGACATGCTCCGCATAAGTGCCACCTTGCTCTTTAATATGAGCCATAACATGATTCATACAAGTGTGGGTATCACGTGCATCATTTGGATGTGTCGACATGCCTTTTGGTTTAGAAACGATCAAACAATGGTCATCCTCATAGACGATATCAATTGCACAAACTGGTGTCGGTTGATAATTGGATGTCGGAATAGGGAATGTAAATTTTATGATAGTTCCTACTTGTAGTGGAGCATTCCACTGAATAGGCTCTCCGTCCATTGTTGTGATAGCCTTTGCCATTCGCATTTCATGGACAAGCTTTTTACCGAGTCGCCAATGATTGCGTAAAAGATCCTCGACTGTCAAATTATTCGTATTTATTTCATAGTGAAACATAAATCTTCCTCCGTAGAAAAGACCGTATTCCGAATGTAGAACACGGTCTCAAAATTAATTTGCTGTTTTAGCAGCCTTTATTACATAAAAGCTTGCCCCTGCAATTAAAATAAATGCAGTTAGCGCTAAAAATGGGATTGTAATAAAACCTAACCAGTTAATATATTGCCCAGTACATGAAACAAGACCACAAGATGGTGCAGTATCAGCTAAAAAACTAAGCTTTTGAATACCATAATGGTAAAGTGATATACTGCCCCCCATAATGGCAAAAACAGCAGTTGTTACAACAATACGTGCATTTTTTTGAATAAAGGCAATAGTCGTCATAATAACAATTGGATACATGAAAATTCGTTGGTACCAACACATTTTACAAGGTTCATAATGACGAATTTCAGAAAAGTATAAGGAACCCAGTGTTGCAACGACAGAGACAATCCAAATAAATAGTAAGCCATTTTCCACTTTTTTAGACATATAAATTCTCTCCTTAGTATAACCATGTACTTGTTCGATTATAGTTGTTCTAGTTTTATATGTAAATTAACTTACCCAAAATAAGGTATAATCTTATCAATTATGCCTCGGCATAATTGCGTCCGGAATCGGCTTTGTGCTTGCACAAAGAACCCCTTTCCGATTCCGTGACATCCGCCGGAGGCTTTAACTTCTTTCAGCTGATGTTTGGACACCCGCTGAAAAATAACTTCAACCCGCATTCATCTCACCACCTATAGAGATGGGAGACTTCTGCTGAAAGAAGTTAAGAAATTTCAGTCAAAAGTATGAATGACTGAGGCAGACGTTCCAGACTTTGAAATGTTATCATTAAAATTAGTAATGCCAAAGAAGAGGTGTTTTTGTGAGGGAGAACGATCATTCCAATATTGGTATTTTAAAAGAGATTGCAGAGTTATTAAACGAAGAAACTGAAATTGTGTCGATGTTAAAAGGGGCACTTGTGAAATTTTTAAATGGCACAAATTTTGAAACAGGCTGGATTTTTTTTATTGATGAAAAAGGACGGTCAGAGCTTGTGGTTCATGTCAATTTACCAGAGGCACTGGAGTATAAAAATTGCCATTATTTAAAAAAAGGAGGCTGTTGGTGTGTTTCTCGCTATCGTAATGAGGAATTAAAAAAAGCCTCAAATATTATTGAATGTCAACGTATTGAAAGTGCAATTGCGGCAAATGTTGGCGATCACGAAGGCATTACACACCATGCAACAGTGCCACTTCAATCTGGGCAAGAGCGTTTTGGTGTCTTAAATGTTGCATCGAAGGATACCGTGCGTTTTTCAGAGGAAGAGCTAGCATTACTTGAATCGGTTGCATTTCAGATGGGATCAGCCATTAAGCGTATTTTACTGACAAAGCAGGAGCAAGAAATGGCACTTGTGAAGGAGCGCAATCGTCTAGCACGAGATTTACATGATTCCGTGAATCAGCTACTTTTTTCAGTTACATTAACAGCGAGAGCTGGTATTGAAATGACAAACGCTAGTGATGTGAAAGAAACATTTAAGGAGATTCAGCACTTAACACAGGATGCCTTAACAGAAATGCGTGCTCTCATTTGGCAGCTCCGTCCAAAAGGATTAGAGAATGGTTTACTTGAAGCGATAAAAGTGTATGCTGAAATGCTTGGCTTGAAGCTTCATGTAACGGTCTCAGGTGTACTGCAATTCCCATCACGTATCGAAGAAACATTATTTCGGGTAGCCCAGGAAGCACTTAATAATGTTCGTCGTCATGCTGGTGTGCTAGAGGCTGCACTTTATATTACGGTCACTTCTACAGATATTTTACTGGTTATTCGTGATGAGGGACGAGGCTTCGTCATCGATAATAACACTAAGCTACTTTCGATAGGCTTGCAATCCATAAAGGATCGTGCAAAATCAGTTGGTGGCAAAGCTGACTGGGTTAGTGAAATTGGCAAAGGAACAGAGCTATTAATCCGCTTGCCATATTAGGGGGGAAGAGTATGATACGTGTTTTAATTGCAGATGATCATCATGTCGTGCGTCGTGGATTATTATTTTTCTTAAAAACACAGAAAGATATTGAAGTTGTTGGAGAAGCGAAAAATGGATTAGAGGCAGTAGCTTTAGCAGAAAGTATACAGCCAGATATTATACTCATGGACTTGGTCATGCCTGAGATGGATGGGATTCAGGCAACGAAGCGCATTAAAGCAAAGTTTCCGAAAATAGAAATTCTAATGCTGACAAGCTTTTCAGACCGTGATCATGTGGTTCCAGCTATGGAGGCAGGGGCTGCAGGCTATCAGTTGAAAGATATTGAACCTGATGAGTTGGTATTGTCCATTCGCCGTATTATGCGAGGCGAAAATACATTACATCCAGAAGCAACAACGACTTTGGAAATGGACCGTCAAGAATCAAAAAATGCACCTCATGTTTTAAACCCTCTAACACCTCGTGAACAGGATGTGCTTGCAGAGCTTACAAAAGGGAAAAGTAATCGAGAAATTGCGTCCTCTTTATTCGTTACAGAAAAAACAGTGAAGACTCATATTTCTAATATTTTCACGAAGCTACAAGTGCAGGATCGTACGCAGGCTGCTCTTTATGCAGTGAAGCACGGACTGACAGAGGGTAGTGGTGTATAAAAGTTAATTGATTTCTCATCGGACGTCCACAGTAGTCGGAACGTAAATCAATTCCAAGTTATGATGATGAGACTGGAGATTAAAAAACGACGAGTTCCTATGAACTCGTCGTTTTTTAATGAATGAAACCTTTATTTATTTTTGAACAAAAAATTTGTTTGAAATATCAATTAATGTAGAGCTTGGCGAAATCGATAGGTCATCTTTTAGCTTCTGTTCATAAGCAAGAAATACTTTGTATGCCTGTTCATGAAATCCCGTATTTATTAAAATGTGTAAATAGTGCTCAAGTTTTTGTTCATTATATGGATCAAACTCTAATATTCTATTTAAAAAATTTAATGCCTTATCAATATCCGTTAGTAATGTTGCTTGAAAACCTTTTTCTAATAAATCTATGTATGATTTCGTCAGCTTATCTTTATAGGCAGTAGCCCACTCATAATCATCATAAATGAGTAGTCCATTTTTATAAATTGAGAGACTTTGATTGATCAAAGAAATTGGTGGGAATTCTAACTTCGTGAAATCCTCATAATATCTATGAAAGTCATATAAATCACAAAGGATGTTCGGTTTTTCGAAGATATAGTATTTGTTTGAAAAAATAATACAGTTTGCATAACCTATATTATTTAAGGTTTTTCTTAAATAAGAAAGTGCGGTATGAAGATTCGATTTTGCTCGTACATAGTCTAAATCAGGCCATAGAATTTCAATTAAATAATCACGATGAATAGGAATGTTTGGATGTAATATGAAATATACAAATAACTCCTTTGTTTTCTCGGTTTTGAAGGCAACTAAGCTGTTGTTGCTATATGCGGCAAATTGATTAAAGCATTGTACGTTTAACATAGTTTTCGAAGCTTTTTTAATCATTTGCTGAATGGAATATTCATGCTCGATACGAGAAATAGTTTTTTCTAAGCGAGCATGACTAATTGGTTTAAGTACGTAGTCAAGACCTCCGATTTCATATGCTTGTAAAGCAAATTCTTTATATGAAGTTATAAAAATAACACTAACATGTGGACGATTAGTTTTGATAATATCAGCTAATTCAAGCCCAGTCAGTTCATTAAGCTTTGCCTCTAAAAAAATGACTTCAAATTCTATTATTGGAAGCTCATTTAAAAATACTTCTACACTTGTAAAAGTTTGAATTACCTGTATTTGCTGAAATGCTTGTAGTTTACTTTGAAAATAGTGTAAAGCTAAAGGTTCATTGTCTATTAAAACGGCTCGAATCACGTCAAAATCTCCTTTTTACAATTAAATTGAAAACCATTAAACTCTAGTTTGTTGTCTTTGAAAATGCTTTTCGAATATAGGGTGGGCACTAAAAAGTAAATTTCACATAAAATTAAAAATTTGACACCAAAATTTAGCTCTTTGTATTCCGTTTTCCATAAGTTAGTGTCGGATCTCCTCATACGCTATCTCTTCGTACAGGATTTATCTGTTTAGCTTTTTCCCGATGATGGCTCGTGCTCCGTGCTAAACCTTTTTACATAGAAATTAGGACTTCCACAAATAGTTACTATAAAGTTTTTCTACTTCATAGTTTTCAGTGTCCTTATATAGAGGATAGAAGTTTTATAGGTTGTGATAAGAGAATTGAAATAATTAAGCGTTTATTGTTAAAAACAACGTAGTTATAGTGGAGATTATAAGTACCTAAGTTGTTTTTTCTTATATTGTGAAAATAGTATAATGAATGTAATAATTTGTTAGGCGCTATTATAGTACATTTGACTTAAATAAAACTCAAAAAGTACTTAAAAAATACTTAAAGTAGATAGGGAATTAGTAAGTAAAACGACGTAATTAGCAAAGGGAAAAATAAGGTTTATAGTAAAGGAGTACAAATATGAAATTAGAGCGTCTTTTAACGATGACAATGATTTTAATAAATCGTAAAAAGGTAACAGCCCAAGAGCTTGCCGATTTATTTAATGTGTCAGTTCGTACTATTTATCGAGATATTGAAACATTGAGCTGTGCTGGGGTTCCTGTTATTAGCCAGCAGGGGGTTAATGGTGGAATTAGTTTAATTGAGGGCTATCGTGTGGATAAGCAGGTGTTGACGAAGGAAGAGCTTACCTCACTTTCTATTGCCATTAAAAGTGCACTAACAACGTACGATGATTCACATGCTGAAGCAGTGCTAGAAAAATTAACAGGTGTTGCGGATGAGAAAGTTAAACAATCTATCGATCAACTATTTATTGACCTTAGTCCTTGGGGGCCAAATGTTATTTTTAAAGAACAGATTACGTTATTAAAAAATGCGATTGAACACGAGCATTGTATAAGCTTTACGTATTCTACTACACATGGTCGTATAACAAGACGATTATTAGAGCCACACACTTTAGTGCAAAAGGGAAAAGTTTGGTATGTTTATGGCTATTGCACATTGAGAGAAGATTTTCGCTTATTTAAAATTTCAAGAATGAAGGGTATAAAAGAAGAGAAAACGACATTCCAACGCAAAGAAGTCAACTTATCTGAACTCCCATGGGATAAAGAGTGGCATCGCCCACAAAATATAGTAAACCTTACGTTATCTTTCGATTCTGCAATAACGACATTAGTAGAAGAATCATTTGGCGCTGAGCATGTAGATATTGAGAGTTCAACTATTAAAATTTCTTTGCCTGAGGATGAATGGCTATATGGCTTTCTTCTTAGCTTTGGTCATCGCCTAAAAGTTTTAGAACCACCTCATATAAGTGAGATTATGCTAAAACGAGCACAGGAAATTGTTGAGTTGTATAAAGAACTTTAATTGATGACATACAGATGTCAAGTTTTCTTTGTTATAGTCAAAACAAATAGAACGAAGGGTGGATTTAATAATGCAAAGTTATTGTCAAAGCTGTGGAATGCCATTAGTGGATGAGGCATTACTTGGTACAGAAAAAGAAGGACACAAAAGTCAGGATTATTGCACATATTGTTATGAATTAGGAGAGTTCAAGCAGCCAAATCTAACAGTTCAAGAAATGATTGAAATTGGTGTACCGCACTTAAAGGAAGATGGTATGGCGGAAGAGGAAGCACGCCAAATGATGACGTCTTTTTTACCAAGCTTAAAGAGATGGAGAAAACATGAAATAAAAGAACCAATTTTGATGAATAAAGAATCTTTTCAAACCGTAGGAATCTCAGCACGAACGAGCAATGCGAATGAAATTACTGCTCAAGCAAAAATCCCACAATTATGGTCGGATTTTTATCAGCAAGATGTTGTAGGACAAGTAGCTAATGCAATAAATCAAGTAACGTATGGTCTGTATTCTGATTACGAAACGGATGTTAATGGAGAGTATTCAATTACACTTGGGGTGGAAGTAGTAGCTGCCCACGAAATTCCTGAAGGTATGGTCATAAAAACAGTGCCAGCTGCAAAATATTTAGTTTTTACTTCTAACAAAGGTCCATTTGAAGAAGTTGTCGTAAAAGCTTGGCAAGATGTCTGGGCCTGGTTCGCAAGCTCAGATGTAGAGCGAACATACACAGGTGACTTTGAAATGTACGATGAACGATGTACCAACCCGCAAGAAGCTCAAGTCGATATTTATATTGCAATCAAATAATTAAACAAATTAAGCTTCCTATCTATGATTGATAGGAGGCTTGTTTGGGCTCATCACCACACGTTGTGGATGACATTTGCGTTCATTTATTTTATTTTTAAATCGCTTCAATTGAAAATCATTATATTTCTGGTTTACAGAAAAAACAAGTCTCTTACCAATCAATCGGTAGGAGACTTGTTGTCATTTGCTGGAGGAATTATTGCTATTTCTGGCTCAATATGCACGAGTACCTGACAGAAGGAATTTTCATGAGTAACGGTTTTTTCAATTTCCTCTGTGATTCGGTGACTTTCAAAGACATTTAAGTAAGGGTCGACGGTCACTGTTACGTCTATAAAATGCATATTGCCATGAGCACGGCCTTTAAAGTCTATGAGCTCGATCACTCCGTTAACATTGCGAATTAAGACGGATAATGTTTCGACCTCTTCAACATCAAAGGCATCTGTGAGGCTTTGAACTGCTTCCCAAAAGATTTCTACAGCTGTTTTAATTATAAGAAGTGCGACGAGAAGAGCTGTTATTGCATCGATAATGGGGAAGCCAAAAATAGCTCCAAAAATCCCGATCGCTGTACCGATACTGACAAGAGCATCTGAGCGATTATCATAGGCTGCAGCCTTAATAGCAGCGCTTTTTATTTTTTTTGATAGTGTTAAATTATAGCGATAAACGATATACATCACTACTGCACTGCCGATTGCCACATAGGCTGTTAATAGTGATGGTGCTGCGCCAGTTGGCTCCCATAGACTTTTTATCGAATTGATGAGTACTTGTAAGCCAACAATTAGCATAATAAATGATGCAACAAGTGAAGCAACGGTTTCAGCACGTAAATGTCCGTATTGATGATTAGAGTCAGGAGGTATTTGGGCAATCCGTAATCCAACTAATACTGCAATGGAAGCAATAATATCAGTAGTATTGTTAAGTCCATCTGCTTTTAGTGCTTCCGATGTTCCGATATAGCCAATCGTCAGTTTTATTGAGCTCAGTATTAAATAAGTACCAATGGATAACCATGCACCTTTTTCCCCTTGACGTAAATTTGTATAGAGCTCCATTTTGTTTCCTCCTAGCAAAACTTTCGGGCATTATAAAACGACCCCCTTCTCGTGTAAGGGAGTCGTTTTTGCGTATATATTAATTTTTTTCAGTAGAAGCTCTTGCCATTATAAGTTGTGAGCAAAATACTGTATTTATCGTCTGAATCATACAAGCGTGATCTAAATCGTACCACGGCAAATACGATAAGGCAATTTATCCTTCTTTCATTGCTTGTCCAAATATCTGCTGAAATAGTGCATGTACAAAGCCCAATTCAGACGCAATGCAATTATGCCGAGGCATAATTGATTTTTAGTCATTTACTTCATCGTTATCATTTGATAAATCACGTTCAGGTAATTTCAGAACTTCTAAGTATAAAATATGGTGACCATCTAATTCTTTTGCGATAAATTCATAACCTTGTTCTTCAATACTGTCTCCTTCGACCGCATCAAAGCGCTTCGTCATGAACCAACCACCGATTGTATCAATATCATCATCTTCTATGTCAGTACCTAGCATATCATTAACACTTTCAACTAGCATCTTCGCATCTAAAATAAAGTGATCTTCTGCAATTTCCTGAACCTCTGGAATTTCATCTTCATCGAATTCATCTTGAATTTCGCCGACAATTTCCTCAATAATATCCTCAATCGTAACTAGACCAGATGTTCCGCCATATTCATCCATTAAAATGGCCATATGAATACGTTCACGCTGTATTTTTAGTAACAAGTCGTTAATTTGCGTTGTTTCCATTACGCGAATAATTGGCTGCATATAGTCAATCACTAGTTTATCGCCATTTGCTGGGTCTTTAATGTAAGCAGTTAATAAGTGTTTCATATTGACTAAGCCGATAATATGGTCTTTGTCACCATCGATAATTGGGTAACGGGTATATTGCTCAACGCCCATTAAATCAAAAACTTCTCTAATCGTTAGTTCTTTTTCAATACCGACGATTTCAGTACGTGGGACCATGATTTCTTTTGCAAGACGATCAGAGAACTCAAAAATACTGTTCACATATTCATATTCTGAAGTATTAATTTCTCCACCTTTTAAACTATCCGACAAAATCATACGTAACTCTTCTTCGGTATGGGCTACTTCTGATTCTGACATCATTTTTAAGCCGAAAAGACCAGTTAAGCCACGTGCAGATCCATTCAACAGCTTAATGATTGGATAAGTAACATTGTGGAATAAAATTAATGGGCCAGAAAGATTTAATGTGACAAATTCTGCTTTTTGGATGGCTAATGTTTTTGGCGCCAATTCTCCTATTACAACATGCATAAAAGTAACAATTGAGAATGCAAGTATGAATGAAAGGACAGTAGTAAAATTTTCACTCAAATTTAGAAATTCAAACACTGGATTCAAGATAATCTTAAATGTAGGCTCACCAAGCCAACCTAGACCTAAGGCAGTGATCGTAATACCTAACTGACATGCAGATAAGTATTCATCTAAATCTGAAATAACACGTTTTGCATTTTTTGCTTTTTTATTTCCTTCTGCAAGCAATTGATCAATGCGTGTAGATCTTACTTTAACGATTGCAAATTCGGTTGCAACGAAAAATCCTGTCATTATTATTAGTAGGGCGAATGCCGCCAACCTTATGGTTATTTCCAATATGTCTCCGTCCAAATAATTCCTTTGTCCCCGCCCGAATGAGGGAGGTAAACAAAGTGTACACCTCCTATGATTTAAAAAAATTGTTGAATGATTTAATCATAAAATATTTACATGCAAAACACAAATATTGACAACAATTTTTTTAACTTATTTCAGCGGGTGTCCAAACAACATCCGCTGAAATAGAGGAACTCAGTCTAAGAACGCCACGTCCTGTGGCAATGACTGAGTGATCAACATCCTGCCGCTGACGCTTCGCTTTCGCGCAAAAAAACTTGCAGGCCTAAGCACAAAGCCGATTTCGGACGCAATTATGCCGAGGCATAATTGATTTGATTATTTTCACACAATAAATTGAAGAAATTAAATAATTTCAAACACCAAAAGATTGAAAATAAAAATTTGTTATGCTAACTTTAAATGTAGCAAAGAAGATAGTTTGTTTAGAGAAAGAAGCATTTACATCTCATATAAAACGACACGTCAAAAATCTCAAGAGCTATACTTGCGGATTTTTTTAAATGAATTATTTTTAATAGCAACAAATAAGGAGCCGTCTCAATCATATGAGGCGGCTCCTTTGTTTTGTAGAAAAATAAAATAGATGGTGTCATAGTATCTCTCTTCGGCAAAGCAAGGGGGTTATTTCCGTTCCAACTGGGCGCTTTGGTGCTGCCGCTTCGCTTTCGCACAGACAAAACCCAGTTGCTGTCGCTACGTTAGCACTACGCTTTCGCACAGAAAACAACCGCTGCGCTTCAAGGTCTCGGGCCAACAGATGTTTTTTGCGCGAAAGCGAAGCGGCAGCGGCCCCGATGTTGGTTCACGAAGGCGTTATCACAGGACGTGATGGTTTTAGCCTTCGTTCCTCTATTGCTGATCCCCAAGGAGTCGCCCAGTCGGAACGAAGATCAACCATTCTACATAAGATATATTTTCTGGCATGTCGCTCTCATAAAACGAAACTTTAGCAACAGATATTTTATGCGTGAAAGAGTAGTGCTAACGAAGCGGCAGCTAATTTCAAAATAGTTTTTAACAAAAAGGAGCCAATTTCATTCTTATGAAACGGCTCCTTCTGCATTAATTATTATTGTTGAAAACGTAATTTCAAGCACGCTTTTTCCACATCGTGTAGCGTTTCTTTGAACGGTATTTCACCTGAGTAAAGTGAAATCGTAACGGGTGCTTTTTCTGTAATACCTTGCTGTGTAAAAATATAATTTTTACCCTTATACGTTAAATACGTATTTTTTACAGGTCTTTTTCCGAAAGCACTAGTAGATGAATCGAAAAATCCTTTTAATTGACTGCAGTATTCGTTGTAGAAATCACTTTTAAAGCCAGAAAGAGCCTCGAATTTTTTACTATCAATAGCTTCAGCTTCATTCGCTAACTCAAAAATTTTAGCCGAAAATTCGGAAAAAACTTCTTTTACTTTTGCACGAATTAATGCTTTTGAATTATAACTGTTTAAGTCATCAGAAAGAGTGACTTTACTCATTGAAATAGCCTCCTGCATAAAAAAACTTAATACTTAATAACATAAATGTATAAGAAAAATAAGGGAATTTCAATATACTTAAATACTTTTAAGATAATAGCAATGCTGAAATTAGTAAAAATAGGCGTTATTATGCAGTTGGGAACAGGGAAATACTATTTGTATCTTCGTTTAGCAAATGTTCTGTGCGAAAGCAAAGTATAGTACCAATTATGCCGAGGTGAATTTATCAGTCGTAAACATGGTACAACATAAGCTCATGAATCATTTTTTTAACTTCCTCTTCGTTTGGAGGGATAGCTCCATTCCATTGTATAACGCCATCTTTTAAGTACTCTGCTGAATAACGTTCACGTTGATAAAAGAACGAAATAGACCAACCTGGAAGCTGAGAATTTTCAAATAAAGGCTTAAAGCTAAAATGCTGAATCATAACCAAACCCCATTTCTTATATATGTAGTTAATATTATTCAAGGATAGTGGTAATTTTGCAACTCCAAATGTCAATCCTATCGTAATGAGCTGATTAATGGATTTTTTGTTGATATTTTGCTCATGTGTGTCCATTTTAACTGATTGTAGCAAAGGGATATTCAAAGCGAGTAGCCTGCAGCGGAAATTAGCACCTTCAAATTAATGAAGCTGGATAAAAATAGTTAATCTAATAGGGGGTATTTCTTTCGTAGAAAATCATTGCTCTGCTATAATAAGTGCATCAGGCGACAAATTACGCCAATAGTGAATACAATTGAAACGAGAGGATACTAATGGATAATTTTCTAGTGACATTAATATTTATGGCAGTTATCGGTGCTGCAATCGGTGGTGTAACGAATCACCTAGCTATTAAAATGCTTTTCCGACCACATAAAGCTATATATATTAAAAATTGGCGCGTGCCTTTTACACCAGGTCTTATTCCGAAAAGACGTGACGAATTAGCAAAGCAACTTGGGCTAACGGTTGTGAATTATTTATTAACACCTGAAACTTTTAGAAAGAAATTTTTCTCAAAGGATATTCAGGAAAAGGTAGAACAGTTTGTACAAGCAAAGGTAGAAGAAACGATTTTTACAAATGATAAAACAATTCAAGATTGGCTATCATTAGCTGGGTTTTCCAATATGCCAGCAACAATTGAACAGAAGGTAGAAGCAATTGTTGAGGGACAATTTGAGTCAGTTAAGAATACACTATCAACGAAATCAATTCGTACACTATTATCAGCAGATATTCAAAATACTATTGATGCAAAGATTCCTGTAGCGGTAGATCATATTTTAGAAAAAGGTGAGGATTATTTTTTATCACCTGAAGGAGAACTGACAATTAAGGCGATGATTGATGACTTCTTATCGTCAAAAGGATCACTTGGTGGAATGATTAATATGTTTTTAGGTGATTCTTCATCGCTTATGACAAAGGTTCAGCGTGAGCTTATAAAATTTTTACAGAAACCAGGAACATCAGCATTATTAACGAAAATTTTTACTCAGGAATTGGAGAAATTAAAAGATCGCCCAGCAATGGATTTCTTACAGGATATTCGTTTTGAACAAATATTATCGAGATTGCAAACTTATGTAAAAGAACAATTAGCAGTTGAAGAGCGCTTAAATTATCCTATTTCACATTACTGGCCAGAAGGTAATTCATGGATGAAGGAAACAGTGATTCCACAAGCCATTGAAAAAGCTTTTGTAAAAGCTGAAGAGAAATTAGAAGATGTTTTGAAACGCTTAAATTTACAAGAAGTAGTACGTGAGCAGGTCGATTCTTTCCCTGTAGAGAAATTAGAGGAACTTGTACTAGGTATTTCAAAGCGCGAGTTTAAAATGATTACAGTACTTGGTGCAGTTCTTGGTGGATTGATTGGGATTGTGCAAGGGTTAATTGTTTACTTTATGTGAAAAGGAGAATCATGTTTATGATTAATATTTACAATGAAATTAATGCGTTAGAGGCAACTTTTCGTAAAACACCTGAATTTGAAGCGTTAAATAAAGCTGTGACAGTGGTTAAGGAAGATGAAGAGGCATTAAATCTATTCAAAAATTTCCGTAAGGTTCAAATTGACTTACAGAAAAAGCAATTAAATGGCGAAGATATATTGGAAGATGAGCTCGTATACGCACAAAAAGCGGCACAGCTTGCACAGCAAAATGCAAAAATTTCTGCAATGCTTGAGGCAGAAATGAATGTAAGTAAGATAATTGAAGAAGTAAACCGCATTTTAATAAAACCTATTCAAGCATTGTATGAAGAAATTTAACAGCGAAGAAGAGCATCCAAGCAGCGGAAAAGCATAATCTAGCGGCGAAGTTCAACATCCAAGCGGCGGAAAAGCATGATTTAGCGGCGAAGTTCAACATCCAAGCAGCGGAACAACAAGTTCTAACGTCGCAAACGAGAATCCTGAAAAAGCAGATGCTATCATCGAGCTGAACAAACCGCTTTCTTAGGCATAAAAATACTAATAGTTGCACATATAACAAGTAAGAAGAAAAACGTGTTTCCGCAAGCCGGAGCACGTTTTCAATTTATGGCTCAATATCTATTGGAGGTTATACTATGCATGTAATCATTGAATGGACCTATAAAGCGAAAAAGGGTGCGGAAACTGTTTTACGTTCAGAAGAAATGCCAGCAGCTAAAGCATTACTACTTGCAGAGGACATGGAGCGAACAGGGAGAGTAAAATCACTGCATTGTATCGATCGACAAGATACAAATTGGTCTTTGAAGGAACTCAAGGCATATTTAAAGGAAATTGACACTGAGCCACACAATATTACAGTCTATTTCGATGGTGGCTTTGATCTTGCAACAAAACAATCGGGGCTAGGCTGTGCGATTTATTATGAGCAAAATGGCAAACCATATCGATTAAGACAAAATTCTTTTTCGGCAGAGCTAAAATCTAACAATGAGGCAGAATACGCAGCGCTTTATTTGGGGTTAGTCGAGCTTGAGCTACTGAACGTTCACCATTTGCCAGTTTGTTTCACTGGCGATTCCCAAGTCGTTATCAATCAATTGAGTGGGGAATGGGCAGCACTTGAAAAGAATTTATCTAGCTGGGCAGATAAAATTGATGCAAAGCTAGAGGAGCTCAGTATCCAGCCAGAGTACAAGCTTATATCACGTAAAGAAAATTCAGAAGCTGATCGCCTTGCAACTCAAGCATTAAACGGTATCGATATTACAGGATTAAGGGAAATGGTAAAGGAGTAGGTACGGTATTAGACACTCAGAGAAACCACCAGTATTAATGAACTGCACCCCAATTGTTAGACACTCCATATAACAATTGGAGGTGCAGTTTTTTTGTCTAAATTTACTGCAGAAGAAAAATTACAAGCTGTTCAACGCTATTTGAATGGTAATGAAAGCTATAAAGATATTGGACAATCAATTGATAAAATAATATCCAATTATTCCGTTCGTTATTGTTAAATTATAATAGTTATTTACTGGTAAATGGTTTTTATCACAAATTTTCCAGTTTTTAATGAAACTTTTACCATTTTAAAACTACTACTACTATGAACCTAATAATAAGGAGAGATTTTATGAACATGAAAAAATTTGCGCCTGCAGCAATGACAGCATTATTATTCGGAAGTGTAGTAATACCAGTTGCTTCGGCAAAAGAAAATCCGACAGAGACAGAACAACAAGTACCACAAATTCAAATTGATCCTGTTCACATTTTCAATACTACTTATGGAACAGTTGAAAAAGTCAATTCTAGTGAAAAAATTACATATTTCACAGTAAAAGATGGCGATCAAACAAACATTTTAGAGATAACAAAAAATACACTTGTTTTCGATAATACAGGTAAAAAAGTGGACCTTAAAGAAGGGGATAAAATAGTAGCTTATACATTTGCGAACAAGCCACAAAAATTAATTTATCCACCACAATTCGGTCCCGATGTTGTTATTGTTGAAACTAAGGAAGCTGGATTTGTTGAAGTTGATTACTTCTTTGAAAACCTAACAAATACTTATGATATGTTAAAATTAATCATTGGCGAAAATACGGAGCTTTTAAATACGAAGGGAGAGAAAGTTGCAGCTAAAGATTTAACAGAGAAGAACTTAGTTGTTTTCTATACAGCTTCAACAAAAAGTATCCCAGCTCAAACAACCCCTTCGAAAGTAATTGTTCTTGATGACGAATCAGAAAATACTGTAGATGCGGAAATAGCAAAAATAATCGCGACAGATTATTATGAAGTCGATGGAACAAAGATGGTTCCGTTGCGTTTGATTGCCGAAAAGCTTGGTTATACAGTGGAGTCAACAGGTAAAGGTGCAATTGTATCAAAAGGTAATTTATCTTACACAATTACTCGTGGAGAAAAAATGTTTGGTTATAACAAAGCATTACGCCCGCTTCATGCAGCCCCTGCTTTGTTAGAAGGTAATAAAACATATGTACCAGTTGAATTTGTAGAAGAATACTTAAAATAATAATTCAAAAAATCCCTATAAAGGTAGGTTTACCTTTATAGGGATTTTTGCGTTTTTGGGAAGAATTCTAAATTTATTTTTATTTCCAAATATATTCATTACAGGAAACTTGAAAGAACAAACAGCGTCTTAATCAACGAAGAGAATGACTTGACTTCAGGAATTCAAATAGAAGAGAGGATTTAATGTGGAAAAAAAATCAAGGAGCTCTAAAAAAGCGAAACCTAAGAATAAAGTAATGAAAATAACCTTACTAGTAATTTTAATTTCACTATTAACCGTAACTAGTTATGGAGCTTACGCGTTTGTTAAATTTAAAAATGCCTATGATAGTTCAAAAGTCGATTTAAATAGGGAAGGAAATAAATCAGATCTTAGGGAAGAGGATGTATCATTTAAAAAAGATCCTATCTCAATTCTATTATTAGGTGTTGAAAATTACTCTAGTAAGGCCGAGGATGGTCGAGCTGACACTCAAATGGTCATTACTTTGGATCCGGATACATCTGAAATTAACTTAATTACAGTACCTCGAGATGCAAGGGTTAAAATAGAAAATGCAGGGGAATATACAGGTATACATAAAATCAATGCTGCTTATAATTATGGATCTATTACAGGCTATGGGGCAATTAAACTTCAATTAGAGACAGTTGAAAAACTCCTTAATATACCGATAGATAACTTTATTGCAGTAAACTTTGATGGCTTTAGAGATATTGTCGACGCTTTAGGTGGAGTAACAATAGATGTAAAAGAGGATTTCTGGGAAGATAATTTTTACGATAGAAAAAGGATAGAATTTCATAAAGGAGAAGCACATTTAAACGGGGAAGAGGCACTTGCATTTGTAAGAATGAGAAAAAGAGCTGTTAATGCTTCATACTCACGCGAAGAGAGACAAAGACAATTTTTGACTGCAACGATTAATCAAGCAAAATCGACAAATACAATATTTAAAATTGGTCAAATTGCAGATATTTTAGGAAAAAACGTAGAAACAGATTTAAACTCTAATGAAATCTACGCACTCCAAAAGCAATATTTGAATTCCAAAAACATATCTACTAAAACGTTAGAAATACAAGGAGAAGATCAGTATATCAACGATGTTTCTTACTTTATGCCTGATATGGAAAGCTTGGAGAAAGTAAGCATGGAATTAAGAAAAATTCTTAAACTAAAAGAAGAAAAATTCAAAACAAACGCGGTTATTGAAAGATAAAAAAATAAGAATCCATTTTGATAAATTTTTCAAAATGGATTTTTTGTATCAATCAATTATGCCTCGGCATAATTGCGTCCGGAATCGGCTTTGTGCTTGCACAAAGAACTCCTTTCCGATTTCCGTGACATCCGCCGGAGGCTTTAATTTTTTTCAGCGGATGTTTGGACACCCGCTGAAAAAATAAACAGAATGTTCTGTTATTAATTGCAACTTTGCTTAACGTAATGAAAATTTGTTAAACTATTGGTGCTGTAATTATTGAGAGAAAAGAGCGAAGAAAATGAAATTTATTCACATAGATCAAAAATATCCTGAGGATTGGATTCGCGTATTAAATCATATTGCGAATTTATTTTTTGAGGATTCCAAACTAAAAGTAGAGTCTGAAGGAACAGATATAGCAGTATCATTTGAATATAACGTTGGGGATGATTTCTCGATTTCTACAAAAGCTGCACTTGAGATAGAGGGTAAGCGTTATACGAATGACTATCGTATTCAATACGAATCTGAGGCTGAAGGACGTGAGCTAAATATTCGTATTAAGCGTGCTTTGTCTCACGTATTTTTAGATGTGTTAGAGCAACATACGGGAATGCATCAGCAATGGGGAATTTTAACGGGTGTGCGTCCAACTAAGCTTTACCATAAATTCCGAAAGGCGGGTAAGAGCGAGGAAGAAATTGCAGATATTCTTATTCGTGATTTCCGCTTATCAGAGGAAAAGGTAGCGTTACTAAAAGAAATAGTTGCTCGTCAGTTAGTGACGATTCCTGATATAGATGAAATCGGTAAAGAAATAAGTATTTATATCGGTATTCCTTTTTGCCCGACTAAATGTGCTTATTGCACGTTCCCAGCGTATGCGATTGGCAGCAATCGAAAGCAAGGGCGTGTTGCTACATTTTTAGATGGGCTGCATATTGAATTACGTGAAATAGGGAAATGGCTGAAGGAAAATAATATGAAAATCACGTCCATTTATTGGGGTGGTGGTACACCAACATCTATTGAGGCACATGAAATGGATGCATTGTATCAGACGATGTATGATTCCTTCCCGCATCCTGAGACAATCCGTGAAGTAACTGTCGAAGCGGGCAGACCTGATACGATTACGCCTGAAAAACTAGAAGTGTTAAAAAAATGGGGCATTGACCGAATAAGTGTTAATCCACAATCGTATACAGATGAAACACTTAAAGCAATTGGTCGTCATCATACGGTACAAGAAACAATTGATAAGTTTTGGTTAGCACGTGAATCAGGCATGAATAATATTAATATGGATTTAATTATTGGTTTACCGAATGAAGGGATTGAGGAGTTCCAGCATTCATTAGATGAATCTGCAAAAATGCAACCAGAATCGCTAACGGTACACACATTATCATTTAAGCGTGCATCGGAAATGACACGTAATAAAGATAAGTATAAGGTAGCAGACCGTGATACTGTTGCACAAATGATGCATATGGCACAAGTATGGACGAAGGAAAATAATTATGCACCATACTATTTATATCGTCAAAAAAATATTTTAGGCAATTTAGAAAATGTCGGCTACAGTAAAGCTGGAGAAGAAAGTATCTATAATATTGTCATAATGGAAGAAGTACAGACTATTTTAGGAATTGGCTGTGGAGCCTCCTCTAAATTTGTTCATCCTGAAACAGGGAAGATTACGCAGTTCCATAATCCAAAGGATCCGGCAGCATACATCATGACGTTTGAAGAGGCAATCGGTAAAAAAATTGAGTTTTTAGATGAATTATATAAGGCATAAAAAGGATGGCAATCTGACGTGATATTCAGATTGCCTCTTTTATTCCGATAAATCTCAGGAATATTTTTAGTCTGAATTATAATGAATGTAAGCACCTAACTTAAATGAGTGGAGGTATAACATGAAAGTCGTTATTAGTCCAGACTCCTATAAGGGGACTTTGTCGGCCATCGAGGTGGCTAATGCAATGCAAGCAGGAATCTTGGATGCTGATCCATCGATTGAAACAGTCATTTTACCAGTTGCAGATGGTGGAGAAGGTACACTAGAATCACTGGTTGCCTCAACAGATGGTCAATATATTTCACAACATGTGCTGGACCCATTGGGGAGAGAAATTGAAGCGAGATATGCTGTGCTTGGTGATAATGAAACATGCGTTATTGAAATGGCTCAGGCATCCGGTATTATGCTGCTACAGGATAAGGAAAAAAATCCTGAGCTTGCATCGACGTACGGGACGGGGCAGCTAATCAAGGCTGCTCTTGATGAAGGGTTTAGGAAATTTATTATCGGAATTGGCGGTAGTGCTACAAATGATGCTGGTATTGGCATGTTAAAGGCACTTGGACTGCAATTGAAAAAAGAAGATGGCACATTTATTGCTGATGGGGTTTCGGCACTATTAGATTTAGCTTCAATTGATGTTAGTCAGCTAGATCCCCGATTGGCTGAAGCAACATTTATTATTGCATGTGATGTTGATAATCCCTTGATTGGAGAGCGTGGGGCAACAGCTATTTTTGGACCCCAAAAAGGTGTAAAAGAACATCAAATTGCTTATTTTGATAGCTGCTTAAAGCAGTTTGCAGACATTGTTGAAAAGCAATTTGACATCCGACTGCACGACTATAAAGGGGCAGGCGCTGCAGGTGGAATGGGAGGCGCATTAATAGCATTTTTAAACGGAACTTTTAATGTAGGTATTGAGATTGTGATGAATGCAGTACAGTTAAAAAAGCATTTAGAAGGTGCCGGGTTTGTTATGACAGGTGAAGGGAAATCGGATCGTCAAATATTACATGGGAAGGCACCATTAGGGGTGGCGAAGGCTGCGACATCGGCGAATGTACAGGCTATCTTATTGTCAGGGGCAATAGAAGAAAATGATAAACCTGAATTACTCAAATACTTTACTGTTGTTGAATCATTAGTAGATGAAAATATTAGTGTCCAACAGGCAATGCAAGAACCTTATTATTTTATTCGCATGAAAACAAAGAGGATCTTTGAGTCTTACGTACAAATGGGGAAGGATTAATGCCGGAACAATGACAGGTAACGATAGAGAGCAGCCCATGGTTAGCTCTCTTTTTTGTATAATAGAAAAATAGAAAGGAAGTTAGTAAATGAAAAAATTAATAGTAGTGCTCCTTTGTATTTTTTTATTAGCAGGCTGTACGGAAACATTAAATACGGAGAAAGTATCCGTCACTGCAGGACATGAAATGCGCGTACATTTTATTGATGTAGGACAAGGAGATTCGATTTTTATTGAATCCCCAAATGGCAAGACAATGCTTGTTGATGGAGGCGTTAAAGGAGCTGGTCAAAAGGTTGTTTCGTATTTGCAGGAGCTTGGTGTGAATAAGCTCGATATAGTGGTCGCAACCCATCCTGATGCAGACCATATTGGTGGTTTAATTCCTGTGATAAATTCGATAAATATTGGACAATTTTATGATTCAGGAAAGGTACATACATCTCAAACCTTTGAAGAAATGCTGACACTTATTGATACGAAGAATATTCCTTATAATGTTCCGAAAACAGGCGATAGTATTGCATTTGATGATGATATTAATGTGAAGGTGTTAAACGCCAATGAACATGCAAAAGATAATAATGATGCTTCCATTGTCTTAAAAATTGCATATGGTAATGTATCATTTTTATTAACAGCTGACGCGGGAATAGCGTTAGAAAAAGAGATGATGCAGCACGATGTGAAAGCAACAGTCTTAAAGGCAGGTCATCACGGCTCTAACACGAGTAGCTCGGCGGAGTTCATTCAGGCAGTGCATCCTGAGATGGCCATTTTAAGTTATGGAGAGGGAAATAAGTATGGTCATCCTCATGCTGAACTAGTTGAACGTTTACAAGCAATTGGCAGTAAAATTTACGCAACGGCAGAAGCAGGGACTGTGATCGTATCAACCGATGGGGTAAACTATGACGTGAATTCGAAAGAAATGTCAGGAACAAGTGTGTCAACACCACAAACAACTGGTACAAGTGTCTCAACATCACAAACAACTAGTACAAGTGTCTCAGCTCCAAAAACAACTAGTGCAAGTGTTGAGATTGTTAGTAAGGACTTAATAGAAGAAATTGTAGGCATTAAAAATAATGGTAATGAAGCAGTATCCTTAAAAGATTGGCAGCTTATATCGATTGAAGGGTATCAAGTTTTTAACTTTCCAAATGTGACATTGCAGCCAGGGAAAACGGTTTATGTCACAAGTGGTTCAAATGCACGAGAGGGTCAAAATTATTTAAAGTGGACAAAGAAACAGATTTGGCTGAATGATGGGGATGCTGCACAATTACGTAATGCGAAAGGGGAACTTGTTAGTGAGCTCGACTAAATACACCTTAGACCGTATTGAAGATGGATATGCAGTTTTTTTGAAGTACCCAGAGGAAGAGGAACAGCTAATCATTTTACAATCTGCCATGAATAAACCAGTACAGGTTGGCGATCGCGTTCTAATTGAAGAAATTGATGACATCTATCAAATTGAAATTTTAAAAGAAGAAACTGAGCATAAAAAGGCCGAAATTCAAAGCTTAATGGATAGATTGCGTAGGAAAAATCAATAGTTATAGAATGAAGAATAGGCTAGGATTAGGCTAATCACTAAAAGTGGCGGATGGCATTTGTTAAAATGGATACCATGTAATATGTTGATTGGAGTGGAGGCTGGGCGACTCCTTGGGGCTCAGCGTCACAGATGAGACCCTGGAGCGAGCACATAGGGGAACGAAGGCTAAATGCATCACGTCCTGTGATAACGCCTTCGTGACCAACATCGTGTTGGCCCAAGCGACTCATCGGACGCCCCCAGTAAGCTCTGCTCTGCGCGAAAGCGAAGCGGCAGCAACAAAGCGCCCAGCCGCAACGGAAATCAACCATACGTTATGGGATGAGAAAAGCCTAAAACGCTATGCTAAATATTTTGAATATATGCTAAAATAATTATACTAATAGGAAGCTAGGAGCTGACACAATGTCAATTAACACAATTATTTTTGATTTAGATGATACGCTATTATGGGATAAAAAGTCCGTCAAAACAGCATTTGAGAAAACGTGTGAATATGCAGCGACAATACATAATGTAAATCCGGCTGAGCTAGAGGAAGCTGTACGTAAAGAAGCACGTGCACTTTACGAAGGCTATGAAACATATGATTATACGGTGTTAATCGGCATTAATCCATTCGAAGGACTTTGGGGAACATTCGATGATCCAACAGATTCTTTCCAAAAAATGAAAAGTATCGTACCGGGCTATCGTACAGAAGCATGGACAAAAGGCTTAGCAGCTCTTGGTATTGAGGATGCACAACTAGGGGCGGAGCTAGGGGAGCGCTTTGTGGCAGAGCGTAAAGTATCTCCATTCTTATATGAAGATACTTTTGATGTGCTAGATAAGCTGAAAGGAAAGTATCAACTCGTATTACTAACAAACGGAGCACCAAGTTTACAAAATTTAAAGCTAGAAATAACACCAGAAATAGCACCATATTTTGACCATATTATTATCTCTGGGGACTTTGGTAAAGGAAAACCAGATGCCTCTATTTTCGAGTATGTAATGGAGAAAGCAGGTATTACAGCAGCCGATGCAATCATGGTCGGAGATAACTTAAATACTGATATTCTAGGCTCATCTCGTGTTGATATGCTCAACGTTTGGATAAACCGTGAAAACAATGTACCAAATGGCATTGTCACTCCAACATATGAGGTTGATTCTTTAACTGCATTATTAGAACTTGTAAATAAGCTATAAGCAAAAGGATAAATATAAATTAAGTCGTATCAATAAACAAGGGTTGATTGTCACTCCGAGTTGGCGCTTTCCGCGGGCTTGGCTTCAATCTCCTCGTCACTACGTTCCTGCGGGGCTTTCAGCGCAAGCTCATCCCGCAGGAGTCGCCACTCTCCGTGAAAAATCAACGGTCCCTCATCATTAGTGTGAGAAGACAAGCTGAAACAAAATAGTATAATAGCTATGATTAAAATACTACGTAAGACAAGCTTCACTGCATAGACTTCTGGAGTAAAATAATGCTAAACGGTGTCTTTCAATTAATTTTCTCTACAGTTTTATACCAACAAAATAGTGTTTGTCTACAGTCTGAAATGTACTGATTTATCAAAGGATCAGTACATTTTTTGTTTCTTGAAATTTGTCGAAACATTAGTTGCTCGGATAAAATGAATTATCTGAAAAAATAATTTATACTAATATTGATAATAAAAGTAAACACTTTGAATCTAGTGATTTAAATTTAAGAAAGCGCTTTCTTCAAATCGATTTAGAGAAAATGTACAAGCCTAGTTGTTGTAAGAATAAATATATTGGATTGCACGTTTATGGGGGTGTATATGATGAAAGCAAATCGTTTAGTGTTTGAAAATTCAATTGATATTAATCCGCGTTCAGGCATCATCAAGTTCAATGGGAATCGAATGATCTTAAAATCGGCTGAGGCACTTGGTTTTTTTAGGCGTGATATTATTCAAACGTTGAATATGGAGCGAGCAAAAGGCTTTTTATTACGCTATGGTTGGGCATGTGGTTATAGTGCTGGTGGCTCTATTGAGAAGATGTACAATTGGAAAGAGTTAAAAGAGTTAATAAGAGCTGGAGCGGCGATTCATACATTAGAGGGCGTTGTTAGTGTAGAAATTGATGTGTTGGAAATAAGTGACGATAAATTTGAAATGGAAGGTAAGTGGTTTCATTCTTACGAGGCGGAGGAGCATGTCCGCCATTTTGGTTTTAGTGACGAAAGTGTATGTTGGACATTAATCGGCTATGTAGCAGGTTTTTTAGCGAAAACCTATCCAAAGGAGATTGTCGTATTTGAAGAAAAGTGTCGTGGTAAATGCGATGACTATTGTAAATTTGTCGTTCGAACAACGGAGCATGCTACAGCAGAGCAACTAGATATATTACGATATTTTCAAGAAACTTCCTTAGCTGACGAATTAGATGCTACGTATAATGAGTTGAAAACATTGAATAATTCTATCCTACATTCTGACACCATTCATAAACAAATGACAAATGCTATGCTTGAAGGCTATACGCTGAATCAACTTTTACATCTTTTAAGTGATGCTTTGCAATGTAGTGTAACAATAGAACGTCGATATTTAATGAAGCCAATTGGCTATTATTTTATGCATAAGGAAGATGAGCAACTTTATATAGAAGGAAGTCGTAAGAAAAAAGAGTTTCGACATGAATATGGGATTATGACAATGAAAAAACAATTGGGGACTTTAGTAATACTTAGTCATAATGATCTAACGCGCGAGCAGGAAATGATTATTGAACGCGCTGTGACGGTCTTCTCAATTTATTTATATACACAGATGCAAATTGCTCAATCACAGTGGCAACGAAAGTCTGATTTTTTAGATGAAGTCATGAGTAAACAATCTTCCCCAGAGGAACTCATTAAAAAGGCACGTAGTATTTTCTACTTTGATCCGAGTAAAAACAATCGTGTAATTGTCATAACAACTGAGCATGAGGACCCGGAAATATTGCATAGCTTTTTAATGACAGAGTATTTAAATGTGGAGTGCTTTATTAAAAATCAAGAGGTCCTACTTATTCTAGAGGATTGTGAGAAAAATATCGAATATATGTCAGATTTTGTTAGTGTATTAACGAAACGATTAAAACAGCGCTTCAAACAATCTAAATTTCAAATTGGTGTTGGGAAAAATGCTGAGAAATTAGAGGAAATTGGGAACAGTCACAACGAGGCAAGACTGATTTGTCAATTTTTACGATATGCAGCACCTGGTCAAACTCAATCCGCTATTTACGAAAACTTTCAGCACATTATGCTATTTTTAAAGACGACAAATCCAAAGGAGCTTTTACAGTTTTATGAAGATGTACTTGGTCATCTATTAAAATATGATGAGCAAAATAATGCAACACTTGTCCATACGTTAGAAGTTTTTTTAAACCACAGTGGGAACGTCAATAAAACAGCGAAGGCTTTGAATCTATCCATTCCTGGTTTTCGTTATCGAATGGAAAAAATTGAATCTTTATTGCAAGAAGATTTGCGGACAGGAGATGGACGTTTCCGATGCCAATTAGCCTTGAAAATCTATTATGTAATTAAAACGTTAAAAAATAAGAAGTAAGAAAAGTCAGCGGAAATGCTGGCTTTTTTCTATTTTTTGCATATTTTCCTTTCAAATTTTAAAGAAAAGAAACAGAATACCATACTTTTTATAAATTATCTAAAAATTCAAAAACCATTACATTTAAATAGACATGTCAAACAAGAAAAAATAATTGTAGGAGGGAAGGGAATGGTTGTAAAGCAAGGTACGAAGCCATTGACAGGGCAGGAATATTTAGAAAGTTTAAAGGATAGTCGGGAAATTTGGTTACATGGTGAACGTGTAAAGGATGTCACGACCCACCCAGCTTTTCGAAATTCGGCACGATCGATTTCACGTCTATATGATGCCATGCATGACCCAAAATACAAAGATATTTTAACTTGTGAAACGGATACGGGTAGTGGTGGTTATACCCATAGTTATTTCCGTGCAGCACGTAGCGCGGATGATTTAATTAAAGGACGAGATGCTATTGTTGCTTGGGCCCGACTTACATATGGGCAGATGGGGCGGACACCAGACTATAAGGCTTCATTCCTTGCAACACTTGGCGGAAATCCTGAATATTATTCACCTTACCAAGAAAATGCAAAGCGTTGGTACAAAGAATCACAAGAACGTAATTGGTTTTTCAATCATGCAATTGTGAATCCACCTGTTGATCGACATAAAGATGTCCATGAAGTAGGGGATGTTTTTATCCAAGTGGAGCGCGAAACGGACGAGGGCTTGATTATTAGTGGCTCAAAGATGGTGGCAACAGGTTCAGCTATTACTAATTACAATTTTGTTGGTACGTATGGATTACCGATTAAAGATAAAAAATTTGCAGTTGTTTTTATTGCACCAATGGATGCACCCGGTGTGAAGCTTATTAGTCGTACTTCATATGAAATGACGTCTGCCATTATGGGGAGTCCATTTGATTATCCGCTAAGTAGCCGTTTCGATGAAAATGATGCAGTACTTGTATTCGAGCAAGCACTTATCCCATGGGAGAATATTTTAATTTATGAAGATATGCAGAAGACAACTTCATTCTTTGTAGAAAGCGGTTTCATTAATCGTTTTACTTTCCAAGGAGTCACGCGCTTAGCTGTGAAATTAGATTTTATTATTGGTGTATTGTTGAAAGCATTAAAAACAGCAGGCACCGATCAATTCCGTGGTGTACAGGTGCATATCGGTGAAATTATAGCTTGGCGTCATATGTTCTGGTCATTAAGTGATGCGATGGCACTGAATCCTGAGAAAAAAGAAAATGGCACCGTTGTTCCGAATTTAAATGGTGGATTAGCATATCGCGTATTTTTACAGGAAGGTTGGCCAAAGATTAAAGGCATCATTCAGCAGATTGTAGCGGGGAATTTAATCGTCCAACCATCTAGTGCAAGGGATTTTTTAAACGAGGAATTCCGTCCGACATTAGATAAGCTTTACCGTGGTTCAAATGGTATTGAAGCACTTGAAAAAATTAAAACAATTAAGCTACTTTGGGATGCGATTGGTACTGAGTTTGGCGGCCGTAGTGAATTATATGAACGTAATTATGCTGGAAACCATGAAGATATTCGATTACAAACATTGTTCGGTGCACAAGGTAGCGGTAAAACAGATGAGTTTATCGCGTTTGCTGAGCAATGTATGGCAGATTACGATTTAACGGGGTGGACAGACCCTACGTGGGTTAATCCAGATGATGTGAATTATTTTACAAATAAATAATGAAAACAATTAGGGGGAATGTTTGATGTCAAATTTTGATGTAGCACAATTAGCGCATGTGGAGCTCTTTACACCAAAACCAGAGGAATCTTTAAAGTTCTTCACAGATTATATGGGTTTACAAATTACTGCACGTGAGGGGCAATCTGTTTATTTACGAGGCTATGAAGATTTTTATCATCACACATTAAAGCTTACGGAAGGAAAAGAAGCTGGTCTTGGACATTCTGCGTGGCGAGCAAGTTCACCAGAAGCGCTAGAGCGTCGTGTCGCATCTTTAGAAAAAAGCGGTTACGGAAAAGGTTGGATTGATGGTGATTTAGGTCACGGTCGTGCCTACCAATTCGTTACACCAGATGGACATAATCAAGAAATTTTGTGGGAAGTAGATTATTTCCAGCCAGCTGAAGATCAAAAAACATTGTTAAAAAGCCGTCCACAAAAGCGTCCATTAATGGGTGTGCCAGCACGTCGTTTAGATCATATCAATTTAATGTGTAGAGATGTGGCAAAAAATCGTGAGTTTATGTCCGAGCATTTAGGCTTCAAGTTACGGGAACAAATTGTGTTGAACAATGATGAAGAAATCGGAGCATGGATGAGTGTTAGCCCACTTGTACATGAGGTAGCGTTAATGAACGATCAAACTGGTAATAGTGGCCGCTTCCATCATATTGCATTTTGGTACGGCTATCCACAGCACCTAATGGATACAGCTGATATTTTTGTAGAAAACGGTATTCAAATAGAAGCGGGACCTGGTAAGCATGGTGTGAGTCAAGCGTACTTCATGTACGTGATGGAGCCTGGTGGCAACCGAGTTGAATTATTTGGCGATTCAGGCTACCTCATTTTCGATCCCGATTGGAAGTCAATAACATGGCGCGAAAATGAGTTAGATGAAGCGATTATTTGGTATGGCTCTCCACTACCAAATGAGTATTTCTTATATGGTACACCAGACCGAGCAGTAAAGGTTCCAGTGAAATAAACAGGTCTTATCACCAAAAGTTAGCGATGACATTAGTTAAAAAACGTATGCCATGAATATAAGTTGATTGGAGTCGCCCAGTCGGAACGGAAATCAATCCTACGCATAGTGAAAAGCCAGTAGTAGTTTGATCTGTAAAAAAATCCACATCGCTGTCTTAAATACTACTTCAGAGTATTTGAGACGGCACTATATCATGAGGAGGTTATGTAATGGAGGATCGTCTGTTTAGAAATGCAATGGGGAAATTTGCAACAGGTGTCACAGTAATTACAACAAATGTAAATGGCAGTATCCATGGTATGACTGCAAATGCGTTCATGTCTGTTTCACTTGATCCGAAATTAGTCGTCATCTCTATCGGAGAAAAAGCTTCTATGCTGAAGCATATACAACAAAGCGGAACATTTACTGTTAATTTTTTATCAGCACAGCAGCAAGAGCTATCAATGCTATTTGCCGGACAAATAAAAGATAAGCGTCAAGTAACATTCGGCGATTTACAAGGTGCCCCTACAATTGAAGGCGCTATTGCACAGGTGAGCTGTGAGGTAGCTAGCACTTATATAGAAGGTGATCATACGTTATTTATCGGACGAGTGAAAAACATTCATCTAGAAGATGGGGAGCCATTGCTATTCTTTAATGGGCAGTATGGTGCATTATCAGCAGCGACAACGCTACAGGTCTAGGAGGTTAGGTATGGATAGACAACTTTATGCAGAGAAATTACAGGAAGCTGAGGCAACGAAGCAACCGATCGATCCACTCTCATCTACTGTCCCAGACATAACTGTAGATGACGCTTATGCTATTCAATTACTTCAAATTGCTACAAAGCAACAAGAGGGGAAGCAAATTGTCGGTAAAAAGATTGGTTTAACGAGTAAAGCGATGCAACAGCAATTTAAAGTTTCGGAGCCAGACTACGGCCATATTTTATCGGATATGGTAGAAGTCGACGGTGCAACGATCTCACTCGACCATTTCATTCAACCAAAGTTGGAATTTGAGATTGCGTTTGTTTTGAAGAAGGACTTAAATGGACCAAATATTACAGTGGAGGATGTTATGGAGGCGACAGATTACATTGTCCCTGCACTAGAAGTAATTGATAGTCGCATAGTGGATTGGAAAATTCGTTTTGAAGATACAGTCGCAGACAATGGTTCCTCTGCCATGGTGATTATTGGTGGAACACCTACAAAATTGCAAGATGTAGACTTACCGCATATTGGCATGAATGTTTACCGCAATGGTGAATTGTTTGATAGTGCAGCCGCTGCCGCTGTCATGGGTGATCCATTACGTGCAGTTGCATGGTTAGCTAATAAACTGAGTAAATATCATATCGGTTTGCAGGCAGGTGAATTTATATTAACAGGCGCATTAACAGCAGCAATCACAATTGAGGATGGAGATACGTTTACGGCAGAGTTTGCCCATCTAGGTGCTGTGTCAGCTACGTTTAGGTTGAAGGAGGAGAAATGAAGATGGCAAAGTTGAAAGTTGCGATTTTAGGCTCCGGTAATATCGGTACAGATTTAATGTACAAAATTGAGCGTAGTGATTACTTAACGATGAGTGTCATGGTAGGAATTGACCCTGCTTCAGAGGGGATTCAACGTGCAAAGGCTCGTGGCTATCATACAATCACGAATGGAATTGATGGCTTAGTGGCATGTCCTGAGCTTTTTGACATTGTGTTTGATGCTACAACGGCAAAGGCACATTCTATGCACAGTGAGAGAGTGCTTGCTCTTGGTAAAAAGATCATTGATTTAACGCCGGCAGCTATTGGCCCATTCGTTGTGCCGTGTGCTAATTTGGAAAAATTCGCGACGGCCGATAATGTCAATATGGTGACATGTGGTGGCCAAGCGACTATTCCAATTGTCTATGCGATTAACCAAGTAGCTGATGTTGAATATGCGGAAATTGTTGCAACAGTAGCAAGTAAAAGCGCAGGACCTGGTACACGGGCTAATATTGATGAATTTACACGAACAACAGCAAAGGCAATTGAGGACGTAGGTGGGGCGAATAGGGGAAAGGCCATTATTATTTTAAATCCAGCTGATCCGTCGATTATGATGCGTAATACCGTGCATGTTTTAGTGAATGAAGGTGATAAGGAACAAGAAATTATCAAAGCAATTGAAGATATAGTGCAAGCTGTACAGCAATATGTACCTGGCTATCGCATGACGAGTGCTCCTATTTTTAATGGTCAACAAGTATCGATCTTTTTAGAAGTGGAGGGAGCAGGGGACTTTTTCCCAACCTATTCAGGAAATCTCGATATTATGACGGCTGCAGCAGTACAAGTAGGCAATGAAATCGCTAAACAGCACCACGAAACAGTGAAGGTGAACTAAGCGGAGGTGAGTAAATGACAAAATTAACAGTTTTAGATGTCACATTGCGTGACGGTAGTCATTCAATGCGCCATGCATTTACAGAGCAGCAAGTGAGAGATGTAGCTCGTGGTTTAAGGAAAGCAAAGGTGAAATATTTTGAGGTATCACATGGCGATGGATTAGGGGGCTCTTCTCTGCAGTATGGTTTTTCAAAAGTAGATGAACTGAAGTTAATTGAAGCGGCACGAGAAGAATGTGGTGATTCGGCTATTTCGGTATTAATTTTACCTGGTATAGGTGTAAAGGAAGATTTAAAAAATGCAGTGAAGGCTGGGGCTAAAATGGCTCGTGTGGCAACACATGTTACTGAGGCCGATGTTGCAGGACAACATATTTATTTAAGTAGAGAGCTAGGATTGAAAACAGTCGGATTTTTAATGATGGCGCATATGGCTCCAACGTCCGTAATAGTAGAACAAGCGAAGTTATTTGAGAGCTACGGTGCTGAAATTATTTATGTGACAGATTCAGCAGGTGCCATGCTCCCTCATGAGGTCAAGGAACGTGTAGCTGCATTAAAGTCGCATGTCTCTTGTGAAATTGGCTTCCATGCTCATAATAATTTATCGCTTGCCTTGGCAAATACGATAGCTGCAATCGAAGCAGGTGCTACGTATGTGGATGGTAGTTTACGTTGTTTAGGTGCTGGTAGTGGTAATACACAAACGGAAGTAATGGTTGCAGTTTTTGATCGTCTTGGCTATGAAACTGGGATTGATTTATATAGTGTAATCGATGTTGCTAATGAAGTAGTTGCCCCAATTATGCCACGTCCGCAAGAAATAACAGGCTCTAGTTTAATGATGGGCTACACTGGTGTCTACTCTAGCTTTTTATTATTTACGCAAGAAGCAGCGAAAAAATATAACGTAGATGAACGTGAAATTTTAGTGGAGCTCGGCAAAATGAAAGCGGTAGGTGGGCAAGAGGATTTAATCGCAGAAATTGCTCGTAAGATAGCCAAGACAGTCTAGGAGAAACGGAGGGATGAGCGATGATGAAAACCGATACGCTAGATCAAATTGCGTATGAGTTGTATAAAGCAGAGCGATATGTGTCTGAGGTCACGAAGTTTGTTGATCAATATCCAGAGCTGACGGTGGAAACAGCCTATGACATTCAAGCCAAACTAATTGAACTCAAGCGCATGCATGAGCAAACAACCGTTTCAGGGTTAAAGCTTGGCTTAACGAGTAAGGCAAAACAACAAATGATGGGGGTACATGAGCCATCTTATGGCATGCTATTAGCGAATATGGAGTTAAATCCACAACTGCCGATTTCGTTAAAATCTTTAATTCATCCGAAAATTGAGCCAGAGATTGCCTTTGTATTTAAGGAGGATTTACACGGTCCGATTGTAACCGTTGCGCAAGTTTTGAAAGCAACTGATTATATTACACCTGCAATGGAAATTATCGATAGTCGTTATTTAAATTTCAATTTTACCTTACCAGATGTAATTGCTGATAACTCTTCTTCTTCGCGTTACATAGTGAGTTCACAAAAGTATGCGGTGAACGAAGTGGATCTTGTGAATATGGGCTGCATTTTCACGCACAATGATGAAATTTTTGCGACGAGTACAGCAGGTTCAGTTATGGGGCATCCAGCACGTGCTATTGTATGGATGGCAAATAAATTAATCGCTCGTGGACAACACATTCGAGCTGGAGATGTTGTGCTAAGTGGCGCGTTAACAGGTGCTGCAACAATGCATGCAGGAGATTGCTTTACTGTAAGCTTTGATGGAATGGAGTCATTAACAGTTGAAGTAGACCAATAGAAAAGGAGGAAGGTGGAATGCCATTTATTCAAGTAACATTTATTGAAGGTCGTACATCAGAACAAAAGGAGCGGTTAATTGAAGAAGTAAGCAAAACCGTGTCTTCTGTATTAGACGCACCACTTGAAACGGTTCGTGTGTGCTTAAATGAAATCCCAAGCACTCATTGGGGAATTGCAGGGAAGTCCATCCAACGTCGACAAAATGAATAATAAGGAGTGTCTACTATGGGGAATACACAAACGAAATTGAAAGAAGTTAAGCTATTTATTAATGGGGAATATGTTGAATCTTCTTCTCAAACATTGTTCGAGGTAAAAAATCCTGCGACCCAGGAGATTATTGCAAAAGTCCATGAAGCAAGCTTTGAAGACGTGGATCGGGCGTGTGAAGTAGCAAGGCGAGCTTTTGAAGAAGGACCATGGCGTACAATGCCTTTATCTGAGCGTTTGGCGAAAATTCGTCGGATGGCAGAAATTATTCTAGAACGCAAAGAGGAGTTAGCGCGCTTAGAAGCATTAGATGTAGGTAAACCCTATCAAGTAGCATTAGAACGTGAAATCCCTCGTGCCGCAGAAAATTTGAAGTTTTTTGCTGATTTTATGGAACAGCAAGGCGGCGAAGTATACCCGATGGATGATGCTTATTTAAATTATACGCGCTATGAGCCAGTAGGGGTTGCTGCGTTAATTACCCCTTGGAATTTACCGTTCATGCTAACAACATGGAAGCTTGGTCCATGCTTAGCTTCAGGGAATACGGCGGTCATAAAGCCGGCAGAAATTACACCTTTAACCGTATCGTTACTCGGTGAGATTGCACAACAGGCAGGTATTCCAGACGGTGTAGTTAACGTTGTTCATGGCTTTGGGGTACAATCAGCAGGAGAATTTATGACGACTCATCCTGAAGTCGATTTAGTTTCCTTCACGGGGGAAACAGCGACAGGGAAAGCGATCATGAAAAACGGTGCTGATTCATTGAAAAAAGTTTCCTTTGAATTAGGTGGTAAGGCAGCAAACATTATTTTTGAAGATGCGAATTTAGAAAAAGCCATCCCGGTATCGATTCAAGCAGCATTTATGAATTCTGGTCAAGTATGTCTAGCAGGGTCACGTATATTAGTGCAACGTACAATCTTAGATGAATTCCTTACACGCTTTAAAGAAGCGGCTGCAGCATTAGTCGTTGGCGATCCGCAAGACTCAAAAACGAATATGGGACCAGTCGTAAGTGAAACACACTATAATAAGGTAACAAGCTATTTAAATATAGCTGAATATGAAAATTCTACACTTATTTACGGTGGTGAACGTCCTGAATTACCAGCGCATTTAAGTATGGGTTATTATTTACAACCGACTATCTATTTACAAGAAAATCCGCAAGCCCGCATTTGCCAAGAGGAGATTTTCGGTCCTATCGTTACAATTATCCCGTTTGATACAGAAGAAGAGGCACTTGCGATAGCAAACGGAACAGAGTACGGTTTAAATGCAGTTGTTTGGACCGAAAACTTACAACGTGCACACCGTATTTCACATAATGTACGTGCAGGTACGATTTGGGTAAATTGCTGGTTTGTACGTGACTTACGTGCCCCGTTTGGAGGCTTTAAAAAGAGTGGCGTAGGACGTGAGGGCGGTCACCATAGCTTAGAATTCTTCACGGAAGCCAAAAATATTTGTATAGCGTTGAAGTGAGGCCTAGCATTGCCTGAATCGGAGGTGGTATCTCAGAAGTTTTTCTGGGATACTTTTTTTGTGTGAAAAAGCTGTCCAATAACTTATTGAACAGCTAAAAGTGTATATAATATGCAAAATATAACAATGAAAAAGCTATTGTAATACATAGCTGAACAGAGGCACTTGCTACTAGGTAACCTCGGGGCTCACCTGCTTTTTTACGATAATAAATTTGCATAATAGAGTAGAGTGTAAATAAGCCGTATATAATCGTAGCGTGAATGGAATGCATTAGTAAATAGATAGCAAATAAAATACCTGCAAATAAGACTAGCATAATAGCGTTGGCGATTGCATGTTCAACTGTAGCTGCAACAAAACGCCGTTCAATATAAGGCATTCTTTTTTTTGCAAGCCATAGTATGAAATGTGTAAGCAATACGAAGATATTTGCAATAATAATCTTGATTGAACGTTTATCGTCATAGTAGTACTCCAGTGAAATAAATGCATTATCGGGTTGAATTGCTTGTTCTGTTACGACATTAAAGAAAGTATCATTATTAAGCACCTTCCATTTTTCTTGAGTACCATCAGAATAGACAATCAACACATCATGAGGTGAGTTACTTTTAGCTTCCCACTGCTGAGCTGTTACTGAAACTGAAGGTGCATGTTCTATTTTTTCTTGTAGCTGACTTAAAAGTTGCTTATTTATATAGCATTCCTGAGGTACATAAAGGCATGAAGCTTTTGCGATGAACGTTTCTTTGTTTTCATTGCTGTGAACATAAACTTTAGAAATTGTTTTGTTTGTATCTGTTGTCAGTGGAGAGTTAGCAGGCCCTTGGATAAAGGATAAAATTAAAATAGAAAGAACTGTGATAAATAACAAAGACACTGCCGGCATTTTCCAAGATTTTTTAATAAGTCGTTTTTCTATTGTAGTAGGTGTAGTAATATTGTGCAGTATTATTTCCTGCTGCTGCTTAGTTAATTTGAGGTCGCGTAAATGTTGCCAGGATTCCTCATTGTTCTTCATCAAATTCACCTCCAAGCTGCTTTTTTAATGCAATAAGTGCACGTTTTAATGTGTTTTTTACTTTCCCTTCATTCCAGCCTAGTACATCACAAGTTTCCTGAATGGATAAACCCTCGATTTTACGTAAAATAATGACATCTCGATAGGTGAGCTTAAGTTTACTAATTGCAAGATAAAGCATCTTTGCATCTTCTTGCTGGATGAGCCATTGGTGTGGTGAGGTTGGCTCAAGTTCTTCATGATCGTTTAAAAATGGTACAAATTGAATAAGTCTTTTCCGGCGGTAATGATCGTAGGCTAGATTACGTGCAGTACTCCTAAGCCAAGCGAGCTCTGCATCTTCTTTGATTGTCTGCTGATATTTTAAATAGCGGGCAAATGTCTCCTGTGTGAAATCCTCCGCTAATTTCTTATCATTGAGTAAGTAATACAGGTATTTAAAAATGGTTTGATTATGTAAGTAAAATAACTCTTCAATCGTCAAAATGTGCACCTCCTTTCTCTTAAAGACGAGTGACTTTCTGAAAAGTATCATTTTACTAAAAAAAGCTCCTCACCATAACATTGCGTTGATTTCCGTTCCGACTGGGCGCTTTGTTGCTGTCGCTCCGCTTTCGCACAGATAAAACATTTGTTGCTGTCGCTTCGCTTTCGCACAGAGCAAAGCTTCCTGGGGGCGTCCGATGAGCCGCTTGGGCCAACACGATGTTGGTCACGAAGGCGTTATCACAGGACGTGATGCTTTTAGCCTTCGTTCCCCTATTGCTGATCCCCAAGGAGTCGCCCAGCCTCCACTCCAATCAACTAATATACCTGGCATACGTTTTAACAAATGTCATCTCCAACTTTGGTGATAAGCCCAAATTGTTTTTAGTGCGAATCGTAAAAATAAAACCGCATGAAATCAAAGTTTTTAAATTTGATTTCATGCGGTTTATTAATTTTTATAGAGTTTTGTCTCAGCCTATATAAATCAATATATTATAGGTTAATCGCTCTTACTTCATCAATATTTTCAAGTTGTGCAACGAATGTTAAATCTTCTTCTGTTACAGCATTGTCGATTGTTAGCATCATGACAGCTGTACCGCCAACTTGTGCACGACCAACTTGCATTGTTGCGATGTTAATATCTTTTTCTGCTAGCTTTGTTGCAACACGGCCGATTGCACCTGGTTTGTCAGTATTTTTAATGTAAAGAAGGTGACCTTGTGGAATAACGTCAACAACATAGTCTTCTACTTTAACAATACGTGCACCTAAACCATTTAATAATGTACCAGCAACTGTGTGTGTTTCGTTTACTGTTTTAATTTCAATCGTAATTAAGCTAGTGAAGCCTTTAGCAGTTGTTGTTTTATGCTCATTAATTTTCATGCCGATACGTTCAGATAGGTAGCGAGCATTTACGTCATTAACATGATTACCGTGGTTTTTAGATAATAAGCCTTTTAACGCGTTTGACGTTAATGGACGAACATCATAATTTGCTACTTCACCAGCATAAGATAAGTTGATTTCTTTTACAGGCTCAGTTGTAAGTTGAGATAAGAATGAACCAAGTTTTTCAGCTAATTCAAAGAAAGGCTCGACTTGTGCAAGCAACTCTTTTGGAATAGATGGCATGTTCACTGGGTTAGTTACAGTACCTGTTTTATAGAATTTAATGATGTCGTTTGAAACGTCTACAGCTACAGACTCTTGTGCTTCAATTGTAGATGCACCTAAGTGAGGTGTTGCGATTACTTGTGGTAAAGTAAGTAGCTTGTGATCTGTTGCTGGCTCAGATACGAATACGTCTAGAGCAGCACCCGCTACTTTACCTTCTACGATTGCATCGTATAAATCATCCTCATTGATAATACCGCCACGTGCACAGTTAATGATACGCACGCCATCTTTCATCATAGCGAATTTTTCTTTGTTAATAAGGTTGCGTGTTTCAGGAAGAAGTGGTGTGTGGACTGTAATGAAATCTGCAGTTTCACAAATTTCTTCAACTGTTGATTTTGTTACCCCTAACTCTTTAGCACGTTCATCTGTTAGGAATGGATCGTATGCCATAACGTTCATGCGTTGACCTTTTGCACGATAAGCAACTTCAACACCGATACGGCCGAAGCCTACAACACCTAGAGTTTTATTTTTAAGCTCAACGCCAACATAAGATTTACGATCCCATTTGCCATTTTTAAGTGTATTGAATGCTTGTGGGATGTGACGAGCAAGTGAAGTCATCATTGCAATAGTGTGCTCAGCTGCAGAGTTCGTGTTGCCGTCTGGTGCATTTACAACGATAATACCATGTTCAGTTGCAGCAGTTAGGTCAATGTTGTCTACACCTACTCCAGCACGTCCGATAAGTTTTAAGTTTTTAGCCGCTTCAATTACTTCGCGTGTTACCGTTGTTTGAGAACGTACTAGTAAAACATCTACATCCGCAATTTTTGCGATTAATTCTTCTGGTGCAAGACCAGTATCAACGATGATATTTAAGCCTAAATCTTGTTCTTGTCGTAATGGAAAAATACCATCTTCACTTAGTGGGTCAGCGATAAATACGTTAATTGTTTTAGTTGCAGTAGTCATTTGTAATTAGCTCCTTTTAATTAAAAATTGTTAGTGGTCTTTATATACGAAACAGTCTGAATTTTGTAAAACTAAACATCTTACAGCATGCAAACAATCTCCTTTCTAGATTCGAGAACAATATCAATTTCGCCTTAGCGTAATTGCGTCCGGATTTTGAATTGTGCCCGCACAATTCATTCCTTTGAAAATCCGTGACATCCGCCAGAGGCTTTATCTTCATTTTGTAAGTATTACAAAATGAAGATAAAAAAAGCCCTTCGCGCCTTACAAACACAAAGATTGTGTTGTAAGGGGCGAAAGGCTGAATAAACATTGGTTCGCGGTACCACCCTTAATCACTGCTTGAAAGATTTCTAGCAGTCTTAGCTATATGCGTAACGTGCATGTGACGAATAAGCTTACTTTGGAGATGTTCGGCTTATCTATTCAGGAGTGGAACTATTATCGTAGAAATCGCTGATTTACACCAACCATCAGCTCTCTTTGGATTTTCTTGCGACTAGCATGTCTCCGTCGTTATATTTTCGTGTGATTAAATTTGTTAACATCATAATCCTTATTGTTCACCTTTGTCAACAATATTTCTGAAAAAGATTAAAAAACGTGACTTCAAAAGTCTGAAAAATACCTAAACGCGAACATTGTTATGTTTTGTGTTTTACATTGTACGTCTTTTTAAGCAGGACAATGAAAGCGTTACCGATATATGTTAAATCAGATTACATGCGCTTTTAACAAATATTTGAGGTCGAAAATTATAGGGGAATGAATTGGTATTAAATGGATTGTGTAAATAGAAACTTTCGTTGTTTAGAGGAGGAAAGCGAACATTTTTATTGTCACATTTTCGTCAAAATTACAATGTGTAGAAGGTGAACGATCAATTAGAGAAGAATGTAAGTAATTAAGATTGATTTTTAGGGGGCGTAGAATGATGTATGATGTAGCAATTGTCGGTGCAGGACTGGCAGGATTAGTAGCTGCTTGTGAGTTAGCGGATGCAAAGAAAAAAATTGTTTTAGTAGATCAAGAACCTGAAAATTCAATGGGGGGACAGGCATTTTGGTCCTTTGGCGGTATATTTTTAGTGAATTCACCTGAGCAAAAAAGGCTTGGTATTAAGGATAGTAAAGAGCTTGCCTGGCAGGATTGGCAAGGGACGGCTGGCTTCGATCGCTTGGAGAATGAAGATTCGTGGGCGTATAAATGGGCCAGGGCTTATGTAGACTTTGCAGCTGGTGAAAAATATAGTTGGTTAAAGTCTATGGGTATTAAGTTTTTTCCTGTCGTCGGTTGGGCAGAACGTGGAGGATCATTAGCAGGCGGCCACGGAAATTCGGTACCTAGATTTCATGTTGTTTGGGGAACTGGGCCAGGCATAGTAAAGCCGTTTGCTGAAAAAGTGAAAAAGGCCATAAAGGATGGTTATATAGATTTTAAACCAAGACATCGTGTAGATGAGTTTATTCTACAAGATGGAAGAATAACAGGGATTAGTGGAACAGTTTTGGCTCAAAGCTATGCAATTCGCGGTGAAAAAAGCTCAAGGCTGGGCATTGGCGAATTTTCTTATGAAGCTGAAGCGGTTATTGTGGCTAGCGGTGGAATAGGTGCAAATTTTGATTTAATCAGAAAAAATTGGCCTGCTCGACTTGGTACACCACCGAAGAATATGGTCAGTGGTGTACCGGCTTATGTAGATGGCAGAATGCTAGAAATTACTGAGCATGTGGGAGGACGTATCGTTAATCGAGACCGCATGTGGCATTATACAGAAGGCTTGAAAAATTGGGATCCTATTTGGCCAAATCACGGCATTCGAATTTTGCCGGGTCCTTCATCATTATGGTTTGATGCAGAAGGCAATCGATTTGGAGCACCAAACTTTCCTGGTTTTGATACGTTAAGCACATTAGAAGCAATTCAAAAAACAGGCTATGATTACTCGTGGTTTATTTTAACTGAAAAAATTATTGAAAAAGAATTTGCATTATCAGGCTCTGAACAAAATCCTGATTTAACAAATAAAAGTATTAGTGATGTTTTGAAACGTGTTTTGCCAGGAGCACCAGGTCCTATTCAAGCATTTAAAAATCATGGCGAGGATTTTGTGATTGCTAATGATTTAAAGGAGTTAGTCGAAGGAATGAACAAGTTGGCTGGCAATGACCTTCTTGATTTTATCAAAATAAAAGAGCAAATTTTAGCAAGGGATCGTGAAATGGACAATAAATTTACAAAAGACTTACAGGTTAATGCTATTCATGGTGCAAGAAACTATGTTGGTGATAAATTTGTGCGCGTTGCGAAGCCCCATAAAATATTAGATCCAAAAAATTGGCCACTTATTGCGGTACGCTTAAATATTTTAACGCGTAAAACATTAGGAGGCTTACAGACAAATTTGGATGGTGCTGTGTTAGGAATGGATGGTCAGCCTGTACCGGGTTTATTTGCAGCTGGGGAAGTTAGTGGTTTTGGTGGTGGCGGTGTACATGGCTACCGTGCTTTAGAAGGGACATTTGTTGGTGGGTGTTTATTTAGTGGTCGACAGGTAGGGCGTTACTTGGCAAAAAGAGAATGAAGAAAAATTTAAGTGAGATTTAGAAAGCCATAGAGAGAGGAAATGCTCGGGTAAACGTACGATTACTCAGGCGAAAAAGAGTATCCCTCACTGAAATGTTGGTGAAATACTAAAAAAGTTGTATAAATTTTAGAATAGCTATAATATACTGGATCATCATCGAAAGTTGGAGATAGCATTTTCGTGACCAACATCGTGTTGGCCCAAGCGGCTCATCGGACGCCCCCAGGAAGCTTTGCTCTGCGCGAAAGCGAAGCGACAGCAACAAATGTTTTATCTGTGCGACAGCGACAAATGTTTTATCTGTGCGAAAGCGAAGCGACAGCAACAAATGTTTTATCTGTGCGAAAGCGAAGCGACAGCAACAAATGTTTTATCTGGGCGAATGCGAAGCGACAGCGACAAATGTTTTATCTGTGCGAAAGCGAAGCGACAGCGACAAAGCCGCCTAGCCGGAACGGAAATCAACCCCACGCTCAATGAGAAATATTAAACGAATATTTTGGAATATAAAAGAGCATCACCACAAATGGATGATGCTCTTTTTTCTTATAAAGAGGAATTTTGAACTTCAGCGATTTTAGCGATTTGTTCCTCAATCTGCTCTTTTGTCCAACTATTCTCTTCAACAAAGAAGTTGCGTTCTGCGCGGCGGCATTCGTCTGAACAGCTACGCATATAAAAGGTCTCATGCTTTTCCTCGCAAAGCATTAATTTATGGCATTCAGGATTAGCACAGTTTGTATAACGTTCTGTCGGTTCACCAGTGAAGAAATCCTTACCGACAATCACATGCTCAACCTGATTAATTGGTACACCACGACGTCGATCAAAGACAAACATTTGTCCATCCCATAGTTGACCTTTTACCTCAGGGTCTTTAGCATACGTGGCAATTCCACCATGTAACTGACCAACACTTTCCCCATAGCCTTCACGTTTTAACCAGCCAGAGAATTTTTCACAGCGAATACCACCTGTGCAGTAAGTTAATATTTTCTTCCCAGCAAAATCTTCCTTATGATCCTCCATCCAAGCAGGTAGGTCACGGAAGTTTTCAATATCTGGACGCACGGCACCACGGAAATGTCCAAGGTCAAATTCATAATCATTACGTGCATCAATAACTATCGTATTATTCTCCTGCATACGTTCCATAAATTCCTTTGGTGATAAATAATCTCCTGTTATTTCTAAAGGATTAATATCATCGTTTAAACCAAGGTGTACAATCTCTCGACGTGGGCGCACATGCATTTTTTTAAAGGTATGCCCTTCAACTTCATCAATTTTCCACATCATATCGCTAAAACGAGGGTCTGTCTTCATATGATTCATGTAAGCATCAGTTTGCTCGACAGTACCTGAAACCGTTCCATTAATGCCCTCATATCCAACTAAAATACGACCAAGAAGCCCGATTTCTTTACACAATGCTAAATGTTCCTCTGCAAATGCTACAGGGTCTTCAATAGCTATATATTTATAATAAAGTAATACACGATAGTCTTTCTGTGTCACAATTATTAACCACCTTTAAATCAATATTCGTCCTTAAATATAGCATATCAAGTGCTATTTTGCGTAGGATAGAAGGAGTTTTCTAAAAAAACGTCGAATAGTAAATAGTGAATGACTATTCATATTTGGGGGTGTGTTGGGATGGAATTTTCAACGATTACATTAGAAAAATTAGAACGCCGTGCAACATTAACTTTAAATCGACCACATGCCATGAACGCCATGGACGATGTGATGATGCGTGAACTAGCAGAATGCTTTGAAGCACTACAGCAAGAACAAGACATACAAATTCTCGTTATTCGTGGGGAAGGAAAAGTCTTTTCTGCAGGTGGCGATATTAAAGCGATGCTAGATCCAAATAAGCCACTTAATATTAATGAGGCAATGGTTTATTTAACACGTATTGTCAAAGCATATTATCAGCTACCGATGATCGTCATTGCAGCAGTTCATGGAGCATCAGCTGGATTAGGCTTTAGTCTAGCGCTAGGGGCAGACATAGTTGTGGCATGTGAAAATAGTAAGCTCGCTATGAATTTCATAGGCATAGGGCTTATCCCTGATGGTGGCGGTCACTTCTTTATGAAGGAACGTGTGGGTACTGTCAAAGCTAAACAAATGATTTGGGAAGGTAAAGTATTAACTGCATCGGAAGCACATGATGAAGGGTTAATTGACTACGTTGCACCAGATGGAACTGTTTTTGCAATTACTGACCAACTAGTTGGAAAAATGCTTGCTTCTCCAATTGCATCGATGATTACGACTAAAAAAATTCTACATGCTCAAAATTTACCGCAATTAGAGAGAATTTTATCGATGGAAGCAGAGGGGCAAGCAGCGATGCGTAAAACGGCCGATCATTTAGAGGGAATCCATGCGTTTGTAGAGAAAAGAGCACCTGCCTTTGTAGGAAAATAAATTTAACTTCTTTTCAATAATTGATAAAAGTAAAAGGCGCGTAGTAAAGTTTACTACGTGCCTTTTACTAGCCATTTTTAGACATGGAATAAAATTAATTTACCTGAAGAGTTAACTAGGCGATGAGTTTTGTTGGCAACACCTTTTTCTTCGATTTGTTGTAGACCGTTGATTTTTGCAGCCTCATCGTTTTCGAATTTCCATGTTTCATCAAACAATGTTTCCCCAGTTTTTTCAAAAGCTGTAAAACGATAATTCTCCATACAAACCCCACCCTTTACTTAAATATATATCTATTATACATAGAAGGTTTATAAACTTCACGGTAAAACTAGCGAATATTTTGATAAATCATAAAATTTGTGGAAAATTTAAGGCAATACGATTCATGAATATTCTTTGAATACATTTCTCATCTAGCGTGAAATATGATAAAATAGAACAAATATTCGGTTTCGGCGTGATTCACGAATGTCTCATTATAAAAATGAGACAAATAACGGTTGGTAAATTATTGAAGTGGCGATTTCGATGTACTGAATTATTTACTGTATCGCGAGTGAAAAAAGAATGACGTCAAGGTAAAATTATTTATTACTTGAGGTGATTGGATGTCAGCAATTCGTTTTTTCCATATGGCGGATTTACATTTAGATAGTCCATTTAAGGGCTTATTTGGTTTACCTGAACAAAATTTCAAAAAGATTCGAACAAGTACTTTTGAAGCTTTTGACAAAATTATTGAGAAGGCTATTCAGGAGAAACCTGATTTTTTACTGATTGTCGGTGATATATATGATGGTGAAAATCGTAGCTTACAGGCACAAAGACGATTTCAAGAGGCTATGGAAAAACTCTTTCAGCATAATATCCCTGTCATTTTAAGCTATGGTAATCATGATCACTTAAATGGTGCTTGGACACGCTTCTCCTTACCGAGCAATGTTTATGAGTTACCAGCTGAAACTAGTGTTGTGCAATTAAAAATACGTGGTCAGCAAATCAATATTTATGGCTTCAGCTATAGCGACCGTCATATAACGAAATCAATGATTGATAGTTATCCTGTTGCACAGGATCAGCATGTTATTCATATTGGTATGCTTCATGGTAGTGAGGCTAGCGATACCTCGCATACTGTTTATGCCCCTTTCACAAAAGATCAACTTCTTGAAAAAAACTATCATTACTGGGCTTTAGGGCATATTCATAAACGTCAACTTTTACATCAAAATCCACCGATTGTTTATCCAGGCAATATTCAAAGCCGACATCGGAAAGAGCAGGGAATAAAGGGCTTCTATGACGTAACCTTGTCACAAACCTCTACTGACCTAGAATTTGTGCCGACATCTACTGTTGTTTATAACACGGTAGAGGTGGATTGTACGAATGTGTTTCATGCAAATGAACTACTAAAAAAATGTGAAGAAGTACTAACGCTTAATCGTCAAAAGTATGGGGCATCTGTTATTGAACTCCATTTAAAAAATATAGATGAACAATCACAATCTTTATTTGAACATGCTACAGTTGATGCATGGCTAGAAACTATTCGAGAAGCCGAGGATGGGATTGAACCGATGTGCTGGGTACAAAAGCTCGTGTTGCATCAATCGGCAACATTGTATGAGCATACTGCTGCGACTGAATCGGTGATGAATTTAATGGAGCAATGGGATATTTCTGAATGGAAGGATATTTTAAAGGAACTGTACCAACATGCTGGTGGTGCAAGACTGATCGAACCTTTAACAGAACAGGACATTAAAAATTTAATGCATAACGCGCAAGAATTATTAGCAGAAGAAATTCAAAGGGCGTGAATAACATGCTAACGATACAAAAAATCCAAATTTATGGCTTTGGCAAGCATGAAAATATCACCATTACTTTACATGAAGGTGTTACCATTTTTTATGGTATGAATGAAGCGGGTAAAACGACCATTCAACAGTTTATTTTACAAATGCTTTTCGGATTTCCCACGAGGCAGCAGACACAACGTAAATATGAGCCGAAAGTATCGACTAAATTTGGTGGTCAGCTTACGATTGGGCATCCAACGTATGGGCAATGCACGATAGAACGTATTAAAGGCAAGGCAGCTGGAGATGTCACAGTTTATCTAGAAGACGGAACAATGGGGCATGAGGAGCTTTTAGCAAAACTATTATATGGTTACTCAAAAGCCTCCTTTGAGTCAATTTTCTCCTTTTCATTACATGAGCTACAGGGCATTGAAAAAATGTCAGAGGAAGAGCTAACACATTTGTTGCTTGCCTCTGGGACAACAGGGATTCAACAGCTATCGTCTCTAGAAAAGAAATTGGACAAAGATGCTAGTGAGCTTTTTAAAAAAGCAGGCAAAGTGCCACCTATTAATCAAAAATTGGAGCATTTAAAAAGGCTAGAACGTACAATTAAACAAGAGCAAGGTAATATTCAGACCTTTGAGGATAAATTATTGCAATTACAGCAGCTCGATCAAAGGCTAGAGGGGTTATATAGTCAGCAAAAAACACAGCAGCAAAATTGGCAGCAGCTCACAATTCTTCAGCAAGCTATGCCGCTTATAAAACAGCAGAAAGCCTTCGAACAGACGCGAAAAAGCTATGAACATGTGCAGTTTCCACCAGAAGGAATTCGACGTTATGAGCAATTAAAGGATCGGCTTATGCATGAAACACTACAAATGGAGCAGCTGAAGGAGCAGTATCAGGCACTACAACATAAGCTACAATTAACAATGGACGAGCAAGCTATTACTGAAATGTCTCGTCTTGTGAATAAGGAAGCAACATGGAATCAATTAGTTGTAAAGGAACAGAACTTAATGGATGAGCTGTATTTAATCGAGCAAGAAATAGAAGCGCAGTTTCGTTTATTAGGTGTTCAGGAAAAAAACGCGCAGGATATTTTGCTTGAAGAAACAGTATCATTACAGCAAGAGGAACAATTCCAACAACAGTTAAGCCATTTAGAAGAAGCAGAAGAAGAGCTGAAATTTCATTTGCGTTCGTTGGAGCAACTACATGCAGAATTAGATACAATCGCTCAACTGAAACAACAGCTTCAACAGGAGTCATTATCTACAGAGGAAGAACATATTTTAGCAGAGTGGCCTCAGCGTAAGCGAAAGCTTGAACAATTGCGTTTTGGAAGGTCACAACGCTCGAAACAACAACAACCAAGTGTTTTTATATTTATTGTGTTAGCCATAAGTGTACTTTCGTTTATCTATGGTGTTATGGAAAAAAATATAGCTGTAATCGTTGTAGGAGCGGTTATGTCACTGATCATAATTTTATATTTAAAATTTACTAGACAAGCACATGAAGCGCCGAGTAAACAGCAAAGTCAGCAAATACGTGAGTTAGAGCAGGAGGAAAATATGGCTCAAGCCATCCTGCTAAAAAAACAAAAACTTGAAGATCGCTGGTTACATGTAAATGAGCAACAGCAAGAAAAAGAACGTCAATATGTGAAACTTGAATATAAAATTCAGCGGGCTGAGCAGGTGAATGATGAGACCACGAAATCGCTTCAGCATTTTTTAGGACGCTATCGGCTAGAGGGGAATATACCGAAAACATTATTACCAGAGCTGTTTATGCGCATTCGTGGTGCTCAAGAATTGGCAGCCAAAAAGAAGAGTACGTTTACTCTTCTACAAACGGTACAAGCGGAGAAAATTGACCTCCTAGAACAAGCACAGCAAGTCTTAAAGGCAGAGTATAGTGAGCAAGAAATCTTTATGCATTTACGTAATACATTTCTTACTTTACAGCAGGAGCAACAGATATCCCAACAAGCAAAAGAGCAGCTGACTAGCCTTCAGACCAAAATTCAAGGGGTGCAATCATATTTAGACAGCTATGAGTCTGAAATTACTCAGTTATTTAATGCCGCGAATGCTCAATCAGAGAAGGTTTATTATGAAACTCATGAACAATTTGAGCAACAACAAAAAATAAAAGCAGAACTTCAAGCCATTCAGAGTCAGCTAGCCTCGTTAAATGTAGACAACGAACAGTCATTGATAGATGAGGAACAGCTTAATGAAAAATTACTTACTTTAGAAGAAGAGCGGGGCGTAATGCAGGTTGCGATAGATCATTGCTTAGAACAACGCGCGACACTACAAATCCAAAAGGAGAATCTTCTAAATGACGAGAAATATGGTCAGTTGCTTCAACAGTTTGAAGAAGAGAAATCATTGTTGCAACAGCTCATAGGGCAATGGGCTACAAAAAAGGCATTGGCTACTGCGATTCATGAAACATTGTTCCGCCTAAGAGAAGAAAAACTACCATTTGTTTTGACAGAGGTTAATGCAATATTTAATTTGTTAACAGGTGGACGTTACGATAAGCTTTTAATTAATGATGAAGGGTATTTTGTTACACAGGATGTTTCTGGAATACGTTATCAAATGGCGGAATTATCACAGGCAACGAAGGAGCAAGCTTATATTTCGTTGCGCATGGCATTAGCAAAAACGCTTACTACTTCTGCTCCATTTCCATTTATTATGGACGATCCTTTTGTCCATTTTGATCGAAACCGTACAGACAAAATGGTACAATTAATGAAAGAAGTAGGATATGAACGTCAAATTTTATATTTTACTTGCCATGACGTGATGCTCGAACATTGGCAGAAAGACCAAATTGTCGATGTTGGAGCACTAGCAAATGAAAGGGGAGTAGCGTCAACATGAAGGGTATTACGACGCTCCAGGCTGGAGAATCAGTTGATCAATTTTTATTAATTAAACAGGCGGCAAAAGGGGTTACTACAGTTGGAAAGCCATTTATGTCACTGTTATTACAAGATAAAAGTGGAGATATTGAGGCAAAGCTATGGGATACAAATGAAGAACATGAAAAAATGTATCACGCTGAGGCAATTGTCCGCGTAGGTGGAGAAATTCATGACTACCGTGGCAAAAATCAATTGCGTATAAAATCAATCCGTGTAGCAAAACCAGAGGAGGGGATTGCTATTAATGATTTAGTTCCTTCCTCAGCAACTCCAAAAGAAGAATTATATGAAGAATTGACGCAATTTTTCTTTGATATTAAAAATCCGAATATATCACGAATTACGCGTGCAGCTATTAAAAAACATCAGGATGCTATTTTAGTATATCCAGCTGCAACGAAAAATCATCACGATTATGCGTCTGGTCTATTGGATCATATGGTGTCAATGTTGAAACTCGGAAAAGCAATTGCTGATTTATATCCTACATTAAATCGAGATCTGTTATATGCAGGGATTATTCTGCATGATATCGGCAAGGTAGTTGAGCTATCCGGGCCTGTTGCAACAATGTATACTGTTGAAGGGAATTTACTTGGCCATATTACAATTATGGTCAATGAAATTGCCAAGATTGCTAGTGAACTAGAAATCGAGGGCGAGGAAGTCATGCTATTGCAACATATGGTGCTATCTCACCACGGTAAAGAAGAATGGGGCAGTCCGAAAAAACCGATGATTCAAGAAGCAGAAATCTTGCATTATATTGATAATATTGATGCAAAGATGAATATGCTAACACGAGCATTAGGCAAAACTGCTCCAGGTGAATTTACTGAGCGACTATTCCCACTTGATAATCGATCGTTTTATAAGCCGACTATTTAGTAAATGTGAAAAAGATGTAAGCTTTATCCCTTAAATCAAAAAATAAAATAGCATTTAAAAGGAAAGAGGATTCATTTTGATTAAACTTTATTCAAAATGAATCCTCTTCATTTGCCTTCATACGTGTTTTCAAGATACTTTTAATCAATGTTATTTCAAATCGACTGTATATAAAAAGGGTTACGCCTGTATCAGCGTAACCCTTTTTCATATAGTAAAATAACAACTATTTAGATTATTTCTTTTCAGTATCTTTAGCTTCGTTGTCTTTACTTTCTTTATTAGCTTTTTCTTCAGCTTTTTTAGCTGCTTCTTCAGCAGCTTTAGCTTGCTCCTCACTTGTTGTTGTAAGGGCCTTGATAGCAGGTTCTAATTCTTTATCAGAAGTTTTTATATCAGCATCTTTTGCCAATTTTGCAATGATATCTTTAAGAACTTGTTGATTTTGACCTGTGTTCGTTAATTTAGCTAGCATTTGTGAACGGATGTTTGCTTCTTCGTCTTTGAATGAGCCAACACCTTTTACATCACGCTTTTCCGTAACTTCAATAACGTGGTAACCGTAGCTTGTTTTCACTGGTTCACTTAAAGTATTTACAGGAAGGGCATAAGCAGCATCATTAAATTCATCTACCATTGCACCAACAGAGAACCAACCAAGCTCTCCACCTTTTTCAGCAGAGCCAGTATCAGTTGAGTATTCTTTAGCTACATCTGCAAATTTAGCGCCGCCTTTAATTTTGGCAATAACTTCTTTAGCTGTTTTCTCATCTGCTACTAAAATATGACGAGCATTTAACTCAGTTTTCATTTGCTCATAATGTTTTTTTACATCTGCTTCTTTAAAAGCTTTATCTTTTAAAGCCTTTTCAGAAAGAAGCTGAATACGTAAAGTATCTTTAAAGCCTTCCTCAGTTAAGCCGTACTCAGCAAGTGCTTGGGCAAAGCTATCACCTAATTGTGAAGCAGTTGCGTCATATGCTTCTTTGATTTCTTTATCTGATACTTTATATTTGTCCGCTAATACTTTTTCAGTCAACATTTGTTCAAGTATCTTAGAACCTGCTAAAGATTTTGATGTTTTGTTAAAATCAGCAACTGTAATGTCGCCTACTTTTGAAGTTGCAATCGTTTTGTTGTCTCCTCCGCTACAAGCACCAAGCGCTAATACCGAAGCAGCTAATGTTAAAGATAAAACTGTCTTTTTCATAGTGGATATTCTCTCCTTACAATGGTTTCGTCCATTTTTTACTATAACATAAACGTTTTAAAAACAAAATGGTTCCCCCCTTGAGTATAGCCTATATTTCAAATTTTCAAGCGCATAGGATATAGAAAAGAAAGGGGGTGAAGTTATGAGCAGCGGAGGATATGGTGGCGGCGGTGGCTACGGCTCAGGCTTTGCTTTATTAGTTGTGTTATTTATCTTATTAATTATTGTTGGTGCAGCGTTCCTATACTAATTAATAAAAATGACAAAAAGCTAAGGGTTTAACATCCTTAGCTTTTTTTGACAATGTTAGGCATCCGCACCGCACCGCACCGCACAAAAATATGATTGGTCTGGCCGAGTTATCACATAAGGTGTCCGATTTACCTCTATGCGTGCAGACGTTATGCACTTTTCTTTTTAACTATACTGCATATAAAACTTCAATATAAAATGAGACAAGTAAAATTGTAATAAGTATATTTATAGTTCGGAATACTTTTGGTTGCTTTTCTTCGGGAATTTCACGTCGCATGCACAGCGCATAAGTCATGCGGTTTATTTGAAATAAATAGAATACCGAGAATAGAACTACAATCATTAATAGCAAGTCTATTCCTCCCCTCTTTCAGTATTAATAGCATAACAAAAAACGTCAATAAAACACAAGTACAAGTAATTTAGTGAACAGTAGGCGGCACTAAAATTTCATAACCTTTAGGAGTCTCCTCAATCTGGGAGTCTTTAGGCGAGTTCAATAAATATTTCACATATAGAATATCAATTACACATAGACTACAATGGTAAGCTAAAAGTAATGTAGCATAATGGGTATACGCAGGGAATAGCAGTGTACCTAATAAAATGCTTGTATTTAAAACAATAAATGGTGTGAGTAAAGCTAAAATATAACGATTTTTCGATAAAGGTTCACGGATACGCATGTGTAGAACCGGAATAACATAAAATTGAGTACGCACACGCAATTTTAAATGTTGACGTAAATCATATAATGCTAGAAAGTGTAAGCATTTATGGATTGGATAGATTGCAAATATAACAATAACAAAAAGCCAAAACAACTGATCTGTATAGTGCTCGTCATTAAATAAATTAAATGTCACATAGGAAAGAGAAAAGACAGTAAAAAAAACAAATATAGACATGATCATAATACGCGTTGTTCCGTAATGATGTTCAAGATTTAATATTTTCCAACAATGCATGATTATCAACTCCGTAATATGAATGGTCCTATTTAATTTAAATTGATTTATGTTAGAATGCAAGAAAAAGGAGGTATCTCAGAAAAATTTCTGAAGTACCTCTTTTAGCATGATTTTATAAGCTACTACGGCCATTAAGTAACTGACCCTAAAAGCCTAATAGTTTCACTTTCATCCTTTTACAGTTGAACGTTCTTCTATCGTGTCAAAGGAATCACGGAAGTGCTGGAAGGAACGCTCAAAGATGTCGATGAAGTCCTCTCCATAGATATTGCGAATAACAGCCATAACATCTAAAAATTCTGGGAAGCGACCGTATAGGTCTTTTAAAGCTAGTGAACCTTCTAGCACAGAATGATACGTATTATGATAATTACTGTTCATTTCAACAATAAGTTCTGTACCTGCTTCTGTTAACTCAACGTACGTATTACGCTTGTCGTCATCTCGCTTTGAAAACTTAAGGAATCCACGCTCTTCTAATTTCTTTGAAAAATTAAATGCTGTGGAAACGTGCATAACCCCGAATTTTGCCACATCAGAAATTGAAGCCCCTTTTAAATGATACGAAATCCATAAAATATGATGTTCATTAATATTTAAATCGTAAGGCTTAATCCATTGCTGCCAATCTTTTTCAACTGCTTTCCATAAGGCTTTTGATAATTGCGCAATTCTTTGACTATAAAGCATCGCTTCTTTTTGAGTGTATAAGTCCTCTGACAAAGCCATCACCTACTGCTTTCTTTAACATTTTAAAAATATTATAGCAATAAAGGAAAAAAGTTTAAAGTTAGAAAAATTAAAAAATTGAAAAGTGGCTAAAAAGTAATATTATAGAGATTGAATTTAATAAAAATATATATATTTAATTAGTGCCTAAGGACTTTAGTCGCCAATTTTTTCTTGTGGTTTTTTCTTTTTTTCTGTAAATTGTGCAACATTTTTCTCGATTTCGCTTATTGAATTCTGTAATGCTTCTATTTCTTGTTGTAAGTTATTTTTTGACGGCTCGATTTCTTCAGTGAATGTAGTAATGGTTTGTTTTAAATCATTTATTATTAGTGGTATATTATTTTTCATTTCATTTGTAAGTGAATTAACGGATTGTTTAACTGTGCCTACTTGCTGCTTTACATCTAATAGTTTGCCCTTTGTGCTCTCAGCATTTGATCGCAAATTGGCACGTAATTGTTGTCCTGATTGAGGAGTTGAAAAAAGTACAGCGATTGTACCGCCTACGATCCCAGCTGTCAGTCCAAATAAAAATGGTTTTGCTTTCATATCGAATACCTCATTTCTGTAATTATCATGTATTACCTACTATTAAACCATGAAATGCACAAATACATAAAGAAAAAGGAAACTAAACGAGTGATTTTGAATCACGGTTTAGTTTCCTTTGTAGATAAAGGTACATGATCTAGACTCATGCACCGTTTATTAAAGTGAGATAGCTGTTTGGAATTTAGAACGCTTCACTAATTTTGCAACTATAGGATAAATAATTGCAAAAGCAATAACATTAAATGCTACAGCAGGTAATACAACGCCTACAAACAGAACAGCGAATGTTGCACCAACATTTGCATTGAATACAAAAAGTGCCACTGCTAAAAAGATAGTTCCAGATAAAATTGTTCCTAAACCAACTAAGCCAGCAGAAACTATAAAATTGCTTGCCAATTTTTTTAGCACAATTAATATAGCTAAAAAGACAAAGCCTGTAACTGCTTTATCGATAATATTTGGAACAAGTCCGGCTGGAAACGTTGTAAACAATCCTGATAGTACACCGGTTGCTAAAGAAAGTAAGAACGTTTCTTTAACAGTTGGGAACAATAAAATGCCAATAAACATCATTGTTAGCATGAAATCAGGCTTCATGCCGTTTACCATACCTGGTGTGACCACATAAAGGGTAGCACCAATACCGACTAAAAGTGCCATTAATACTAAATTCTTTGTATTCATTTCTAATCTCTCCTCGACTATGCTAATCTTTTTGTCTCCTAACGTGTCCTATGACCGTTAGCGAAACTTATTTGTGATTGTACGCTATAAATATTAAAATTGCAATAGACAATTCTGACAATTTGAGTGGTCAGAACATCGATTATTTAAGGTTAGCTTTAATACTTTCCGCAACTTCAGTTAATTGCTCTGGTGTATATTTTTGTGTTTGCCAAATTAAGCCTAAGCCTTCTTTTTCATCGTAACGAGGAATAAAATGTAAGTGGTAGTGGAAAACAGTTTGTCCTGCTGCAGCACCATTATTATTAATGGTATTCAGTCCAATTGGATTAAAAACAGCTTTTATAGCATTCGCAATTTTCGGTGCTACTGCATATAAATTACGAGCCACATCCTCAGGCATTTCGAATAGATCCTTACAGTGATGTTTTGGAATTAATAGGGTATGCCCCTTTGCTACAGGTGAAATGTCAGTAAATGCAAAGACATGTTCGTCTTCATAAATTTTTGTACTTGGAATGGATCCATCAATGATTTTGCAAAATAGGCAATCGCTCATTCGAAAATTCCTCCTTATTTTATATGTAAGTACATTCTATCATACTCATAACTGTATCATTTGCTAATTTTTGATAAAATATAAACGAGAAGAGGAGTGAGGGCATGACGGTATTAGAGGTACAACATGTGACAGGTGGTTATACGAGAAAGCCTGTTATTAAAGATTTGTCATTTACGATTGAAAAAGGGGAGCTTGTTGGCTTAATCGGCTTAAATGGAGCTGGTAAAAGTACAACGATTAAGCATATCATCGGAACAATGCTTCCAAAAGAAGGAGACATTCGTTTAAATGGTGTGACGTTAAAGGAAAATACGGACAAGTATCGTACAGCATTTTCCTATATTCCTGAAACACCTGTATTATACGATGAGCTAACATTACGTGAACATTTAGAATTAACAGCGATGGCATACGGCCTAGATGAAGCAACACTTGCAGCTCGTTCACAATTATTATTAAAAGAATTTCGAATGGAAAAGCGACTTAATTGGTTCCCTTCGCATTTCTCAAAGGGGATGCGTCAAAAGGTTATGATTATGTGTGCCTTTTTAGTCAATCCAAGTCTTTACATTATTGATGAGCCTTTTGTGGGGCTCGATCCACTTGGAATTCAATCATTGCTTGATCAGATGGATGAAAAGAAAAAAGAGGGCGCTTCTATATTAATGTCTACGCACATTTTATCGACCGCTGAAAAGCATTGTGACCGCATCATTTTATTGCATGAAGGACGTGTGCGAGCACAAGGAACAATGGAGGATTTACGCAAGGCATTTGCGATGCCACATGCGACATTGGATGATTTATATATTGCAATGACAAAGGAGAGCGACCATGAAGAACTTGCGTGATGTATGGTCCTCTCGCTTCATGCACTATATAGGTGAAGTACAAAAATATATGCGATTTATTTTTACAGGACATCTAGCGATTGTACTAGTATTTCTTATCGGAGCAGGGGGCTATCAATATAGTGAATGGCTGAAAATTGTACAGCCTGATTTTCCAGCAGAAGTATTAATCGCGGTGTTTGTGGGGATTTTACTTGCATTTAGTCGTCCAACTTCACTTTTAAGAGAGCCGGACCAAGTGTATTTATTACCTTTAGAATCAAAAATGTCACAGTATTTTAAAAAGGCGTTAGCGTGGACGTTTTGGTCACAGGTTTGGATTGTGGCAATTGTTTATATCGTTAGTATCCCTTTACTAAAGGCTGTTACTGAATTAACAACATTTGAAATTTGGTCAGTGTTATTACTTATTATTATATTGAAGTATTTGAGCGTTCAGGGTGAATTTAGCTATCGTTATAGTGAACGTGGTCAAATGATTTGGGTGGACAAGCTAATTCGAGCTGTTATCTTTAGTGTTGCTGTGTACATGGGGCTTCATATGCAGCTTATTTTAGCGATTGTTGCTGCTGCAATTGGGTGTGTGTATATTGTAATATTTAGAAAAAAATGTGCAGGTGAGCCTGTCCCTTACGAGCATTTTGTGAAGTTGGAACAAAATCGCATGATGAGCTTCTATCGTTTCGCTAATTATTTTACAGACGTTCCGCATTTACGTGGTAGCATCCGTCGTCGTGGTTGGCTTGACTGGCTCTACAAATTTGTGCCATACAAAAAGGACAAAGCTCAAAAGTACTTGGTGTTCCGTACATTCGTCCGAACAGATGATCATTTTTATTTATGGCTCCGATTAACAGTGATTTCAGCTGTTATTGCAGCCTTTGTAGATATTCCAGTCGTTACATGGATTGTTGCAGGTGCATTAAGCTTTGCGACAACCATTCAATTAAAGCAGGCTTTATTATCCAGCGGTGAATTCCGTATGGATATGCTGTATCCTTTACCTGATGAAGCACGCAAGGTAGCAGTCAATCAAATTGTGCGTCTTGCGATGATCACTCAAGCTATTATAGTTGGTTTATGTGGTATCACACAGCCAATGTTCTATGTAACTTTTATCATCATACTGGTTGTAAGTGAATTGACTGCGAAGGTCTCAAAATCTTGAATATAGTTAATTTCGACTTTTGTTAAAACGTATGTCATGCGACTAAGTTGATTGAAGTGGAGACTGGGTGACTCCTCGGGGATTAGCGGCTCATCGGACGCCCCCAGGAAAGCACCCAGTAGCAACGGAAATCAACCACACGCTTTGGTGATGAACCTTTATTTTTTTCTAATTATAAAAGCTCATTTCTCCAATAAAAGAATTGGAAATATGAGCTTTATTTTTTATTCAACAAATTGATAGTCTAGTGCTGCTGTTAATAATACCTTTGCAGCAATGAGCATGCCTTTTTCATCTATATCGAATTTTGGATGATGATGTGGTGCATATTCAGCTGGTTCGGCTCCAGTAAAGAAGAATGTACCTGGCTTTTCTTCTAAGTAGTAAGAGAAATCTTCAGCCCCCATAGTAGCTTCAACCTCAACAACATCACAAATATCCTGTGCGATATTACGCACAAATAGTGTTTCCTTCTCATGATTGACAACTGCAGGGTAGCCACGACGATAATCAAGCTCAATTGTACAATCATGCGCAATTTCTGTACCTTGTATAACCCGTTTAAACTCACGCTCCATCGCTTCACGAACATCCTTATCAAATGTTCGAATTGTGCCATTTAAATAGGCTGTATCGGCAATAATATTGTCAGCATTAGATGCCACGAATGAACCAACTGATAAAACAGCCGATTCGATTGGGTCAACACGACGTGCGACAAGTTGTTGTAAATTCATAACGAGCTGAGAGCCAATAACGATCGCATCCTTTGTTTGATGCGGATGAGCACCGTGACCGCCCTGACCTTGAATTTTCATTTCGAAACTATCAACAGCGGCCATCATCGGTCCTACGCGGTAGCCAATCATGCCTGTTGGATGGTTAGAAGATAGATGGGTACCAAAAATAGCATCAACGCCATTCAAAGCTCCAGCCTGTACCATCCCAATTGCTCCACCTGGATCAGCTTCTTCAGCATGCTGATGAATTAGTACATATTCTCCTGCTAATTCATCGCGCATTTCCCACAATAGCTTACCGATAATTAACAAAGTAGCTGTATGACCATCATGCCCGCAAGCATGCATAACGCCAGATACAGTTGATTTGTAAGGTACATCTTTTTCATCTTGTATAGGAAGTGCATCAAAGTCTGCTCGTAAGGCAATCGTTTTGCCAGGCTTGCTTCCTTTAATGCGGGCAATTAAACCGTAGCCACTGACATTCGCTTCAAGCGGTACGCCTAGATTTCTATAAAATTGAATAATATAGTTAGCCGTTTCTTGCTCCTGGAAGCTCAGCTCCGGATGCATATGTAGATGACGGCGAATCGCCACCATTTCATCAAAATGAGCATCAATCTTTTCAAGTAGACGTTGGTTCAAAGTAAAACCTCCTTAAACAGATTATCCTAGAATTGTATAATAGTTCCACTAACTGGAAAAACAGCAGGTCAACACTTCTTATAATAAAATATTCTTAGCAAGAGTAATAAATTCCGCGCGTCCCGGGAAAGGAAACGGATACCCGAGGAAGAGCAGCGAATACCCGCACACCCGGAAAATACCCGAGGAAGAGCAACGAATACCCGCGAGCCCAGAGGAATACTCCAGTAAGCAGTGAATCCCTGCGCGCCTCAGCTAATCTTCGTTTTCTTCTTTTGGAGCAGCGCTATAGGTTGTGACATAGGAAGCTGCTGAGAAAATATTTTGCTGATTCACACCAGTTGGTTCTTTACGTTCAGGATGTGCGGAGGCAAATGCCTTTGAGCTTTTCCATGCTTCGAATGAATGAGGACCGTTCCATTGTGTCATGACGATGTATGTTTCACTATTTAATGGACGAAGTAGTCGGAATGCTACGAAGCCTGGTTCATCTTCAATAGCGCGTGCTCGATTTAAAAAGCGATGTTCAAAAACTGGTCGCCCTTCATCTGTAACGGGGATATTGTTGAATACAAAGAAACCACGTTCTTCTAAATCATTTACTGAATCTAGCACTTCAAACTTACGTGGTGTGGCAAAGACAGATTTTCCTTCGATTTCATGTATAAGCACAGAGTTTCCTTCTCCGTGTATTAAAATCATTACCTCGTTTGGATATTTATTCTTTAGCTGTTCTAAAAAATCACCTGTACCAGAAGTTAAATAAATATACATAAAATTGACCTCCTTATGAATTTTCGTAATATAGCGTGATTATCTCCATTAAAATGAAAGTCTAAAGCTTTGTCAAAAAAGAAATCCCTTAGAAAGAACAATTTTATGACATTTCCCTATGAAAACTATACAATAACAGAGGAAGCGTTTACTATTGAAAACGGATATCAATAATAACAGAATAAACAAGAGAATTTTACGATATGAACTTTATTGAGGGGAAGGAACTATTCATGACAACTTTTAATGATACTCTTCTACGTGCTGCACGAGGAGAAAGAACTGAACATACACCAGTATGGTATATGCGACAAGCAGGACGCTCTCAGCCAGAATATCGTGCGATTAAAGAAAAGTATTCTTTAGAGGAAATTACACTTCAACCTGAGCTTTGTGCATATGTAACGAGATTGCCAGTAGAAAATTACAATGTTGATGCGGCAATTTTATACAAAGATATAGTAACTCCACTCCCAGGTATTGGGGTAGATGTGAAAATCAAAGCAGGCGTAGGTCCTGTAATTTCAAATCCTATTCGCTCAGTCGCTGATATAGAAAAACTAGGTGAATTCAATGCGAAGGAACATACACCGTACGTTTTAGAAACGATAAAAATGTTAACAGAAGAACAACTAAATGTACCTCTAATCTGTTTTGCAGGTGCGCCATTCACTCTCGCAAGCTATATGATTGAAGGTGGTCCTTCAAGAAATTATAATAAAACAAAGTCATTTATGGTATCAGAGCCTCAAGCTTGGTTTGCCTTAATGGACAAATTAGCTGACATGATTATTTCTGATGTTTCTGCCCAAGTCGAAGCGGGAGCAAAAGCTATCCAAATATTTGACTCTTGGGTTGGTGCTTTAAATGTTGAAGACTATCGTGTTTTCATTAAACCAATTATGACACGTATTTTTGCTGAGCTGAAAAAAGAAAATGTGCCACTTATTCAATTTGGCGTCGGTGCAAGTCATTTAGCGAAAGAATGGAATGATTTACCGATTGATGTAGTTGGCTTAGATTGGCGTTTACCAATTAAAGAAGCGCGTGCAAACGGTATAACTAAACCAGTGCAAGGCAATTTAGATCCATCACTATTACTTGCTGACTGGTCAATTATTGAAAAACGCACGAAAGATATTATCGATCAAGGCTTAGAAATGCCAGGACATATCTTTAACCTAGGTCATGGTGTATTCCCAGAGGTAGACCCAGAAGTGTTAAAACGTTTAACAGCTCTTATTCATGAGTATAGTGCTCAACAAATCCAAGCTCGTTCTTAATGTAGAAGTGAACAATTTATTAAATCCCATATTCTTTTCTATGAATGATATCTCGATTTCATCGTAGAAAGGGTGCTGTCCAACCTAATGAATTGGACAGCTTCTTTTTGTCACATACTATACGATTAAAGATATATTTAACTATTATTTAGAGGTGAAAAGGTAATGAAAGAAGTTAAAGGCTTATTAGTTATGGCATACGGAACACCCTATAAAGAAGAAGACATCGAACCTTACTATACGCATATTCGTCATGGTCGCAAACCATCAGAAGAGCATTTAGAAGATTTACGCGGTCGTTATGAGGCCATCGGTGGATTATCGCCACTTGCTGCTGCTACAAAAGCGCAGGCCGAGGCTTTATGTGCACGCTTAAATGAAGTGCAAGATAATGTGGAATACAAATTATTTATCGGTTTAAAGCATATTCACCCATTCATTGAAGATGCTGTAGAAGGAATGGTAGCAGAAAGTATTAAAGAAGCGGTTTCTATCGTATTAGCTCCTCACTTCTCAACGTTCTCCATTAAATCATATAATGGTCGTGCAACAGAAGCAGCAGGAGATCGATTAACAATTACATCTGTAGAATCTTGGTATGATGAACCGAAGTTCATTGAGTATTGGAAAATGAAAGTGAATGAAACGTTTAATGCAATGTCTGATGAAGAACGAGAAAATGCATGTTTAATCGTGTCTGCACATTCACTTCCAGAAAAAATTAAAGAGCTAGGCGATCCATATGAAGATCAATTAATTGATACGGCTCGACTAATTAAAGAAGCAACAGGTGTAAACAATGTAGAAGTTGGCTGGCAATCAGCAGGGCAAACACCTGAGCCATGGATTGGTCCAGATGTTCAGGACTTAACGCGTGAACTTTACGAGCAAAAGGGCTTCCGTTCATTCGTTTATACGCCAGTTGGCTTTGTAACAGAACATTTAGAAGTTTTATATGACAACGATTATGAATGTAAAGTTGTTTGTGATGAACTTGGCGCGAAATATTATCGTCCAGCAATGCCAAATACACACCCGTTATTTATTGATGCAATGGTTGATGCCATTCATAAAAAATTAAGCTAAGCGAAAAGAAAGTGATGATGTTGGTGACTCAGAAAAGACGAAAGGTAGTTGTTGTAGGCGGTGGCATTACTGGCCTCACAGCTGCGTTCTATTTGCAAAAAGAAGCAAGCGCAAAAGAATTGCCGTTAGATATCGTACTTGTCGAGTCGTCATTACGTCTTGGCGGAAAAATACAAACCCTGAGAAAAGATGGCTGTATTATCGAGCGCGGGCCAGAATCTTTTTTTGATCGTGAGAACTATGTATATGCCTTGGCAAAGGATTTAGGTATTGAACAGGAAATGATTACAAGCAATGCAGGACCGACTTACGTTGCCGTTGGTAGTCAATTGTATCCAATCCCAAGTAGTCTTTTGTCCGGGGCAACACCACATGTTTCGTCATTTATTACATCAGGATTGTTTTCACTTAGCGGGAAAGTTCGTGCTGCGGGGGATTTTTTCATCCCTCGTTCTGCACAGGATGATGACCAACCTTTAGGGCAATTTTTTAGAAGAAGATTCGGTGCTGAAATTGTGGAAAATCTAGTAGAGCCATTACTTGCAGGAACATTTGCTGGTGATATTGAGCAGTTAAGCATGCGTTCAACATTTCCGCAGCTCTATGGATTAGAGCAAAAATATCGTAGCCTACTTATTGGGATGAAAAAGTCCGGTACGAATTTTTTAAGTAACGATCTCACTGCGAAAGATAAGGGCATTTTTCAAACATTTAATAATGGTCTGGAGACACTTATCGAAAAACTTGAAGAATCACTACTTCCTGGGACAGTTATGAAGGGTGTTAAGGTCGAGGAAATTGAGCATGGTAAGGATGATACTGTCCAAGTTGTGTTAAACAATTTTACACAATTAAAAGCAGATGTTGTTATTATTGCTACACCTTTTAATGTGGCAAGAAAAATGTTCAGCAAACACCAGTTATTAACTGAATTGAGTACGATGAAGGCAGCAACTATTGCTACTGTGACAATGGCATTTAAAAAAGACCAGTTAGGTGATTTAGATGCGTTATCATTTTTTGTCTCTCGAAATAGTGATTTTTCAATAACTTCTTGTACTTGGATGAATCGAAAGTGGCCTGGCACAACACCAGATGATTACGTGCTGTTGCGCAGTTATATTGGCCGAGTGGGCGACGAGGCAATTGTAGCGCTATCCGATACTGAAATTGAAAAGACCGTAATGCAGGATTTAATGAAAACAATTGGTGTAGATGGAGAACCGTTAATGACTGTCGTTTCCCGCTGGAAAAATGCCATGCCACAGTATACGGTAGGACATGAGGCAAAGGTAGAGCGTGTAAAACAAGAATTACATGAACATTTTCCGACTGTCAGGCTTTCGGGGAGTTCCTTCGAAGGAATATCAATACCTGAGTGTGTTGAACAAGGTAAAAATGTTGCTGACGAAATGTTGAAGGAAATGTTTGGGGATTAAATGGTTATTAGTAAGTAGTACAAACTTGAAAAATCAATGTTTGTACTACTTTTTTATTGCTTGTTAGTAATCCGGATTTTTAAGAGATTCGATAAGGGGTAATTTGTAAAGAGTATGAAATTTGATAGGGCAAAGTACAAATTTCACAAGTTAGGGGTCTCAATTTAAAAACTGGGAAAGTAAGCTTCTACTTTCCCAGTAAAGATCTTAATGCTATGAAATTCGGTGACATGACCATACAATACCGCCGGAGTTAGCTCCTCCAAGAGTGAGTCCTAATGTTAAACCGTTAGCATTGTAGAATAAATCAATGACATCACCTGCATTTAAATCGGCTTCTCCAGCTAATGTTACTGTCCCATTACCAAGGACAGCACGTAAGGTTAACAGGGTTACAGCTATATTTAATACAGGGAATAAACCGCTTATTAAATTTGTTGTAGTGTTTTGGCGAATAGCAAATGATGGATTGATGCCAGCCCCTAAGGTTACGGTAATTGCTGCAGCAGTTGAGTAGTTGATTGTAGCTTCAAAAGCATATCTTCCAGTCGTTGGAACAGTGAAAATTCCGGTCGTTGGATTGAATGATGGTGTTGTGAAATATGGAGCTGCAACACTCCAGTTAGTGATTGTAGTAGAAGCGCTTACTGATAAAGTATTAACAAATGCTGAGAAACCTTCTGTAAATGCTGGTCCAGTGGTGCCAGTCGTACCGATAGCCCCGGTAGCCCCGGTTACACCAGTCGCGCCCGTAGAACCAGTAACGCCAGTAGCACCAGTAGGTCCAGTGTCCCCAGTCGCCCCGGTAACACCAGTAACACCAGTAGCGCCAGTAGCGCCAGTGTTCCCAGTACCGCCAGTACCGCCAGTAACACCAGTAGCGCCAGTAGAACCAGTAGAACCAGTAGAACCAGTAGAACCAGTAGAACCAGTAGAACCAGTAACGCCAGTAGCTCCAGGTTCACCAGTCGCCCCAGTT